>JAHFEU010000016.1 GCA_023248295.1 Nitrospirota bacterium | reverse complement strand
CCGCGAAATCGCGACCAGCCGTGATTTCAGCGAGCAGGTGGCGATTGAGATCGACTACGAGGTCAAGCGGCTGGTGACCGAGAACTATGAACGGGCGACGCGGATGCTGACCGAACACATGGGCGTCCTGAAGGCGCTGGCCGAAGCTCTCCTCGAGAAGGAGGTGCTCGACGCGCCCGAAATTGACCAGATCGTCCAGCAAGGGTCACTGCCCCAAACCGTGCCCGCCTGATCACGTCCCGTCACATGTCGCCTCGCAGAGACTCATGCCGGGTCTCACCAGAGCCTCCCGGTGGTCGTCACACGGGTGCTCGCTCCGACCGCTCCGCGCATGATCTCCGAGTCAGGGTCCCCTCCTCCTGCGAGCGCCTTCTGCTTGCCACGCTGCCTCGCGGGGTCCGCCGATGAACATCACCGCCATGCTCAAGCCCAACACGGTCCCGAGCCCAGCGGCCCTGAGGGCCCGCGGGCGACTCATCCCGCTGAATGCGGGTCCCCTGATCATGGGCGTGCTCAACGTCACACCCGATTCCTTTTCGGATGGCGGTCGCTATCTCGATCCGGGGGCGGCGGTCGCCCACGCGGTGGAGATGGCGGCGCAGGGGGCCGACCTGATCGACATTGGCGCGGAATCCACTCGGCCAGGAGCGGATCCGGTGGACCAGGAGGAAGAGCGCCGAAGACTGATCCCGGTCATCAGGGCGGTTTGCCGCACGGTGTCGGTGCCGGTCTCGGTCGATACCACCAAGGCCGCCGTGGCTCGGCAGGCGCTCGACGTCGGCGCGGTGCTCGTCAATGACATCAGCGCCCTTCGGTACGATCCGGGCATGAAAACGCTCATCGCGGAAACGGGTGCCGGTCTCGTCTTGATGCACATGCAGGGCACGCCCAAGACGATGCAGCAGGCGCCGTCCTACCGCGATGTGATCCAAGAGGTCCGGCAGTTCCTTGTCGAACGGATCGGGACGGCGCTCGACGCGGGCATTGCCGCTGAGCAGATCCTGCTTGACCCCGGGATCGGTTTTGGGAAGAATCTAGAGCACAACCTGAGGCTCCTGGCCCGACTGGATGTCTTTGTCGCGCTGGAATATCCCATTCTGGTGGGGGTATCCCGCAAAGCGTTCATCGGGCAGGTGCTGGCCAGGCCGGTCGACGACCGGCTGATGGGAACGGCTGCGGCGGTGGCGGTCGCCATCTTGCGTGGGGCCCGAGTCATCCGCGTGCACGACGTGGCGCCGCTGCGGGATGTGGTCAAGGTCGTCAACGCGATCGTTCGCTGTGGAACGAACCCGGGCTGAGAGGGGACACGACGTGAGGAAGCTCTTCGGGACGGACGGGGTGCGCGGGGTCGCGAATCTCGAGCCGATGACCAGCGAGACGGCGATGAAGCTGGGGCGCGCCGCCGCGTACCTGTTCAAACGGCGCTCCGGCCGGCATCAAATCGTGATCGGGAAGGACACCCGGCTTTCGGGCTACATGTTGGAGTCAGCGCTGACATCCGGCATCTGCTCCATGGGCGTGGATGTCCTGTTAGTGGGCCCCATGCCGACGCCGGCGATCGCGTTCCTGACTCGAAGTCTCCGGGCGGACGCCGGAGTGGTCATCTCGGCATCGCACAATCCCTACCAGGACAACGGCATCAAGTTTTTCTCCAGTGACGGGTTCAAGCTCCCGGACGAGTTCGAGGCGCGGATGGAGTCGTTGATCGTCTCGGATGAGATCGAACACTTGCGCCCCACGGCGGACGAGGTGGGGAAAGCGTTTCGAATCGACGACGCCGAGGGGCGGTATATCGAGTTCGTCAAACGCTCCCTGCCCAGGGACCTGGATTTTCAAGGGCTGCGGGTCGTCGTCGATTGCGCCAACGGCGCGGCCTACAAGGTCTCTCCAAAAGTATTGCGCGAGTTGGGCGCAACCGTCTGGGTGATCGGCAACGAGCCGGACGGGATGAACATCAATGCCGGCTGCGGCGCGGTCCATCCCGAACGGCTGCAGGAGGCGGTGCTCCACCACCAGGCCCATGTGGGAATCGCCCACGACGGAGACGCCGATCGCGCGGTCTTCGTGTGTGAGAAAGGACATCTCGTCGATGGCGACCACACGATGGCGATGACGGCGCTCGACTTACAGCAGCGCGGTCTGCTGAAACAGCAGACGCTGGTCGGGACCGTGATGAGCAATTTCGGGCTCGAGCTGGCCATGGCGAAGGCCGGGATCACGTTAGTGCGAACGCCCGTCGGCGACCGGTATCTGCTGGAGCGAATGATCTCGGAAGGCTATAACTTCGGCGGCGAGCAGTCAGGACACCTCATATTCTTGGAACACAACACCACGGGCGACGGTCTCATCTCGGGGCTCCAAATCATGGCCCTGATGAAGCGGACCGGGCGATCTCTGTCGGACCTGGCTCGGTGCATGACCGCCGTCCCGCAAATACTCCTCAGTGTTCCGGTGAAGGAGAAGCCGGATCTGGCCGGTCTGCCGGACGTTCAACGGGCCATCCGGGATGGAGAAGCCAAGTTGAACGGAACCGGACGTGTGCTGGTTCGCTACTCCGGGACCGAACCGCTGGTCCGGATCATGGTCGAGGGGGAACGGGACTCGTTGATCCGGTCGGTGGCCGACGAGCTGGCGGTCGTGGTTCGTGCCCGCCTGGGCTGAGAGGCGCGCCGGCGTCGTCCCCGGGTTCCCATGCTCCTGTGGATCACGGTCTCTTTCCTCCTCGGACTAGTGCTGGGCTCCTACCTTGCCTTTCTTCCCTTCGTCATTCTTCTGATCCTGGCATTCGCCGCGCTGGTCCTGCTGCGCCTGGAACGGGCAGGACGACTGACGATTCAGCGCGGCTGTGTGGCGTACGGGAGCCTCCTGGCGGGCCTCTTGTATTGGACCGCCTTCGCCACTCATACACCGAGCCGACTCGTCGAGCAGGCCGGACTTGATCCCGTGAGGATCGTGGGGAGCGTCACGGAAGCCGTTCGACATGCCCAGGGTCGCTCCGTGATCATGCTGGCGGTCTCACGACTCGGGGACGAGCCTCACGCCAGACCGGTGGAGGGCCGACTCCGCCTCACGTGGCGGAACCCGGATCGCGCGGTCGAGCAAGGCGATCAGGTGGCGGCCACCGCGAGAATTCGCGCGCCGTCCGGCACCCTGAACCCGGGGGGATTCGATTACGCCGCCTATTTGGAGCGCCGGAAGATCGACGCGATGGCCTCGGTCTCCGGGCCGGGTGCGTTACGGGTCGTCCGTTCGCCCACGGAGTGGTCACGGTGGACACCCTGGCGCGTCATTGACGCATGGCGGGACCGCATCCGCCGGGCTGCGGTTGACACGCTGACCGGGTCGGCGCTGGGCATCTACCTGGGGATCATCGTGGGAGATGCCGGGTACCTGAGTCCCGAGGTCCGGGACGCCTTCATGGCGACCGGGACCGTGCACATCCTCTCCATCTCCGGTTCACACCTGGGCCTCATCGCCTTTCTCTCGTTCTTCCTGATCAAGGGATCGTGCCGTCGCCTGCCGCCGCTCTGGTTGCTCGCTCTGTCGCGGCGAATCACCCCGACCCGGTTGGCAGCGCTGCTCACGATCGCGCCGGTCACGTTTTACACGCTGCTCGCGGGCGCGGAGGTGGCGACCGTCCGGTCGCTCGTCATGATTCTGATCTTCTTGCTCGCGGTCTGGCTGGGATATGAGCAGAACCTGCTCCTGGCCTTGGCGAGCGCGGCGTTGCTGATTCTGCTCCATGATCCGCATGCCCTGTACGAGATTTCCTTTCAACTCTCCTACCTCTCCGTGCTCGCCATCGCGCTGGTGCTCCGTTGGCGAACCCGCGAGGCCCCGACGGGGATCCCTGGCCCTGAGGCACAGGGCTGGGAGCGACTGACCTGGTTCCGTGAGTATGTGTGGATCACCGGGGGCGTGACGCTGGCCACCATTCCGCTCGTCGCGTATTACTTCAACCAGATCGCGTGGCTCGGCCTTCTTGCCAACCTGCTTGTGGTGCCGCTGGCGGGATTGCTCCTGGTGCCGTTGGGACTGGGGTCCGCCGTCTGGTTGCTGCTGGCGGGAGGGGAGTCGCTTCCGGCCGGCCCGCTCAATCAAGCCTTCCTGGACCTCCTGTCCGGCTTGGTCACGCTGATGGCGCGTGTGCCGGCGGCTGAATGGCACGTGGCGTCGCCAACCATTCCCGCCATGCTTGGATTCTTCACGCTGCTCTATGCTGCCGCCCGATCCGGATGGGGAACCAGGCTGCGCTGGAGTTGCGCGATCGCCGCTGTTCTGATTCTTGGGTGGTGGTGTTGGTCGCCCCGTGGGCATCCGGACGGGGACACCCTGCGCGTGACGTTTCTGGATGTCGGCCAGGGCGACGCCTCCGTGATCGAGCTGCCCGACGGTCAGGTGGTCCTCATCGACGGAGGGGCAACCTACGACACGCTGGACATGGGGCGAACGGTGCTGGGTCCGTATCTCTGGGACCGGCACATCCGGCGCCTCGATCATGCGATCGGCACCCATCCGCAGCTCGACCATGTGGGTGGACTGGCGTGGGTGATCCGCACATTCCAGGTCGGTCGCTACTGGGGCAACGGCATAGAACGTGACGAGCCCTTCTACCATCGGTTGCGAGCGGCGATGCAGGCGAGAAACCTGGCGGAGTCCCGCGCGGAGGAGGGGCAGATGATTCTCGGTTCGGGCCCATGCCGACTCCGGGTGCTGAATCCACCCGCGACGAGAGACCCCGCCGGGGGGCGCACGGCCGGTCATCCGGCATCGGGAATGACGAGCGGCAGCGGGCTGAATAATGAGTCCGTGGTCACGGTGCTGGAGTGCGGCCCGCATTCGTTCCTCTTTACGGCTGACATCGAGGTCGCGGCTCAAGCACGGCTGAGCTTGGCCGATAGATCGTCGAGGGTCCGCGTCCTGAAAGTCCCTCATCACGGGGCGCGCAGCTCTCTACATGCGCCATGGATCAGCCAGGTGCGGCCGGAGGCGGCGGTGATCTCGGTCGGACGTTACAATCCCTACGGCCATCCCGCGGCCGATGTGGTGGCCGCGTACGAACGGACAGGAGCGCGCCTCTTCAGAACGGACCGAGACGGGGCGGTCTGGGTCACCGCGAAGCTCTCCTCGCCGTCCTTGGAGATCCACACCGCGCGCGAAACTCTGCCGGAACCCGTTCGAGTCGGGTTCTCCATGCTGGGGGTCGAACGCCGGAATCTGGGTCGGATGTGGCATCGTTGGATGGGACCCTAACCCTCGACTGTTGCACCGAGTTCCCATTGGCGCATTCCCTTCATCTCAGGTGCCGGGCGGAGCTTCTACTCAACTCTTCCGCGCGAGCTCCCCGGTCTTGACTCTTCCTTGCATTGGCACCGGGTACTCCCACACATGCATGGCATTTCCCCGTTCGCGGATGACGTCATGGTGTTTCAAGACGCCAGTCCCTGATCGAGAAAAAAACCGGAAAAGGGACAGCGGGTCCAAATTTGTCCGCTGGATGGCACGCGAAAAGGGGGGATAGGCCTCAACAAAACCGCAGTCTTCGGAATTCGATACCGTGGCATAGCACATGCATCACTTCGATAGCACAACCAGCCACTCTCCAACATCTGAGGACAGATAGTGTAACTCCATGTCTAAACTCGTCCGCATTGTCATCCAACTCCCCTTGGATCTGAAGCTCAAACTGGACCAGCTCAAGCTGCAGGGCTATACGGCGAGTGGGTTTATCCGGGCCATGTTAGAGCAGGAATTTCACAAGGCAGATCGGAAACCGAATAATCCAGAAAAGGATGCTGATGGAAATTGATCTCCGTTGGAGCTTATCGGTATTTCGGCTTCCTGCTCGGAAAACGAATCGGCGATCTCCCGCTGATCGGCACCGGGCATGGAGACTCACACAGCGTGGGAACATCTGCCAGCACCCGTTCCAGTGGGGTCCTCCACGCTTGGGTCCGAACGCCGGAGCCTGGGACGATTGTGGACACAGTGGATGGGCCTATACTGTGTGGTCGTGAAACACCATGATTTCGTTGACAGATATTGAGGCTGGCTATAGCATGAAAAAATTGGTCTCGTACTCTGTCCACGGGGGTTCATAGTGCATTACGAAGAGCATTGGGGATTGCAACTGCCCCCGTTCGAAAATGTCCCGGATCCGAAATTTTATTACCCCTCGGCGAAGCACGAGGAAGGGTTGCATCGGATGCTCTACGGCATCGAGGCCCGAAAGGGTGCCGTCATGCTGACCGGTGAAATCGGGTGCGGGAAGACCATGTTGAGCCGTGCCCTGATCCGGCAGCTTCCGATCGAACGTTACGAGATTGCACTGATTACCAGTCCCTCGTTGTTCGACTCGCAGGAATTTTTTCGGGAGCTTCTGTATCAGTTCGGAGTCGATGCCAGCGGCTCCAAATTGGAGTTGGTGCGCGGCTTGAACGAGTATCTACTGACCAATCTGAAGCGCGGGAAAGACGCCGTGCTCATCATCGATGAGGCACAGACGATCAAGAATGACGACCTCTTCGAAGAATTACGCCTGTTGTTGAATTTCCAACTGAATGAACGGTTCCTCATGACGCTGGTCTTTATCGGCCAGCCGGAGCTGATCAAACGAGTCAATGCTCTTCCGCAATTCGCCCAGCGCATCGGCGTCCGTTTTCACCTGTCGTCTTTCGATCAGGAGGAGACCACGCACTATATTGAATGCCGTCTCCGCGTCGCCGGTGCCGAGGGGCGTCAGATCTTCTCGAAGGAGGCGATCGAGGTGATCTTTTTGACCACTGGGGGCGTTCCCCGGAACATCAACAAGCTGGGTGACCTCTGCCTCCTCAACGGCTTTCTGGAACGCAAGGACCAGGTGGATGGCGACCTCGTGAACCGGGTTGCTGAAGATTTCAGCATGTAGGGGGGCCAGTGGTACGGTTCACTGATCTGATCCGGGGAGGAGCAGGGAAGGATTCGCCGCAGAAAAGGGATCCCAAGGGACCGCCTGCGGAAACACAGGGCCAGAAGCGCGAAGCCCCTGCGACCCTCGATGCAGAACCCTCTCCTCCGGTCCCGGCCAAGACGGCGCACTCAGAGCGTATATCGAAGCCGAGCCAGCCCGACATCGACTGGTACGGTCTCGCCGAGGCCGAGCTGACTCGCATCACGGAGGCCGTGCGACAGAACGAACCGTTCCGGCTGGATGACCTCGCCCCTATCGCCACAGGGATTGTCGAGGCGCTGAGGGGAAGCGACCAATTACTGGCGAGGGCCCTTTCCCGCCAGAACCGTCTGCCGCTGATCGCGAGTATGGTGAATGTTGGGATCGTGTCCACGAAGATCGGCATGGGGCTGGGCTATCCGCCGGACGAAGGGGTCAGGCTGGCCTTGGCTGCCCTGGTCCACGATCTGGGCATGTTTCGGCTGCCGGAGAGCCAACTGGACGACACCGGGCGCTGGTCCGCGGAGCAGATCGATGGGCTCCGTGGTTGCCCCTCCATGGGAGCCGAACTGTTGAAACAGACGGCGCCCGAGTATCCATGGCTACCGGAGATCGTCGCGCAGGCACACGAACGAGGGAATGGGACCGGATATCCGCAGGGACTGCATGGTGAGCAGATTCAGGAATTCGCACAGGTCATTGGAGTGGCGGACGTGATGGACGCGCTTCTGCACCCTCGACTATCCGGGGAAGCGAGGCTCCCCCATGAGGCGGTGCGGATGCTGGTGGCCGAGGAGAAGACGGCTTTTCCGGACCGAATTTTCAAGAGTCTCCTTCAAGAGCTCTCTCTGTACCCGGTGGGCACCTGGGTCAAACTGACCTCGGGCGAGACGGGAGAAGTCGTCCGCTTGAACAGACGTTACCCCTTACGACCGGTGGTCAAGGTCTCGATTGATCAAAACGGCCAGCGGCTCCAGTCGCCGCGTGAACTCGATCTCGGTCGGAATCCGTTGGTGCACGTGAAGGAGATTGCCGATACCGCCTTGATCCCGGTATCAAGGCCCGTGTAGGGGGTTGAAAGTGACCCGGATTTTCCCGAGGACAGATGGCCCGTTTGACACGCGCATGACCGAACTCGAGGCCGTCCCTCGTCTCCGTCGGGCCCTCCACCCTCTTTCATCCGCTCGACCTGTCGGCGTGAACCACGCGCAGCCTCAGATGATTACACAGCGAACCGGGGGAACTCGCATGCGGCTCATGATGCTGGTCGTGGTGATGGGTCTATGGGCCGGTTGTGCGAGTTCGGTTTCACCCGATGCCCTGCTTGCGCAGGCAGAGGGAAGAGCCGGGGAGGGCAAGGGAGCGACGAACCCGGCGGCACCTCAAGCCGAACCCAAGGATATCATCGAACCGGGAGACGGGCTGGAGATTCTGATTCAGCGCGGCGCGGGCGAAGAGAAATTTACGGCCCCTGTCCGGACCAACGGGATCATCACGGTGGCGTTTGTTGACATAGACGTCAAGGGGCTCACCGAAGATGAAGCAGAGGCCCGGATCACGGAAGAGCTGACCGAAGTCATCCGGAACCCCCGCGTCCTGGTTCGAATCACTCAGAAAGGCCCCGCCCGTGTGCGGAACTTTTACATTCTGGGAGAGGTCAGGACTCCAGGGAAACTTCCGATGGCCCGCCGCGTGACCCTGCTGCAGGCGATCGGACAAGCAGGAGGGCACACGGAGGTGGCGGATCTCGAGAAAGTCATCGTCATCTCGAGACAAGGGGAAACCCCGCAGATTCGGCTCGCGAACCTGCGCAGCGTCTTGGTCAACGGGGAGATGACCGCCGATCTTCTGGTTGCCGATGAGGATGTCATCTTCATTCCGCGCAGCGGGATCGGTGATTTCAACTTCTACTATTCCAAGGTCATTTTGCCTGTGATGACGACCGTGGTCGGGTTGGTCAACGGCGTGTACATTGGCAAGGCCCTCGAGGTCTTATTCCGCCAGCCGGTTCAGACCTCCGTAGCGGTGCCTTGCTGGGTGGCGAGCGTCCTCTATGGCGAACACGCCTGGCAGACCCATGTGTTGCGCTGGTACGTCTCGGGTCCGCTCCGCCAGAGCAAGGGCGGGCGGCTCTTTGCCGGGGTTTATCTCCGTTACGGGCAGCAGGCGGCGCGCTTCCTGAAACACCACCCGAGCGCACAAGTCGTTGTAAAGCCGCTGTTTGACTACCTGCTTCGACAGGCAGTTCGTGCGGTGGACGACACCAGAGAGGCATCGAGCCGCCGCGCCCCCCAAGCGTGACAGCCTCTCCTCCGGCGTAGCTAGGGAAGGAAGCGGGAACACCGAGGCAGATGGTTCAACAAGAATTAAATCTTTTCGATTTTTGGATAATCGTCCGGCGGCGGCGGGTGATCGTTCTTTTTGCCATCGTCCTGGTCGCAACCCTCACGGTCACCATCCCCTATTTCTTCGGGCCGGAAGCGATCTACAAGTCAACCTCACGGGTCCGCTATCAGCGATCCACCACCGTGACCGGCCTCCTCCAGGAGAGGGTCGCCTACTCTGAAGGAAGCGATCTTGAAACACAGGCTCAGGTGGCCACCGGTTTTCCTGCCATGGAACGGGTCGCCAAGGCCCTCGGGCGCATCGACAAAGCGGCCTCCTCTCAACTCGTTCGTCAGTCGCCCGAGTTGCTCGCGATTTGCTATGAGATCCAGGACCATCTCGAAGCGGCCCAGGAAGGCGCAACCAATATCATCAAGATTACGGCCACCGCTGCAGATCCCCAACTGGCCGCGCGATATGCGACCCTCACGGCCGAAGCCTACCGGGAAGAGAATATTTACAACTTGAATCGTCAGGTCCTGGAGGCCAAGCAGTTTGTCGAAGAGCAGCTCGCGGCGTTACGACGCAGCCTGGACGAATCCGAACAGGCGCTTCGGGCGTTCAAAGAGCAAGAAGGACAGGTGTTCGTGACGGAAGAGGCCAGGCAAGCGCTGGACCAATACCAGAAGCTGGAGGTCGAGGTAGAGAGAATACAACGGGTGAAACTGGAGGTCGCCATCCAGCTCGAGTCCCTCAAAAAAAATTCATCGTCACCCGGCGAAGGGTACACGCGTGTGTACTCGGATGAGGTGGAAGCCCTCATCAGCTCGCTCAACAAACGGATGGTTGATCTGATTCAAGAACGAGGGAATCTCTTGATCAACTACACGCCCAAGCATGCGTCGGTGCGTGAGCTGGACCGGAAGATCCGCAATGTCAGCAATGAGATCATCCGAGAACTCGAGGCCAAGCTCGGGACGTTCTCAGACCGGCAACGAGGGCTCCAGGAGTCGATCAACCGCTACCGCGAGCGGTATCTCAGCCTCCCGGAAGCTGCGGTTCAACTCGCCCGGCTGGAGCGTGATGTCGCGGTGAACAACACTCTCTACGCCTCGCTCAAGGCGAAACACCAGGAGTTCATGATTCGAGGGGCCGAACGGATCGAGGAGGTGACGATCATCGCGCCGGGGGTTGTGCCTTCCCGTCCCACCAATGCGCCGAATTTCCCCCTCAATGCGTTCCTGGGCCTGTTGATGGGGACCATGGTCGGTCTGGTCACGGCATTCCTGCAAGAGTCGTTCGACACCTCGATCGGAACGATCGAAGAAGTCGAGGCGTATCTCAAAGTACCGGTCCTCGGGGTGATCCCGCGAGTCGATCGGAAAGAGGTTGAACAAGACATTCAGAGCGTGTTCAAGGAGACACTCGACCGCGAGACCCTGGATTTGTATTTTCATCTCCTCTCCCTGTTCGACCGCAAGTCCCAGGCGGCGGAAGGATACCGATCGCTGCGCACCAATCTTCAGTTCGCCGGCGGGTCACAAGGGCTCAAGGCGATCTCCTTCGTCAGCGCGGCTGCGCTCGAGGGGAAAACGACGACGGTTGTCAACCTGGCGATCACGTTAGCGCAGGATGGGAAACGGATCTTACTCATCGATGCCGACCTGAGGAAGCCGAGGATCCACGTCCGTCTTGGCCTCTCGAAGTCGCCGGGGTTGAGCGACGTCTTAATCGGAACGAACCGATACCCCGAGGTGATCCGTACCGTGACGGACTTGATGCTGGGGAAACTGGGAGTTGACCAGGTCGTCAATACGCCGGGCATTGATAACCTGAATATCATGACGTCCGGCTCGCCGGCCTCAAACCCTTCCGAGTTCCTGAACTCCCCTCAGCTAAAGGAGCTGATCGAGGCCTGGAAGCTTGAGTACGACATGGTCATCTTCGATTGCCCGCCGGTTCTGCCGGTGGCGGATGCCGTCACACTTGGGGCAAGGGTCGATGGGGTCGTGATGGTCTACCAAGTCGGTCGAGTGGGCCGGCGCGCCCTTCGACGGACCAAGTCGTTACTGACAAATGCCCGGGCCAATCTGGTCGGTGTGGTCTTGTCCAACGTGAGCCCAGAGGTGGCGCCCGAATACTACGGGTATGCGTCGAAGTACCAGTAGCGGGGGCGCCTGCATGAACTCCGCATGACCCATCTGCGCATCGGGCCGGTGGAAGGCTTGCTGCTCGTGGCCTTGGCTGTCGGACTTGGCCTGGCCATGGCCGTCGGCCGTCCGGCGCTGCTGATCAGCCTCGTGATCGGCTGCACGCTGCTGGTCGCGGCGTTTCTTTCCACCCCGCTCAGCCTGTACATTCTCGTCTTTTCCATGCTGCTCAGCCCCGAGGTCATGGTTGGTGGTCTGGTCGGCAAAGGAGCGACCGCGGCGCGCGGCATGACGCTCCGTTTCGATGATGTCCTTCTTGTCGTGTTCGGGTTCGTGTGGTTGGTCAAGATGGCGGTCTATAAAGATAGGCCCCCGCTCCTCCGCACCCCGCTGAATTGGCCGATTATGCTCTATACCGCCGTCTCCCTGCTGGCCACGTCGATTGGGGTCCTGCAGGGACATGTGAAGCCGCTCACCGGCTTCTTCTATAACTTAAAGTATTTCGAGTATTTCTTCCTGTACTTCATGGTCGTGAATGCGATCACGAGCCAGCAGCAGGCGAAAAATCTGGTCGTGGCGAGTTTCGTGGTCTGCTTTCTGGTCTCGCTCTATGCGATTGCACAACTCCCCACGGGGGAGCGTGCCTCGGCTCCGTTCGAGGGAGAGACCGGGGAACCCAACACGCTGGGTGGCTACCTGGTGTTTATCTTGGCGATCTGTACCGGGCTGTTGCTCACGCCTGGTGCGGTTCCCAGGAAGCTCCCGCTGGTGATCCTGATGGGGACGGCAAGCCTGGCCCTCATGGCGACGCTGTCGCGTGCGTCGTTTCTAGCGGCTGGCGTCATCACGTTGGGAGTGGTGGTGTTCGTCAGCCATCGGAGGCCTCTCCTGCTCATCCTGGTGCTGGTCGGACTGCTCTCCTCCCCGTTCTGGACTCCCGATGCCGTCAAGAAACGAATTCTCTTCACCTTCACGCAGGCGCCCGAGCAGGGGCAGGTCCATGTGGGAGCGATGAGGATCGATACCTCCACCTCGGAACGGCTCCACGCCTGGCAGCGGGCGATCGAGTTCTGGCGGCAATCACCCCTCGTGGGATTCGGGGTGACTGGCGGTCCCTTCATGGATGCGATGTATCCGCGCGTGCTGACCGAGATGGGGACGGTGGGACTGGTGGCGTTTGCGGTATTAATCTGGTCCCTCTTTCGGCTGGGCTGGACGGTGTTTCGGGACTCGCGCGATCCGCCGATCCGGGGAATGGCCTTGGGATTCATGTTCGGGCTCGCCGGCCTCCTCGTTCACGCCGTCGGATCGAACTCGTTCATCATCGTGCGGATCATGGAGCCGTTCTGGCTCTACGCTGCGTTCCTGGCCCGGGCCTACTTCTTGCTGGGCTCCCCGCAAGCGGCACAGCCAGAGGAGACACGGGAGGCGCCCGTGGAACCCCCCCAGGCGCGCTGGAGCCCAGTGAGCCGCTCGGCCGGGCCACAGCCCAGGGTGCCGCGGCCCTCAGCAGGTCGGCCATGACCGCAGCGTGCGTCGTGCTGGGCAATGCACTGTTGCGGACGTTCCCAGATGGTACGCGCTCCAGGTCGTGGAGGATCAAAGCGGATCCCCTAACGGTATGAGCAACTATGGCAATCGCTGGCCCCTCGTTGTTCTGTTCCTCGTGGCTGTCCTGTTGCGGCTGGCCGCCATCCACTGGCTTGCCGGGGCTCCCCAACGGGACGAGCTGGACAACCATCGCCTTGCGGTGAACCTTCTCGCGGGGGAAGGGTATGCCGTCACCCCCGGCCATCCGACGACATATCTTCCACCTGTCTATCCGGCGTTTATTGCGTCCGTGTACGCGGTCTCTCGCCCTAATTACCGCATCGTCTGGTATGTCCAAGCCGCGCTCAACGCGAGTTTGGTGTTCCTCCTGTTTAACCTCGGGCGGCTGCTCTTCTCTGAATCGGTCGGGTACTTGGCAGCCGGCGCGCACGCGCTCCATCCGTCCTTTGAAATCGTGACGACCCTCTATCGAGAGAACGTGCTCATCCTCTTGCTGGTGGTGTTATGCTATTGCCTCGTCCGGGGGATCAAGGAGGGCGGCAGTGGGCTCTTTTTTCTGGCTGGAGGCACGACGGGTCTTCTTGTGTTGACGAACCCTATCTATGTTTTTCTGCCCTTCAGCATCATTGCCGGGGCATCGTTGGACCGACGGCTCCGGCCATGCCTGCGGCGGCTGTTGGTGGTCGCCCTTGTTCCGGTCGTGATGTGGCTTCCCTGGCAGGCGCGTAACAGCCTCCATCCCGAGAGTCACGCGGAAGCGGATGCATACAAACACCTCGCTCTCATGTTCGGCCACTACCCGGTCTTCTCCGGAGATTTCTGGTGGACCCTCTCCGACATGAGAAGGCTAGAGGCGGAGCGGGAGCAAGCGCGAGAGTTTCTCAGGCAGCGCGAACAGGCCGACGTCGGCCGTACGGTTGAAGAGCGGCTGGCCAGGGACAGCCGGGAACTGATCGACCGAATTCTGCAGCGCCCCTTCGCCTACCTTCGATTCGTCGTCAACCGCGAGCTGATCCTCCTGGTATCGCCTCCTCCGGGAAGCTCAGCGCTGCGCGAACGGCATCCTGCCCTCAGTTGGGTCGCGTTCGGAGGGAATGCGTTGTTTGTAGGCGTCTCGATCCTGTTCTTGCTCAGAAGGTATCAGCTGGACGCGACGGTTTTTCCCTTTATCGTGGTGCTTACCTACCTGCTGATCGTCTACGGACTCATCCACGCGATACGGCGGTACGGGTATGCGCTTGAACCGATGTGGTGCGTGTTCGGGTCTGCAGCGCTTTACCGACTGGGGGTGCGTCTTGGACAGGTGTACCGGCATCATTAGACAGCGTCTCAAGAAGACCTGGCATTTGATCTTCAGCAAGCGGCCGTATGAGTATGTCGGTCGGTTCTTTGTCAAGCTCATGCCGGAATCCTATCAAACGCGCGTTCGCAATGAGTTTTTTACGGCGAGAGGCCCCACGGGTATCCTCGCGGATATTGTCCGCGCTGAATTGAACAGGCAATATTACTCATCGAAGACTGTAGAGGAGATGAGAAAGCGTGACAGAGAAATGTTCTGGGGGGCCACGCCGGGTAAAAGGTGGCACGAGTTTACGAAAGCCAGATATAACGAGCAAGACCCGCACCACCGCGAATTCCTGCAACCACGACGCCTCCTCGCACGCCAGATATCAGACCTCCTTGCTTCTTCAACACGGTACCAAACTATTTGTGAAGTAGGGACGGGGAACGGGATGTTTTTGCATGATCTGTCTAAGCAGTGTCCCTCCATCAAACGGTTTATCGGGGTTGACTTGAATAAGGAACAGATTCTGGAGAATCGGCAAACTTATCGCGGCACGGAATTAGAGTTTGTTCATGGAGAAATCACCGATTGGATTCAGTACCAATGCGACGGGGGCACTATTTTTGTGGCGATTGAAACGTTTGAGTTTTTTACCCAGAAGGAGTTGGAGGAATTATTTCATCACATTCGAGAACAAGTCAGTGCGGCCGCGATTGCCATCCTTGCGCTGGCTGAATCAAGCGCGGGCAGCGAAGTGGTCTCAAGACCTCGAGGAAGTATAGCTTTCAATCACAATTATTTATATCTGCTGAAGCAGTGCGATTACCAAGTGTTTCGCCAAGACATTCAACATGGTATTCCGTACGACATGATCTGTCTATTGGCCATTGCGCCTTCTTAGGAGGGATAGAACTTGGGAACGGAATGTAAGGCTGACGGCATCAGCATCATCGTCCCTGTGTATAACGAGGAGGGAGGGATTGGTTCCCTCATTGAGCGGATCCTTTCTGAAATGGGAAGGACGGGGAAGGCGTTTGAACTCCTCGTCGTCGACGATGGCTCGACCGATCGAACGCGCGAACGGATCGATGCGTATGCGGAAAAGGTTCGAGTCCTGCGACACGAGGAGAACCGTGGTTACGGCGCTGCTCTGAAGACCGGGATCCATGCCGCGCGGTTCCCCATCACGCTCATCATAGACGCAGATGGAACCTATCCAACGGAAGAAATTCCACGCCTGCTGGATGAGTTGAGAGAGGGGACCGAGATGGTGGTCGGAGCCCGGACCGGTCCCGACGTGCGGGTGCCGCTCCTCCGGAGGCCGGCGAAGTGGCTGCTCCGGAGGCTTGCAGAGTACCTTGCCGAGCGGAAGATCCCGGACCTCAATTCCGGCCTCCGTGCGTTCCGGAAGGAGACCGCGTTGCGCTATTTCCATATCCTTCCCAACCGGTTCTCCTTCACGACGACGATCACGCTGGCTTTTCTTTCAGAGGGTCTGACCGTCCGCTTCGTCCCGATCAACTACTGGAAGAGAGTCGGTCGGTCGAAGATCAGGTCCGCCGACGCGCTCAGCTTTTTGACCCTAATCATTCGCACGATCACGTATTTCAATCCACTGCGTATCTTTTTGCCGGCGAGCCTCTTTATGCTCCTTCTGACACTCGCCCGTATGAGCTACGAGGTCGTCGTGTTTTCCAACATCGCTGACACCTCCATCATTCTGTTTGTTGGGACCTTTCTGACTGCGGCCATCGGAATCCTCGCGGATTTGATCGTGCGGCGCAGGTAGGCTTTCGGTCTATCATGAACCACACACAACCGGTTCCGATTCTCCCGTCTCACCATGAAGCGCAGCATCAAATGGCGCTCCTTCCGAACTATTACGCATGGATCCTCGAGCGTCTGAATGCCTGGATCGGGTCTCGGATACTGGATGTGGGAAGCGGGGTCGGAAATCTCGCCGAACGACTCGATGGGTGGGAGCAGCTGGTGCTGCTGGACGTTAACCCTGCCCAGTGCGAAGAGATGGCGGAACGATTCAGGGGCGTCGCGGGGGTGAGCGTATGCTGTCAAGACATCCTGAACCCCGGTATCCTGACCTTAGGTCGCGGCGCCTTCGACACCGTTATCTGTCTGGATGTGCTCGAGCACCTTGCTGATGACGAAAAGGCCCTTCGGCATTTCCACGCGCTTCTGGTTCCCGGCGGACACCTGCTCTTGAAGGTTCCCGCTCATCCCTGGCTGTATGGGGCGATGGACGTGGCCTCCGGCCATTTCCGCCGCTATGCGAGAAGTGCTCTCGATCTGCTGGCCGACCGGACAGGTTTCGAAGTCGTCGCGATGTCAGCGATGAACCCGCTGGCGATCCTCCCATGGTTGTTCAAGGGACGAATCCGGAAGCGGGATGCCAATTTCTCACGGACCTTTTCCGCTTCCTCGTTGAAGCGGATCAACCGATTGATCCCGCTTCTACGATTTCTCGATCGCGTGTGGCCATTCCCACTCGGACTTTCCTGGGTCGCGGTTCTTCAAAAGCCACGAAGCGGTGGAAGGTCGGCCTGTTCGGTGCTCCAAACCTCTCGACCATGAATGCATACGGTGACTCGGATTCGAGAACCGATTTCCAAACGGATCATGCGGAACGCCGCGTACAGCGCGGTGGGACGTCTCTGGCTCATCGGGACTAACCTTCTTCTCGCTCCATTGCTCCTGTCGTACCTCGGCCAGGATCGGTTCGGAGTCTGGGTTCTGTACTGGTCCCTCCTCCAGTACTGCCTGTTGCTGGACATGGGGTTGGGCTCCTCGCTGGTCAAGTACTTCTCGGAGTTCGAGGCGAAGGGGGACGTACAGTCGATCAACAGGGTGCTTGCCAGCACCATCACGGTCTATATCGTCGTGGGTGTGGCGCTGGTCCTTGTACTCTGGCCACTCGTCGCCTGGCTCTCGTCCTTCTTCTCCATCCCGCAGGATCTCCGCCAGGAGGCGGCCGTCACCTTCCAAGTCGGTCTCGTCGCGTTTTTTCTGATGAACCTGGTGTCCATCTTTGACGGCTTGCTCAAGGGCTTCCAGCGCATGGATGTAGTCAATCGGACGTTGATCGCGGTATCGGTTCCCAATCTTCTCGGATCATACATCGTGTTGCGACTCGGCTGGGGTCTCTTCGGGTTGGTGATGGTGGTTGTGATCGTCTATACGCTCCAACTTGTCTTGTTTGTTCTACAAGCTCGACGCGTGTGTCCCGGCCTGGCCTGGAACAGGCGCGATGTCCGGTTTGAAACCCTCAGACTGCTGTTCGGGTACGGAGCCCGTCTTCAGATTTCCAAACTGGCCAATCTGGTCAGCTATCAGACGGACAAGATCTTGCTGGGGTTCTTCATGCCCCTTCGTTACGTCACGTTCTACGACCTTGGCTCGAAGGTCTCGTACGTCACCCATGAGCTTCCTCATGTGATGTTCGGGGCTTTGTTCCCGGCGGCTTCGGCGCTGTCCGGCAACGCAGATCATACTCGCCTCTGGACTATGTATGAGCGGGGCACGAAGTATCTGTTCCTCTTCAGCATTCCCGCGCTGATCGGGATCTGGCTGACTGCTCATCTGGTGCTCCAGGCATGGTTAGGGCATGTCTCTTCCGATGTCCATCTCGCCGTCATGCTGCTCTCGGCGGGGTATTGGGCTGTCGTGAGTGTGGGCATGGCCACGACGGTGGGAGCGGGGATCGGTTGGGTGAAACCGCTGATGCGGACTTCTTTGATCCAGAGCGGTCTCAACCTCCTGCTCTCTCTGGCCCTGATCATTCCCTTCGGGTACGTGGGTGTCCTCGTCGGCACCACGGCGGCCTTGATCCTGAGCAACGGGTATCTGCTGGCTCTCTTTTGCCGAGACTTCAACCGGCCCTTGCGCGACCACGTGCGGCTCGCAGGCCGGATCTTCCTGCTCAACATCCCTCCCGTGAGCGTGTCGCTGCCGGCTGTGCTTCTGCTCTCCGGCTGGGTGGAGGGAGGAGGACGCGGAGTTGCGTTTGTCGCGTTGCTGGGCTGTGTTATGCTCTATGGACTTGTGTACCTCGCCACGATCCGATTAGCCGGGGTACTCGACCGAGGTGATCGAGACTTGCTGGGGGACCATCTGCCCTTGGTCCACGCGCTTATACGGAAGTCCGGATGACACGATTCTTCCGTTGTCCCTTGTGTGGAAATGAGAAACTGGAACGTCTGTATGACATTGCCGGCCAGGTCATTGATCAGTGTTCGGGGTGTGCGCTCGCATTTCTGAATCCCCAGCCGGCGTGCTGAGGCGGGCAGGCGGGGAGAGGTTCTGGAAGCGCGTCTTTCTTCGCTGGGTGCGCCCATTGTACGAGGAACCGATCGGTCAGGACGGAGTCGCTGCCGGGTTGGTGGTGGTGGCGAGGAAGGAGGCCTGATGTCCGGGGCGAGGGCCGCGAGAGCCTTGATCCGGCTGCTCTCGTTCGCGTCCCACACCGCCAGAGACCTGCGCGAGCAACCGCCGCCGGAGGAGGTCTCGCGCATCGTCGTGCTCCACATGAGCGGCATCGGCGACCTCATCCTCATGACGCCGGCCCTCCGAGCGCTGCGACGACTCTACCCTCGGGCGCATATCGACCTGATCACCTTCCGCCTTTCCAACGCGGCGTTCCTCTTTCGCTTGCCCGCCGTCAGGCAGGGGTGCGAGTTTCCGCTCTTCGATCTCGATTTGAAATGGGCGTGGACGCTCGGCTTCTGGCGGGCTCTGGAACGGCCCGTGCGGTTCACTCGGCAGGAGCCCTGCGATCTCTATGTGAGCTTTCATCACTGCTGGCTGCCGCAATGGTACCTGCTCGAACTCTGGCTCGCCGTACGCTCCAGGGCGCGCTACAAGATCGGGATCAACCCGGATTTCGTGAGGGGTCCGGGGGTCTTTGATCGGGCCTTGCCCGAATCGCATATGGGGGAGCGCCATTACCGGCCGTTTCTCCTGGACGTGGTCGGGCTCCTGGGCGAGGCGGGGAAGGATTTGAGCATGGAGTTCCCTCTGGAGCCAGGTGAGGTGCGGAACGCGCAGGAGGCGATCAAAACCGCGCTGCCGGGCAAGCGCCGCATCATTTGCCTTCACGTCGGGGCCACGCATGCCGCGCAGCTCTGGCCGCTCGATCGCTTTGTCGAGTTGGCCAAACGGTTTGAGGCCGATCGAGATGGACTCGTCCTGATCGGGACGAAGGAGGAACGATACCTGACGGAGCGGCTGGCCGACTCTCTGCCCTCCGGGACCATCTTGGACGTCGCAGGGACGACCACGCTCTTTCAGATGGCGGCCTTCATTGACGCCTCGGACCTGTTCATCGGCAACGACTCCGGCCCCATGCATGTGGCCATCGCGCGGCGGCGGCCGACGATCGGCTTGATCGGCCCGGGCCGAACCCGCTACCACCGCTATGAGCCGGACGAGGCCGTGATGTTCCTGAATCCCGTCCCGTTCGACATCCGGGATCAGAAGGACGCCGCCTTTCCCTGGGCCATCACGGTGGACGAGGTCTATGCCGCGGCGAAAGACCTGCTGAAATGAGGCTGCTCCTCATCGTCAACGAGTTCCCCCCCCAGCAGCTCCGCGGGACCGCCATGGCCACGGCCTCCCTGGCTCAAGCCCTCAGCCAGCGCGGGTGGGAGGTGCACGTGATCGTCGCCCGCTCCGATGGGACCCCGCCGGAAGAAACGGTAGGGAAGGTCCGGGTCCATCGCCTGCGCGTCTGGCCTCTGCCTTACGCCGGGACGGTGCAGCGACTGCTGCAGATTCTGCTGCTGGCCAAGAAGATCCGGCCCGACCTGGTGCAGGGACAGGCGGCCTCATGCGGGCTCTTCGCGGTGATCGTCGGCAGGCTGCTCTCGGTCCCTTCCATCACCTATATCCAGGGGATGGATTTTCATGAAGCGGGGCCGCTTCGCCGGAGGCTTGAGGTGGGCCCGGCGATCCGTCACGCCACCAGGACCCTGGCCGTCAGCGATCTCTTCGCGACCGCGATCCGTTCCTACGCCACCGGACCGGTTCAATCCCTCCCGCACGGCTATCAGCCGGAACAGATCCTGCCGGAGGTCGAAGAGGCCGCCAGGCTGATGCTGAGAACGACCGGCCCGAACCTGCTGTTTGTCGGACATCTGGAGCCGGACAAGGGCGAAACCTACCTCTTGCCGGCCGTGGCCATGCTCGCCAAAGACTGGCCCGGGCTGACGCTCCACATGGTCGGCGACGGGCCGCTGCGCGCCGAGCTGGAAACACTCGCCTCCCGGCTCGGCATCGCTTCGCTCATGAAGTTTCACGGCTGGCTGCCGCACGCCACTGTCCTGGCCCTGATGCGGCACGTCGATCTGTTCGTCCTCTCGAGCGTGATGGAACCCTTCGGAATCGTGGTGGTGGAAGCGCTCAATGAAGGCTGTCCGGTGGTGGCGACGACGGCCTGCGGCAGCGCGATGGCCGTGGAACAGGGCCGGAGCGGCTTCGTCGTGCCGCCCGCCGACTCCCACGCGTTGGCCGAGGCGATGCGCACGATCCTAGGCGACCCGGTGTTGAAAGAGGCCATGCGTCAAGGGGCGAAGAAGGCCGGGGCGCAGTACCGCTGGGACCGGATCGTAGAGCGGTTCGAGCGGGTCTACCGAGAAGTGTTGGAGACGCGGTGATGCTCTCGATCCTCATCGTCAGCTTCAACACCAAGGGGATGCTGGAGCAGTGCCTCCAGTCCATCCGTCGCCACCCGCCGTCCGAGTCCTACGAAGTCTTCGTCGTGGACAACGGCTCCACGGATGGAAGCCCGGCGCTGGTCACGGAGCGGTTTCCGGAGGTGCGCCTCATTGCCAACTCCGACAATCGCGGGTTCGCGGCCGCCAACAACCAGGCCCTGCCGCTCGCGAAGGGAGAGGTCATTCTTTTCCTCAATTCCGATACCTGCCTGCTACCGGATTCTCTCGGCCCGCTCCTCACCCGACTCAAGGAGCAGCCGGGAGTCGGCATCGTGGGGGCTACCGAGCGGTTTGAAGAGGGAACGGCTTATCCCACGATCTGCCCCTCCCCGGACCTGTGGTTCCTGTTCCTCACCCATACGGGCCTGCGGCACTATTTCAACACCAACCCCAGGATCAATCCCTACCGGCAGATCTGGGAACTCGCCTATCGGAGCGGAGAGCCGGTGGCGGTGGACTGGCTGTCCGGCGGCTGCCTCATGGTGCGCCGGCGCGTGCTGGAGGAGGTGGGTCCCTTCGATGAGGGGTACTTCTTTTATATGGAGGAGACCGACCTCTGCCTGCGCGCCCGCCGGGCCGGCTGGCGGATCGAGTACGTGCCCAGGGGAGTGATCATCCATCACGGCGGCGGCTCCAGTGACAAGGCCAAAGGGGGCCTGCTCACCCTGTCCGGCACGGTCAGCGAGTTGCGGTATTTCCGCAAGCACCGGAGCGGGACCGAGGTACTCCTCCTGAAAGCACTGCTCTTCGCGGAATACACGCTAAAACTGTTCCTTGTCCGACCGAGCGATCCTCGACGCTGGGCCTATCGGGAGATCCTCCGGACGACTCTGGGTTTGAGACCGGCGACCGTGACAAAGGAAGACCTGTGTCCGCATTGAAAGTCAGCATTGTCATCATATCGTATCGCGTCCGCGAGTTGCTGGCGGCCTGCTTGCAGTCTGTCGACGGGAACGGGTTCGCGGGCGGCTGGGAAGTCATCTGCGTGGACAATGCCTCCGGGGATGGAACGGTCGAAGTCCTCAGACCCCGGTTCCCCGGCGTACGCTGGATCGAGAACAAGGAAAACCTGGGGTTCGCCCCGGCGGTGAATCAGGCTGCGGCGATCGCCTCCGGTGACTATCTACTCTTGCTCAACCCTGACGGCGTCCTGATCAAGGGCTCCCTGGCCCGGCTGGTCTCGTTTCTGGATGCACGTCCGAGCATCGGTATCGTGGGGCCGCGGCTGCTGTTGCCCGATGGTTCACCCTATGCGTCGGCGACGCGATTTCCGACAGCCGTCACGATCCTGCTCTACGAGACGAGATTGAACCGGTTGATACCGCGAAGCCGGTGGCTGTATCCCTACCGCGCCCGTTTCGAGGAAGGGCAGCCATTCCCCGTGGATGCGGTCGAGGGGGCCTGTCTGTTGACGCGGCGCGCACTCTGGCATCAGGTCGGCGGGTTCGATGATCGCTATTTCTTCGGCGTGGAAGAGCTGGACTATGCCTGGAAAGTCACGCGGGCCGGCTATGGGGTCTGGGTTCACCCGGAACCCGCGATGATCCATTATCATTCCGGCTCTACCGGCGGCAAGCGGAGAGGGACGCTAATCCTGCTCTCGGTCACGCTGGGCTTCCTGCATTTCATGCAAGCCAACCGACCGACCTCTCTGACGTGGCTTCGTCTGCCCCTGTTGACGATCTGGTTGCTCAAATGGGTGCTCTGCTGGGTGCTCAGGAAAAGGGAACACCGGACGATGTTTCGGGAGGGCATGAGAGCTCTCATGGGGCTCCGTCCAGCCTGGATCACCGCGGAGGATCGAGCGCGATGGGGAGCATGATCGACGGGATCAAGCGATGGCTCCGGTGGGAACAGGACGAGGTCCCCGCTGGACCAGTTCCCCGTCTGCTGCGACGCTATCTGCTCTGGAACAACGATTGGTACGGCTCCCACGCGATCCGGTACCTCCCGATCGCCCGATTGGTCCGACGGACGCCACGGGCGGGCGATGTTCGCCTGTTGGAGGTCGGGTCGGCGGACCGTGGGATCGGCCCGTTCATCAAAGAACGGGTGGTGGCCGTGGATCTCGCCTTCCACCGCGACAACCTTCGACGTGCCGGTGGATGGCCGATTCCGGTATGCGGGAGGATCGAGTCGCTGCCCTTTCGGGACGCGAGCTTCGAGATCGCGGTCGCGGTTGATCTGTTCGAGCATCTTCCCCGTGCGGTCCGCGAACCGGCGGTGAAGGAGATGGCCCGTGTGGCCCGGGACCGCGTCGTCATCGCGGTGCCCGCCGGACAAAGGGCTCGGGAGATGGAGGAGCGGCTGGACCGGTTCCATCGGCGGAGGTTTGGGATCTCGAACCGGTGGCTGGTCGAGCATCGCCAGCACGGGCTCCCCGAGGGCCCCAGTCTGTGCGACATGATCCGAAAGGCGGTCCCGTCCGCGCGGGTGACGCTCATCGGGAACGCACCCCTGGCGCTCTGGTACCTGCTGGAGTGGCTGGATATCGCGATCCCGCGCAACTACCTCCGACGTCCGCTGACCGAGTGGCTCGTCAGGCTCGCCAGCCGGTGGAGTGCGCGGAAGCCGTATCGGCTGATCGTGATCCTCGAGCTGGATGGCCGATGACTGACGTCTTTTCCATGACCCGGGAGCCACTGCGCTGGGAACAACTGGCGACGTATCCGCCACGGCCCTTTGTCCGCTACCGGGCCGAGGCCCCGGGACCGCTCCGGATCGCACGGCGATCCCCGACCGGCGGCCGGCCGGCCACCGTCTCCATTCTCATCCCCACGTTGGATGCTGACCGTGGTGGATATCTCCCCCGCCTCCTCGATCAGCTCGAATACCAGACCTACCGGGACTGGGAGTTGCTGCTCGTCGCGGGGGACCGCCGTCAAGGGCGTGCGCTGAACGTGGCGGCCTCGCTGGCGACCGGAGGCTATCTGCTGACCCTCGACGACGACACACGGTTGATCAGCCCACGGGCCTTAGAGTCGGTGGTCATTGCGGCCGACGCCGATCCCACGATCGGCGCAGCCGGCGGCATCAACTTGATCTCGCCGGATGCGCCACCCTTCGTGACGCGCGCGATGCGCGAGATCCCTCGGCGCACGACGGCCCCGGTCACCACGGTGACCGACTCGGACCTCGCCGAGCATCCGTTTCTCCTGATTCGCCGCGACGTCTTCGTCGCGGCGGGCGGGGAGAACGAGCTGATTCCGCGGGGCCTCGACCCCTATCTGCGGGAGTCGATCCGCCAGTTGGGCTACCGGATCGTCGTGGTGCCGGGGGCCGACTATTCGCATTGGCCTCCGCCGACTCTCCGCAAACTGCTGGCCCAGTTCTTCCGCAACGGAATGGCGTCGGCCTACGTCAATCAGCACTACCCGCAGTGGGCGATTGAGACGCCGGCCGACCACGGCCCGTTCCGGCCACGGGTCCCTCGCTTGCAACGGGTGCTGCGGTTCCCGTTCCGACTGACACAGGCGCTGGCGACGGGCAAGCCAGTCTGGTTCCTGTGCCAGATCGCCTACGCGGCGGGATTTTTCCGCCAGTGGGTAGGGCCGAAGGAAGGGGTTTGATCTCGTTCGCCACCCGTGTGCTCGTGCTGCTCCGTGAGGTCGGCAATGGGCAATCCCCGAAACGGCCGAATTCTTGACCTTCTTCCCAATTCCCCGTAGTGTTTCGTGAAATGGTCATGCCGCTATTGAGACCTGTGCCAACGACCCCTGAGCAAGGGTCCGACCTTCTGACCTGTCCCTGTGGGGCCGGACAGTTTCTGGCGCGATGTCGGGAACGAGGGTGGAAGGGGATCGGCTTCGATCCTTCCGAATC
>JAHFEU010000200.1 GCA_023248295.1 Nitrospirota bacterium | reverse complement strand
GCGAAGACCGAGATTTCTCAACAGGACGCTAAGGTCGCCGTGCTCCGGGACTACGAAAAGGCCGAGCAGCTCCTCGTGGCCGCACAAACGGAGTCGGCCCGCGTCATGGGCGAAGTAGGCAGGAAGAAAGAAGAAGTGAAGGCGGCAGCGATCCAAGCCCACCACGACGCCCAGGCAGCGGTCAAGACCGCGCAGCAGTTGGTCGCGAAAGCCCCGGTCGGCAAGGACCGGGCGGCGCTGGAGGCCATTAAGGCTGATGTGAGAGGATTGAGCGCCTCTCTGACCGAGGTGTCCGCCGCTCTTGAGGCCGGTGACTACAAGGCGGCCCAATCCAAGGCCAAGGCAATCCAGGACAAGAGTCAATCGGTCTCGGCGGAGATTCAGTCCGCGCTGGCGAAAACCGGTGCTGCGAAAGCCCAGAAGAGCGCGCTGGCGAAGAAAAAGTAGGATGACTATCACGACGACAGTTCGGGCAGCCTTCTCCATCCTTGCCATGACCTGGTGGCTGGTCGCTGGCCTGTCGGCCTGCGTCCAGAAAGCTCCCCCGGAACTTCTCCAGGCGGTGGAGGCCTTGGACCGTCAGCTCGTGCAGGTCCAAGGGGCGGAGTTCGCGCCCGAGGAGTATGCGCGGTTTGTCGACCGCTGGGTCACCGTCAAAGGGCGCCTGCTGGCCGAGGAGGATGTGATTCACTGGCCTTGGGAAGCTGATCCGCTGGTGACAGATCTGCACAGGCTTCAGGAGGATGGCAGGCTGGCCGCGGCGACGGCCGCACAGAGGAAGGAGGCCAAGCGCCTCGAAGCCCAAGCGCGCCTGAGTATGATGGAACAGCGACTGCGCGTCTTCAACAGTCTGTTAGACGAGATGGGAGGCCGTGTGGTGCTGGGGCAGAGACCGATCGAGACTGAAGTGGCGGTGAGCCAGGCGCGCTCCTTGTTGGAACAGGGGCTCTACGCTCGCTCCCTGCGGGCGGTCCAGGAGGCCTCCCGTCTGCTGGATGAGCAGTCGGCGCTGTTGAACGTGGAACTGGGACGGTACGCCGACGCAAGCAAGGTGGAGATGTGGCGTCGAATGATGCAGCGGACCGTGGAGTGGTCACGGGCGCATCGAGCGGCTGCCATCGTGGTCAGCAAGGCCGATCGTCTCCTGACGCTCTACAGGAACGGCCGCCGGGTGGTCTCCTACCCGGTCCGTCTCGGCTTTAACGGCGTCCTCGAGAAGCGGTATCAAGGCGATGGGGCGACCCCGGAAGGTCAGTACCGTGTGATTAAGAAACGTGATCGAGGCCAGACGCAGTTTTACCGCGCCTTGCTGCTCGACTATCCAAACTCCGAGGACCGCCGTCGGTTCCAACTGGCCCGCACCGCCGGAGCCATCCCGCCTGAAGCGTTCATCGGGGGGCAGATTGAAATTCACGGAAAAGAGGACATGCTCCTGAGCCAGACGCTCGGCTGTGTCATGCTGGACAACCGGCAGATCGATGCCGTGTTCGAAGCGACGGCGGTGGGTACTCCGGTGACGATCGTGGGAGCCATGGAGGTGACCAATGCCGTGGCTCTCGCGTTGGCCGGAATCGAGCGGGTCGGAGAGGACGAGGGTGCCGAAGGCGCCGATGTTCAGAATGTCGCGGAAGAGCCGGCGGTCGAAGGGAGCTAGCGGTCTGTGGAAGTCGTACGGAATGGGTGGCTGAAGAAGAACGCGTGGGCTGCCGTTCTGGTTTTTGTGGGTGCCCTGCCAATTGCCGGGTTTGAGAGCGGGGCGCCGCCTGAACAGGAAGTCAAAGCTTCAGGGGTAGCGCGGAAGGCGGCCTTCCGCCTCGAAGGCTTGCGTATTCGAGAGGCAGCGCTGAAACGGCAACTGGCCGCCCTGGCGCCCACTGGCAGTTATATCGTCGTCGACACGGCCCGCAACCGTTTGTACGTGAGGCGCCGTACGGGGGTCTTATTGACGGCCGTCGCCTCGACCGGGAGCGGCACGATCCTGGATGATCCTGACCGTCCCGGTGCGCGGTGGGTCTTCGACACGCCGCGTGGCGAATTCATGATCCAATCGAAATTTATGAATCCCGTCTGGGTCAAGCCTAACTGGGCGTTTCTTGAAGAAGGTCTGGAAGTGCCGGCGGATCCGGCCCAGCGTGTCGAGGCCGGCATGCTGGGGGACTATGCGTTAGGCTTCGGCAATGGATATTTTATTCACGGGACCCTGTACACGAGGCTTCTGGGCAAGAACGTGACCCACGGCTGCGTCCGACTCAATGACGAAGATCTCCGAAGCGTGTATCGGCTCGCGGACATCGGGACCCCGCTCATGATTTTCTGATGGGATCAGGCTGGAGAACCGCTCTCTTCCAGCGGCGCACCCTGCGCTGTCTTCCTCCCAGCCCGGACTTTGGTCGAATCTTCCGTCTCGCCTGCTGGATCGCCCTGTCGGTCTCCACGCCCGCGCTCGCTGCGGAGCCGTCCTCTCACCGATCAGTGAAAGGGAGTGACCTTGATTCGCTGCGCGAGGCGAATCGGGTGCTTGAAGAAGAGATCAAGTTGGCTTCGCGCCCGCAGGTGTATTGGCTGCTGGACTTGTCGGAAGGAGTGATCGCCATTAAGGCGCGTGGCGTCGAGCTCAACCGATTCCCCATTATCGTGTGGCGCATGGCTGGAGAAGGCTCGGTGGCTGAGGTGTTCCGCCTGCGTGCCCGTCCGTCGGTGGCCCGCCCGAGGGCAACCTCCGGAGACGAGGCGTCGCAGGAACTCATCGAACTGGAAGACATGCCGGCAGAATATGCGCTGGCCTTCGATCCCCCGATCACGCTCTTTGTGGCCCCCCCTGGTCATGAGCGACCTTGGCTCTGGGCGAAAAGCCATCTGCGGGAATGGTGGACGCGCTTGGCCTCTTGGGGTCGTTCCGTGGTCGCGCCGAGCCAGAAGGCCGCCGGACCTCGACTACGCCTGACCCTGTCCCGAGAAGCCGCGCAATCGCTCGCCTGGTCCGGGACCGAGGGCATGCCACTGCTGATTAAAAGCGCCGTTCCCCCTTAACCCGGATCATCCATGAACGCTTCTGCTGCAATCGCGGATCCGCTGCTGCGACAAGCCTGCCCGCAGGTTCTCCAGCGGGCAGGCGGGCGGGCTCGCCGCTCAGTCGGTCACCGTATTGCAGCGAATACGCCTCCCTCCCTCGCGCCTCCGCGCGCCCGTCTCACGACGCGGCTGCGCGATTTCGCGACGAACCGTCATGAATAATCCGGGTTAATCGGCGTGGACCACCGTCTCGGAAGCCGGTTTGCGTTTTCACCCTGCGCGAGCCTAAGATACCGCCAGCCTCAGTAAATTTCTCAAC
>JAHFEU010000199.1 GCA_023248295.1 Nitrospirota bacterium | reverse complement strand
TCGCGTTTCTGGAACGGGAACCCGACCCACGGCTCGACGAAGAACCGAGTCTGAAAGAATTCCTTCGGGATACTGCCCTCAGCAGCGATGCGACCGAGGAGGAAATCGAGTTTCTCAAGCACCTGCGCTTCAAGGGAAAACGGCCAACGCCACTTTATTATTACCGCGAGCTGCAGAATCTCAGAGACCCTCTTCATTTCCGCACCGCGCAGCCGACGGTGAGAGTCCCATGTTGAATGATGCGCTGGCGGTGGCCATCGTTGCCGCGCTGGTGGCGGTGTTGGCCACGATCCTCGGGGCGGTAGAGGAACACGGTACCGAGTGGCCTCTAACCCGGCGCCGTGCAGCTTACCTCGGCAGAGGAAGACACTGGAGCGAAATACACCTCAGCTTGGGAAAATCGATCAGCGCGATCTTGACATGAGGCGGTGCAGCCGATGCTATTTTTCTGCGGAGCCCATCGGTACACGCATCCGTCCACCTTTCAGATTCTTTTTGAGAAATGTGTAAGAGGCGGTCTTGAGTGAACCCGAAGCTCGCCTGCCGGAGAATCTCAAACTTCTTCTCGACGAGCGTTCGCTGTGTTTCATTCAGAGGCGGGACTTCTTCTCGCTTTAGCTTTTTAAAAAGGATCGTGAACATCCCTTCCTCCTGGCCGATCATCCGGGCCAAACCCGAGACGAAAGCGTGAAGATATGGAGCGTGGCGTGGCCATCGTCGAGTTCTTCGTGGTCCCGTCAGGAGCATAGATCACCAATGGTGTCGCTCTCACAGGCCGTCAAACTGCACGCCTAACCCACCTTCTGCTTCTGGAGAAGAGCTCGGATTCCTCTGAGACGAAGACGCGTAAGAGGGAACAAGTCGGCGCACCTATGTCGCTTGAGCTGGCGCGACGCCAGTTGATCCTTGCCCGTTGTCCTTCACGATCCGGTAGAGGACCCACCCGCTTGCGTCTTGGCCCCCGACGCGCTCGGCCCGCTCGAACAAGCTCAGCCGGCTTCTTCGCGGAGTCGATGGATACTCCGCGAGAACCGCAGCCCGGCCCAGCGGGACCGCCGCCGCTGGTAACGGCGCCTCAATGACGTAACGCGCCAAGATCCCCCGCCTCTCGTTGTAGAACTCCGTTAGCCACCTCATCCCCCCACCTCCTCGTAAGCTGGGAGCCGGTGCCATTGGAACGGTATCCGCCTCCTCGCGCCGGTGTAGAGCATCAGTTCAGGCGAGCGCGCAGGCGATGAAGCATCTCCGAAGCGCGTCTCGCCCGTCGCTCATCCGAGCGTTCAGCGAGCACGCCACCCAGCCTCCACCCGCCTCTTGAGCGGATCTTATTTGCGAACATCGCCGCCCCCGCGTCTCCGGCTGACATCGGATCGTCCCAGAGCGCCTCATGCCTGACGCCGGGTTTTATACGAGAGTACTTCTGCCCCGTCGCAGAAGACGACATTCCCGAGGATAAAGACGCCGAGAACCGCCGCCGCGAGAACGATCCACTCCAGCCAATTCCGGGTGCTCCGGTCTTGCTCCCTCGCGATCTCACTTGACATCCTAGAGGATATCATTATATAAGTTATATATCAAGTAAAAATTATATAATGCTCGGCGGGAGGCGTGCGGGCGTCCGGTCAGGAGTCAGCCGAACCGACAGGAGATGGTGATGTTCGAGAATAAGACGAAAGTCCTCCTCATTCTCTCGCAGGACGTCCTGGACAGGGCTCGGGTCCTGGCGGGGAAGGCGACGACCGCGCTCAAGCTCCCGGTGAGCCTTCAGATCGTCCTCCGGGCCCTCATCGGGGAGGGGCTAAAGCGGGAGGACAACCCAGCCCTCCTCGCCAACATTGAGGACCAGGCCAAGGCGGTTCGCCACAAGCGGAGCCTGGTGCGTCGAGCAGGAGAGCTTGGTGGGAGACTGAGGAATCTCCGGTCTTGAACTCCGCTGGGGCTGAGCGGTCGTGGGCGACAGAGGCGTCGGACGTGAGGAGCGCGCGGGAACAGCAGGGCCGAATCCCGGGCAAAACATATCATGCAACGCTTCAGGCTCAAACGAGGTCTTGGCAATGAAACCAGAAAGTGCGGCGAAGATTAAGTATGGAGGTTGGGGCCTGATTTGTGGGGCAGTCATCGCAATGATCATCGGCTTCTCGTGGGGTGGTTGGACAACCTCCAGCACTAGCCAAGGGATGACCGAAAAGGCGGTCTTGGCGAGCCAGGCGGCGGTCTGCGTCGCCCAATTCATGAAGCAACCCAATCATGAAAAGAAACTTAAGGAATTCGAGGAAGTAAGTAGCTGGACGAGGGCCGAATTCATTGAGAAGGGAGGCTGGGATAAGATGCCCGGGCAAGAAAAGCCCGGCCCTGCGGTAGCCCGAGCATGCGCCGACGGGCTTGGACTTCTTGTCAAGAAATGACAAACGGATAGGAACTCTGGTGTCGGCGCAAGTGGTGTAAGTCGGGATCGGGGGTCGGTCGACCAGGGCAGTGTCCCGTCAAGTGGTGGCGCTCTCACGTGATCGACGCAACATCTCGGGCGAACGTCTAGGATGATTCTGGACTACGCGGAGGTGACCCAGTGCGGCGTTGGGGAGATCATGGGAGGCGACTTAGCGGTGCCGAGCACTTGGAGATTCAACGTCGGGTAGCGCACGGCGAGACCTTCGCTGCTGCTGCGACAGCGGTCGGTTGCTCGACCGAGTCGATTCAGCGGCTCATGGCCCGCAGCGGGGGGTTGACGCCGAGGCCGCAAGAACGTTCTCCGAGGCGGCTATCGCGTGCCGAGCGAGAGGAACTCTCGAGGGGTCTTCTCGCAGGCGATTCGCTGCGTCAGATATCAGCTCGGCTGGCCAGGGCCCCTTCGACGATCTCGCGGGAGGTCGCATCGAACGGCAAACGCGACATGTATCGCGCGTGGCGGGCGGAGGAGACCGCGGTGCGCCGCATGCGTCGACCAAAGGCGGCGAAGTTGGCCACGCATCCGCGTCTGCGTCGTGCGGTAGAACGGCGGCTGGCGGAGCACTGGTCGCCGCAGCAGATCGCCGCGCGGCTTGTGTGCGACTACCCTGATGACCCAGAGATGCGTGTGTCACACGAGACGATCTATCGGTCACTGTTCGTTCAGGCCCGCGGCGCGCTGCGCAAGGAGCTGGTCGCCTGCCTACGCACCGGGCGTGCACAGCGGCGCTCGCACAGGAGGACCGATCTCTCAGGCACCGGTCGACTGCAGAACATGATCATGATCAGCGACCGTCCCGCCGAGGCCGCCGACCGCGCCGTTCCTGGCCATTGGGAGGGCGACCTGATCGTCGGCAAGAGCGGACGCTCTGCGATCGGAACGTTGGTCGAACGCAGGAGCCGCTATG
>JAHFEU010000125.1 GCA_023248295.1 Nitrospirota bacterium | reverse complement strand
GGGCTTCTCGGAATTCCTGGTGCGCTATCCCACGTCAACCCTCGCCCCCAATGCCCAATACTGGCTCGGGGAGTGCTACTACGGGAAAAAGCAGTTCGAGCAGGCGATCGAGGCGTTCGACCGTGTGAAGCTGGCCTATCCGGCCAGCGAGAAGGTGCCCGCCGCTCTGCTGAAGAAGGGGTACGCCTATTTGGCTCTCAATGACCGAAGTCGAGCGGTGTCGGTGCTGAAGCAGGTGGTGGACGGCTTCCCCAAGACGCCGGAGGCCGACAAGGCCTCGGGCAAGTTGTCACAACTCAACCAAACACGCTAAGCGCCATGGCGAAGAAGGTCTCCATGGCTCTTGCGACCCTGACCGGGCTGTCCGTCCTGGCGTTGCTCGCAACCGGGTGCGCCAAGCACGCCGACTTTCTGGAGATGCGGGAAGAACTTCATGCCGTCGCCAAGGCTCAGAGTCAGGCCGGCAAACAACAGGACGCGTTGCAGCGCCGGCTCCAGGCCTTGGAGACGAAGCTGGAAGCGAACACGGGAGGGAAACCGGCACCGGCCGGCGAAGGGGGGAAGGAAGCCGTCGGTGAAGGGCAGCGGCTCGAGGAACTCACTGCGCGGCTGGCGGATCTGGAAAGACGGCTGGCCTATCTCGAGGACACTGAACACGCCGGCCTTTCGAAACCGGACAGCGCGTCGCGTGAGCCCTCGCGTCAATCCAAGCCGGCCAGGCTTCCAGACTCTCCCAGGCCGGGGCTCGTGATGCCCGGCACACCGGCGATCACGCCAACCTCAGCCTTTAACCTGGCCTACAATGATTACCTGGACGGCCGGTTCGAACTTGCCGTGACCGGGTTTCAGCGGTTCTTGAAGGACTTTCCCACGGCCTCGCTGGTTCCGAGCGCGTATTACTGGCTTGGGGAGTCTTATTACAGCATGCGAGACTTTGTGCATGCGATGCAGGCATTTGAACGGGTCGTGGATGAATATCCTCGCAGCGACAAGGTCGCTCCAGCGTTGTTTAAACTGGGATTGGCCGCTGCCGAAGTCGGTGACACTCAGAGAGCCCGCGGACTCCTGAAGCGAGTGATCGAGGAGTTTTCACACTCCGATGAGGCCAAGCTCGCGAAAAATAAGTTGACCGAGATCCGATGACGTGCGACCCCTCGCTAGCTCGCCAGCCGCGGCGTGAGGACCTGCCTGACGTAGCTCTCCCTCGACGCACCGACTCATCGCCCGTGGAACCGGGGACCCGACGCGCTGATAGGGGGCATGGCTGGAGGCCTGTGTGATGAGCGTCGCCAGCGGTGTGGGTAAAATCCAGGTCCTGCCGGGAGAGGTGGTCAGCCGGATCGCCGCAGGCGAGGTCGTCGAACGTCCGGCGGCCGTCGTGAAGGAGCTCATTGACAACAGCCTCGACGCCGGGAGTACGCGAATCACCATCGAGGTGACAGACGGCGGGCGCCGGATGATCAGGGTGACCGATGACGGCGAGGGCATGGGACAGGCCGATGCCTTGCTGGCTTTTCAGCGGCACGCGACCAGCAAGTTGCGGTCCGAGGAAGACCTCTTGGGGATCAGGACCCTGGGCTTTCGTGGCGAAGCCTTGCCCAGCATCGCCTCGGTCTCGAAGGTGCGGATGGTCACCGCTTGCCGGCATGAGCCCGTCGGAACCCGGCTGCTGATGACCGGCGGCACCATCAGCAAAATGGAAGAGGCTGCCGCAGCTCCGGGGACCCAGATCGAGGTCACGGATCTGTTCTTCAACACCCCTGCCCGGAAGAAGTTTCTGAAAGCGACCACGACCGAGTTTTCTCATCTCTGCCAGATCGTCCAGCAGGCCGCGCTGGCGTGGCCGCGCACCCAGTTTCGGCTCAAGCACAACGGGCAGGATGTGCTGGACTACCCTCCCGTGGCTTCTCTCCGGGATCGTGTCCTGCAAATCTATGGGCCGCGATTTCTGAAAGACATCATCGGGGTGCGGGAGGAGCGACCGGGGTTTCTGCTGGAAGGCTTTACGGTCAATCCCGTGCGGGCACGGGCGGGCCGAAGTCCTCAGGATCTCTTCGTCAACCGCCGGCCGGTCAAGAACGCGACCGTCTCGCATGCGGTCTCCGACGGGTATGGCGGGCATCTGTCGAAAGGACAGCATCCGGTGTTCGTGCTGTTCCTCGCGGTGGACCCGGACCGGGTGGATGTGAACGTGCACCCCACGAAACGGGAAGTCCGGTTTGCCGACCAGGACATGATCCACCAGTCGGTTCGTCAGGTGATCCGAGGCGCGTTGCGTAGTGGTTCTGAGGAGTCGGGGATGCCCAGCGGGCTGTCCGGACCTCCTGGATCGCCGGATCGCGCCCCGGCGCAGCTCACGGCCGACGGCCGGGGCGACTGGCCCCCGCATGGAAGTACGGCTGCAGGAGAGCAGGCTCCTGACTCGATGCGACCGTCCGCACAACAGACGATGGCTCATGTCCTTGGTCGAGGCGACGGGCCGATGGCGACGACCGTCGGGGAGAACGCGCAGACCTATCTGGTCGGTCCGGGCTGTGAGGTGATTCCGATGGGGCAGATCGGCCGGACGTTCCTGGTTGCCCAGGTGGGATCGGAGCTCCACGTGATTGACCAGCACACCGCGCATGAACGGGTGCTGTACGAACGGTTGTGGCGGGCCTGGCAGGCGCGCGGCGTGCAGTCGCAGCCCTTGCTCATTCCGGAGCCGGTTGACGTGCCGCCCCATGGCGCGACGCTCCTGCAACAGCATCTGGCGGATTTGGCCACGCTTGGTCTGGAGTTGGAGTTGTTCGGGTCCAACTCATTCGTGATCCGGGCCGTCCCGGCGCTGCTTGGGCAGTTCGATTACTCCACCCTTGTTCAGGATCTCGTCGAGGATCTCGCCCAGTGGAACGCGGCGTCGTCGCTCGAAACACGCGTCCGGCCGGTGTTGGCGTCCCTGGCCTGTCACGGGGCGGTGCGGGCCGGTCGCGCGCTGGAGCCGTCGGAAAGCAAGCGGCTGATCGAAGACTGGGTGGAGGAGAGCCTGCCGATGACCTGCCCGCACGGGCGACGTATCGCCCTGCGGTTGCCGGCGGAGGAACTGGCGCGCATTTTCGGGCGGGCGTAGTGGTAACCTCGGCTTGGGAAGGGCGGAGAGGAAGGGGCGGCCTGGCTAATCCCCCGTGCTCGCGCATCGCGCACTTCGGAAAGTGCTCGCTGGACGCGCGCAATAGGGGATCAGCCAGGCCACCCCTTCCATCCGAGGGGCCATGGGAGGTATATCGGATGGCTGGGGCGTCGCTCCTCAAGGAGTTGATGTGCAACTGAGTGTTGATAAGGGGGCCGCTTCAAAGGACGTGAGCAATAAAACGCGGTTGAAGCCGCTAGTCGCCATCGTCGGTCCGACGGCGGTCGGGAAGAGTCAGGTAGGGATCCTCGTGGCGAAAGCGCTGGGGACCGAGGTGCTCACGGCTGATTCCCGGCAGGTGTATCGGGGCATGGATATCGGAACGGACAAACCGGGGCCTGAGGAGCGGAAAGGCGTACCGCACCGGCTGATCGATCTGGTGGAGCCGGATCAGCCGTTCAACGTCGGTCTCTACCGCAAACATGCGCTCGCCGAGATCGAGCGGTTGCACGGCGCAGGACAGATCCCCCTGGTGGTGGGGGGGACGGGACTGTACGTGCGGGCGCTGATCCGAGGACTTTGGGCGGGACCGTCCGCGGACTGGACCTTTCGCGAGAGATTGGAGGTGGAGGCCCGCGAGAAGGACGCAGGCTATCTCCACCAAGCGCTGGCGCGCGTGGATCCCGAATCCGCCGACCGGCTGCATCCGCATGACCACGTGAAGATCATCCGGGCGCTGGAAGTGCATCATCTGCTGGGTCGTCCCCTGTCCGACGCGCACCGGCGACACGCGTCTCATGCCGCGTCGTACTCGCCTCTGCTGATCGGTCTGATCAGGGAGCGCGAGGATCTCTACAGGCGGATCGAAGCCCGCGTGGAGGCGCAGTTGGTCAAGGGGTTGGTCCAGGAGACGCAGCATCTCCTGGCGAAGGGGTATGGGCGTCATCTGGGCGCCATGAAAGGGCTGGGCTATCGGCAGATAGCCGGGTATCTCGCGGGGGACTACGATGGCGTCGAGGCGGTCCGGCGGCTGAAGCGCGATACCCGCCATTTCGCGAAGCGCCAGCTCACGTGGTTTCGGCAGGAGCCGGAGATCACCTGGCTGTCCATCAGTGAGCGCGAATCAGTGGAACAGACGGCCGCCAGGGTTCTGGAGCGCGTCCATCGGTTTCTGTCGCATCCGGCGAGGGGGTCGGCCCCCGAGCCAGCGGTCACCAGGCTGGCGGCAGCGACTTCGGCGGGCGGGTAGCGTTCCGGCGTCGGGTTGAGAAAGGTGCCGGTGGCGATGGCAAAACGAGAGCCTCAGGCCGAGATCGGGATCATCGGCGGGAGCGGCCTGTACGCCATGGAGGGGCTGGAACGCATCCACGAGGTACGCCCCGGCACGCCGTTTGGCCGTCCATCGGATGCCCTGATCCTCGGGGTGATCGATGGAATACGGGTCGCGTTCCTGTCCCGGCACGGTCGTGGCCACCGGATCGGGCCGAGCGAGATCAATTACCGCGCCAATATCTACGCGCTGAAATCGGTTGGGGTGACCAGGGTCGTCTCCGTGAGCGCCGTCGGAAGCATGAAGGAAGCGCTGCGACCGGGCCATGTCGTGCTGCCCGATCAGTTCGTGGACCAGACCAGACGGCGCACCAGCACGTTTTTTGACGAGGGCATCGTCGCGCACGTGGCGTTTGCCGATCCCGTGTGCGCCGCACTCTCCGAAGCTCTGTTCAAGGCCGCGACCGGGGAGGGCGCCATGGTGCATCAGGGTGGGACGTATCTCTGCATCGACGGCCCGCAGTTTTCGTCGCGCGCGGAATCGTTTCTGTACCGGCAATGGGGGGTGGACGTCATCGGGATGACCAACCTGCCGGAGGCCAAACTGGCCCGCGAGGCGGAGCTCTGCTATGCCACGATGTCGCTGGTGACCGACTACGATTGCTGGCATGGCAGTGAGGAATCCGTGACGGTCGAGATGATTCTGGACACGCTCCGGAAGAACGTGGCGCTGGCCAAGCGGATCCTGCGCGCAGTGGTGCCCATCGCGGCAGAGGCGCGACGGTGCGGCTGCGGGCACGCGCTGGCCAACGCGATCGTCACGGCGCCGGACCAGATTCCTGCATCAACGCGCAAGCGGCTGGGGCTCCTGATCGGCCGGTACCTGGGAGCCCGCCGAAGAGCTGATGGCTAATGGCTTATAGCCAATGGCAAGAGCTCCGGTCATAGGCCATACGCCATAAGCCATACGCTCTGGAGGGACTGAGTGGGCAAGCTTTTAGTGGTCGGATCGGTGGCGCTGGATACGGTCCGGACCCCGTTCGGCGAGGCCAGCGAGGTGCTGGGGGGCTCCGCCGCGTATTTCGCGACGGCGGCCAGCTATTTCACTACCGTCGACCTGATCGCGGTGGTGGGGAAGGATTTTCCAGATCAGCATCTCAAGTTTCTCAAGAGCCGGGGCATTGATTTGACTGGCCTCGAGCAGCGAACAGGGGAAACGTTCCGCTGGAAAGGGGAGTATTCATATCAGTTGAACGAGGCGAGGACTCTGGAAACTCGCCCGAACGTATTCGAGACCTTCCGGCCCAGGATTCCGGAGCGGTACCGGACGCCCGCCCTGCTGTTTCTCGGCAACATCGATCCGGAGCTGCAACTCGACGTGCTTCGCCAGGTCCAACGCCCCCTCCTGGTGGCCTGCGATACCATGAATTATTGGATTGATCGCAAGCGAGAGGCGCTGTGGCGGGTGTTGGAGCAGGTTGATGTGCTGGTCGTCAATGACGGCGAGGCCAGAGCGCTCGGCGGTCAGCCGAACCTGGTTCAGGTAGCCCGGGACATCTTGACGAAAGGGCCGAAGCACCTCATTATCAAACGGGGTGAATACGGCGTGCTGCTGTTCAACCACAAGCAAACGTTCGGGGCCCCGGCCTTTCCGCTGGAGCAGGTGCGGGATCCGACCGGGGCGGGCGACACGTTTGCGGGAGGATTCATGGGTTACCTCGCGGCCACCGGCAATCTTTCCGAGGCGTCGCTCCGCCAGGCGATGATCTTTGGAAGTGTCATGGCCTCCTTTACCGTCGAAGCGTTCAGCCTTGACCGCTTGCGCGTGCTCGACTACAAAGAGATCGAGGCGCGTTTCCGGGAATTCAAGCGCCTGACGCATTTTGAGGACCTCTCGTGAGAAGGGAACTCGCTGCCATGCCTCATGCGCGCATCCGTCGACCTGAAGCGCTGGCTGTCTCACCGCGCCACCGCGTTCATGGTTGGTCGTCCTCCGCTCCGCTCGTTCTCATCCCGTGCGCCATGGCGCTGTGCCTTGGCGTGATGCTTGTGCTCGGAGGATGTGTGACCATCACTGAGGATAAGGTCAAGAAGGCGAAGGGGTATTACCAGGAAGGAATCGCAAACCTGGACACTGATCGCCAGCAAGCCTTCGTGTCATTCCAGAAAGCGATCCAGGCCGATCCACGGCACAAAGAAGCGCACTATTCCTTGGGACATCTCTATGCCCTGCAAGGGAAATACCGACAGGCTGAAGAGGAGTTTCGCGAGGTCATTCGGATCGATGCGGATTATTCAGAAGCCCATAACTACCTGGGTGACATGCTCGCCCTGCAGGACCGCTGGACAGAAGCGATCGAGTCGTACCGTCGGGCGCTGAGCAACCCTTTGTACGTGACACCTGACGTCGCTTGGTTTAACTTGGGACTTGCCTTGGCGCACGAGGGGGACATGGAGAAAGCCTCTCAAGCCTTTGAGGATGCGCTGCGCATCACGCCGCCCAACGTGCCGCCGGCGAGAATCCAGCTTGAGCTAGGCCGGGCGTATTATAAGCTCGGGTATGACACCAAGGCGCGCGAGGTGCTGACCCGTGTGACCAGTCTGGACAAGGGAGGGGAGTACGCCGCCGCGGCCGCCAAATTGATCGACAGACTGAGGCCGTAGCCAACTATCATGGGTTCCGTGGGTGAATATTTTAAGCAGGTTCGGGAGGCCAAGGGGCTGACGCTGGAGGAGGTCGCCTCCAAGACCCGCATCCACCCCGAGTTCTTGAAGGCCCTGGAAGAAGGGAATTTCGCGAAGCTTCCCGATCAGGTCTTCGCCAAGGGGTTCGTACGGGCATATGCCCGCTCCCTGGGGATGGATGAAGAGGATACCATTCGACGGTTTGGGGAGTCGGCGGGGGCCTTCTATGGCAGGCAGGGGGAACTGGAGCGTCTCAGGCTGCAGCAGGCTGAGGATGAACGACGGAGGAGAGCCAACCGCAAGATTACGGTTGCAGCAGTCGGGGTCGCCCTGCTCGGGCTGGTGCTGCTCGTGAGCAGAGAACAGTCCGCTGTCTTCAGCACCCGCCCAACGACGGACACCGCGTCTTCCAGGGCCACGGGCTCGATCCCGGCGGCCAAGAGCTCAGGGGGTCCGGTTGCGAGCCAGCCGGGGGGAGATTCGTCGGCAGGTCGAGAAGGTGAGCGAGCTGAGAGCGGTCAGGCACCGAGCGTCGAGCCCGGAGCTCTTCCTCATGCTGCCAAGACCGGCACAACTCC
>JAHFEU010000124.1 GCA_023248295.1 Nitrospirota bacterium | reverse complement strand
CGCAACTCCGAAAGTTCTCGGTCTCGAGCTGGTCCTGATAACCATGCACGCATCGCCGGGATGCCAGGCAGGTCAGAGCTGGCCGACCAAATAGATCTCGCCGGTTGGTTGCGGGCGGCCCCCTTCCGGCTCCACACTGACCGCAAACTTGGTGATACGAGCGAGGTCGGGGATGTTTCGGATAATCAGCCGGCTTTTGTGGCCCGCGTCCGTCGTGAAGGTGCCGGCGCTCACAGGTTTATCCAGAATCGCCCAGAGCTGATACGTTTTCCGTTCCACGAGCGGCGGCATGTTGAAAGCGTAGAAGAACGCCTTCCTGCTGTCCGGATCGTACAGCAACAGGGCGCCCGCGGATCTCGCCACTGCGGAGCCGGCCAGCGGGATCACCTGCACGCTGGGCGATCGAAGGAACACCGAGATCTCATCACCTTGAGCTAGCGCCTTGCGAAGGATGGTGGTTTCCTGTTCCTGTTGCGCCACGAGCGTGCGTAACTGCCCCAGCTCGACTTCCCGGTGGGTCAGCGTATCTTTTAACTGGCCCACATCCCCAACTCGTTGATTGATCTCTTGTCGCAACCCCGCCAGCGTTTGCTCCTGCTCGGTGATGAGTCGCTGGAGCATGGCGAGATGAGCCGTCTCTTCCTGTAGCGCTGTTTCCACGCGCTGGCGTTGCTCGATTTCGGTCGCGATCTGCCGGCGCATGGAGACCGCGTACACCCCTGTTCCAGCCAACAATAGAACCAGGAGCAGGGCAAAAGCCGGTGAGGGAGCCCACCTCCGCAAAGGCCAGACGAAGCGCGCGGCTCTCATCTCCGGTCCCGGACGGGTCTGTTGATTCGCTCGGGAAACGTCCGGAGCGGAGCCGTGAGCGAGTGCAGCCATCACGCGCGCCTTGAGCGCGGGAGGGGCAACGGCGGCGGGCAGCCCGTACGGCAGCAGTCCGGCCACGGCGTGATACTGCTTCAGCGCCGCATGACAGGGCGCACACCCGGTGAGGAGGTGGGCCTCTAACGCCTGGTGTTCCGCGCGGTCCAATGCGCCAGCGGCGTAGAGGGGGAGCGCTTCTTCAAATTGCTCATGTGCCATCAGGCTATCCCTGGTCCCAGCACGAGCGGAGAGCCATTCTGAGCTTGCTCATGCCGAGCTGTATCCGGGTCTTGACCGTTCCCAACGGCTCATTCAGACGGGCGGCAATCTCCGTATGCGATAATCCCTCGTAGAAAGCCAGCGCCAAGGCTTGCTGCTGCGCTTCCGGAAGTTCCGCCAAGGCCTTCGTCACCAAGGCTCGTAGCTCCAGGTCTGCCTGGGCCTCGAACGGGCCGGAGGCCTGGTCAGGGAACTCGGCCGCTAGCGCGTCGGTAATCGAGTCGGTCACTCCATGGCCTCTTGAGGCCCGGGCTCGCAGTCGGTCAATCGCGCGGCTCCGCGCCACTGTGACCAGCCAGGCGGTCGGCGTCCCGCGCGCGGCGTTGTACCGGACGATCTTCTGCCACACTTCCAGGTAGACCTCCTGGAGCAGGTCGGCCGCCTCATCACGGTCGCCCAGCATCCTCAACGCGAGCGTGAACAGCAACGAACTGGATTGATCATAGAGCTGACTGAACGCCTCATGATCCCCGTTGGCCACACGCGCCACCAGGTCCGGATGGATGATGCACGAGGCGTTTGGGGGCGACGATTCCATGCGCGCTGTGTCGGCGGATCACCCCTGCGGTAGGCAAAGCACGACGCGCATCATACTATCCTACGGCCGGAGCAGGCAAAAGGATGTCTCACAAGCAAATTTATGTGAGAGGTCCCCAACCGTCTCCGTCTTCCCCGGAGCCGTTCACCGTTCTGGGAACAGCCTCCGGTGTAAGCTCCCTCGAATGGTAGACAGGCGAAAAGGAGAACATTCTGGCACTTCGCCCTTTGACCCTCTCCCGAAAAAGTTGACCAGCCAGAACTGGAAGGGTTGCGAGCCTGGAGCCCTCCACCTGAGGAGGGAAGCCATGAAGAAGGGCACGTTGTCAGAAGAGCAGATTGCCACGGCGTTGCGTCGGCAAATTATTGCCAACCGGTTGCGAACACGTCAAAAAGGCACGAGGTCAGTATGTGAAAATAATCTCTTTCCCGATCACAACAGCGTTCGCGAAGAAGTAGTTGAAGGCGAACCGGTAGGAGCTATCCAAGTCCGCATAGACAGAGAGCGCGTTGACCTTAGTAGGCCAGCGCTACCAGAACCAGCACGGTCAGCGGGTCAAGAAGCGATCTCAGCAGCCTGCGAAGTCGCGGCGGCACGGTCATGGCTGTGGCACCCGAACTGCAGGACTGCGGGGGTGCTCCAGCCACAGAGCCGCTGCGGTGATCGCATAGTGGAAACCCTCCCGGAGCAGCCAGAACTTCGAGGTGCCGGACCGACGGCCCCGCCAAGTCACCGGGACCACGGTCCAGGAATATCCCCGGAGGATGGCCTTGAGCGGCAGCTCCACGTTCAACTCGAAGCCGGCTGAGCGGAATGGCTGGCAGCCGAACAGTACGCGCTTCCGGTAGGCCTTGAAGCCGTTCGTGGTGTCGTCGAGGGGGATGCGGAACAGGTGTACGAGGGACCGGTTGAACAGCCGGTTCAGGAGGAGCTTCAGCCTGGGGTAACCGGTCACGCATCCTCTTTCCATGAAACGGCTCCCGAACACACAGTCAAATCCCTCGTTTAGTTTGTGCCAGTAGCGCACAACGTCGGCGCAGTCATCGGAATCATCGGCCATCATGATGACGGCGGCGTCGCCAGCCATGCGCTCCAGGCCGTACGTGAGCGCTCGGCCAAACCCGTAAGGGCCTGGGTTTTTCATCGCGCGAAGGAGAGCGAAGCGACTCTCAAGTTCGGTCAGGACCTGCCAGGTCCGGTCTGTGCTGCCGTCATCGACCACCACAATCTCATACGGCACCTGATGCGGGCTCAGCTCGTCCGTGATATGTTCGATGGTCGTCGCGAGGCCATCCTGTTCATCGCGGGCGGGGATGATGAGACTCAGTTTTGATAAGCGTTCGGGTGCTCTCATCCCGGTTCTCCCAACGGTCACGGCAGCCGGAGGGCCTCGAAGACACGCTCAGGCTGGGCGACCTCATGACGACCAGTCTCTCTGATTGGGCCACCTCTTAGACCATTCGACCTTTCCACCCTTCCGCAATATCTCGGAAAATGTCGTCAAGCCCCTTGGTGATCTGCCATCCGGGATAGTGTGATTTCAATTTGGTGAGATTGGAGATATAGCAGACATGATCTCCGTCCCGATTCTTCTCTTGGTATTCGTATCGCATGGGACGGGCCGTGATCTCGGAGGCTCTGGCGAAGGCCTGAAGGATGGAACAGGAGTTTTCCCGTCCGCCACCGAGATTGTAGACTTCTGCGCAACGGGGCTTGGCCACAAATTCTTTGATGAATCGTGCTACGTCGAAGGAGTGGATGTTGTCTCGAACTTGTTTGGCCCGGTACCCAAACACCGTGTACAGGCCTCCCTCCACGTTGCACTTGATTAGGTAGCTCAAAAACCCGTGGAGTTCGCCGCAGGACTGATTCGGGCCGGTCACGCACCCGCATCGTAGGCAGCAGGACGGGATCCCGAAATAGCGGCCATATTCTTGCACCAAGATGTCGGCAGCCAGCTTGCTCGCCCCAAACAGCGAGTGCGTGGATTGGTCAATCGGGAAGTCTTCGGCAATGCCGTTCGCGTAAAGCGGGTCATCGTAGTCCCAACGGGTGGCGAGCTCCTTGAGCTTGATACGGTTCGGGGCATCCCCATATACCTTATTGGTCGAGAGGTGCACGAACACGGCTTCCGGACAGGACCGACGAACCGCCTCAAGCAGGTTGAGCGTGCCCACCGCGTTGGTCTCGAAATCGTCGAAGGGGATGGAGGCGGCCCGATCATGACTGGGCTGGGCTGCGGCGTGCACGAGGGCATGCGGTTTGATCTCGGCAACCAAACGGAGAATGCTTTGCCTGTCTCGAATATCCAGCTCATGGTGGGTAAATCGTCGCAAGGTCTCCTGTAGCCGTTTTTGATTCCACCGCGTGTCGCCCTCTGGTCCCAAAAAGACCGCGCGTTGGCTGCTGTCGAGACCGTGAATGCTCCACCCCAGGGCATCGAAGTGCGTACACACTTCGGACCCGACCAAACCGGATGATCCTGTGACAATCATTCTCTTCATCGGTCAGGTCGACGGTTGCTGCACCTGTCCTGGGCACAACCTCAAGGAATGGTTGCCCGAACAGGTTGATACCTGTCTTCTCTCAGGTTGTCAAGCGTCCCCCAGGCTCGGTTGTCAGCACGCCCGGTAACAGCGCGTCACCGGGATCCGCCTCGCCCGAAGGCGGTCGAGCGGCTACCGGTCGCCTCGGATGGCCATGACAACAATGCCGAGGCGGTTCCTGCCTGCCTTGTGTTAACGAGCGGGGCGAGGCGGCTCCAGCGCTTTCACGGCCGGTCCCTCGAAGAGCGCGTCAAATTGCGCTTTCCCCTGCTGAACGGACACGAGGCTCCTCGCTGCTAATCCCTTCGTTGATGTTATCCAAAATAGGCTCTCAGAACTTTTCCAGGGAAATTCGGCAAAGAGGTCGATTTCGCCCAGTTCCATCCCCCAGCCTTCCAGGAGACCCTGGTGATAGGCGTGGGGGAAGCGCTCCAGCTCGACTGGCGGCATCTCGGCAGGCCGGACCCAAGGAGTCATGATGAGGTGAGTAAACAGGAATTCCCCGACGCCTTGGAGGACATATCGCTGCACCGAAGGATCGAGCCGCGGCACGAACGATTGCAGGTGGGCGTTGAGCTGGCTCAGTGATCGATCGGTGTCGTACCAATACCGGCCCGCCAGATGGCCGAGGGCTCGCCAGTAATGCGGCTGCAACTCCGGGGTTACGGGAGCCGGTGAGTTGGCGAGCGATTCAGGGCTGCTGTCAAGGGCGGCAGCCCTTGGCCAAGACCGGTAGATGCCGACCAAGGCCAGTTGATGCCAGGCGATTGATCGCTGTTGTAAGAAATGTACCGCGGTAACCGCCTTCTCAACATCGTTCCGACACTGGCCCATCGCCTTCAATCCTAGCGCGTAGTAAAAATGTGGGGCAGCAGGGGAAGGAACCAACCGCTCGATCCGGGAGAATTCCCCGGCCTGTCCGTTCAACGGAGCTGTGCCGGCGAGCATCAGCGCGATCGCACGGGACAGCTCCCGCTGATCGTCGGAAGACAGTTTGGGGAGGATGTCGGAGAGGAAGGGCCTCTGCACCAGTTCTAGGATGAGATCGCGCTCGTCTTCTAGGATGGGATCGTGATCACCCAAGCCTTCCGATGCGTGAGTGTCCAAATAAAGCGTCGGCATGCCAACATAGGAATATCCCTTGGCGGAGAGGGCAGCGCCCGGCCGGTCCAGAGTCAACAGGGGCGCGTGCGCCCCAAGGCCTAACACGACCACGCTGGCGAGGAAGACGGTCTGGATCTTCCACTGGACACGTGGGACCAGGTCCTGACAGCGCGCCAGCGAGTGGGCGACGAACAAGAACAGGAAGGGATAGGCCGGCAGGTGGTACCAGGCGGCCCTGAAATCGCTGAATTGCACGGCCAGGGCGAACACGACGACGTACAGAATGCCAAACCCTTCGAGCGTGCGTCGGGTCGGTCTGGCTCCGGCCGGGTCAGATCGGACTGTCTTCCGACGCAAGACGCCGGCGGTCAGGATGGGGCCCAGATACAGCAGTGAGTAGAGCAGGTTCACGGCCCGTCGGTAGAGATCCGAAGACTCATCGGACGCAATGGTGGCCAAGAATTCAACCGGGGCGAGTCTCCGGGGATGGGACAAGCCGTCCCACAGATGGTCGACTCCGAAGTGCTCCCACACGTTGATGTTGTGGATCATGAGCCCGGCAAAGTGAGTCTGCACGTTCAGGATGATCCATGGTGAAAAGCCCACGCCAAAGCCCAGGGCGAACCACGCGAAGCGCGCTCGCCAGAGCATCCCGGTGTCGTGCCAGAACCAAAACCCCAGCAGGGCCAGGAGGGTGAGACCGTAGGCATAGCCGAACCAGAGCCCGACCCCCGCGGTGAGTCCCAGGAGCGCAGGGAAAGCCAGCGAGCCCGTCTCATCGGAGAGCATTCTGAAGAGCAGCAACACCGTCAGCGCAGAAAACACAATTCCTTCTGAATGAGTACCGAGTGCGGCCACGGAGTAGGCGGTAAACAGCGGCGGCGAGAAACAGAACAGGATGGCGAAGGACCTAGCCACCCGCTCGCCGGCCGCGCGCCGGATGGTCCAGTACCAGAAGGCCAGCGCGAGCGTGAACAGCAAGAGCGGAGCGAGCTTCAGGGCGAACACGGTCGGCCCGAACAGCAGGAAAAACCCTGCGGCGAGGGCCCCGATCACCAACGGTCCTCCCTCATAGTTATTCGGGCGGTACTCGGTGAAGGGCATTTTAAGCCCCGTGACGAGTTCGTGAGCGATGGTGCCCCGGTACAGTTCGTCGCCTGGCCAGATGAACAGGGAGCCTGGCTCGACCAGCAGTAAGTACAGGAGACGGCTCGCGACGAACAGCAGAAGGAGCGCGCCAAGCGAGACGTTTATCGCGGGAGGGGGCCCCGCGAAACGCGCCCCTCCCGTACCCACTTGGGAGGTCACGTTGCCGTCCGCAGCTCGGGCATCGCCTGACGGCGTCATCATTGGCTTAGAGCTGGCAACAGCGCGCTCGTGCCTGGTCCCTCGAAGAGCGCGTCAAATTGCGCTTTCCCCTGCTGAACGGACATGAGGCTCCTCGCTGCTAATCCCTTCGTCGATGCCGTCCAATATCGACTCGCCTGATTTTGCCAGGGACTCACGGAAAAGAGGTCGATTTCGCCCAGTTCCATCCCCCAGCCTTCCAAGAGGCCTTCTTGAAAGACTTCAGGGAAGCGCTCCAGCAGGACTGGCGGCATCTCGGCAGGCCGGACCCAAGAAGTCATGATGAGGCGAGTACACAGGAGTTCCCCGACGCCTTGGAGGACATATCGCTGCACCGAAGGATCGAGCCGCGGCACGAACGCTTGCAGGTGGGCGTTGAGCTGGCTCGGTGATTGATCGGTGGAGTACCAGTACCGGCCCGCCAGATAGCCGAGGGCTCGCCAGTAATGTGGTGACAACTCCGGAGCCACGGGAACCGGTGAGTTGGCACGCGCTTCAGGGCTCGCGTCAAGGGAAGCACCCAAGGGCCAAGACCGGTAGATGCCGACCAAGGCCTGGTGATGCGCCGCGGCCGATCGGTGACGTACGAAATCCACCGCCGCGACCGCCTTGCGCAACTCGTTGGGATGCCGGCCCATGGCCTCCGCTCCCAACCGATAGTAGAAGTGTTTGTCGAAACCGGGAGGAACCAGCCGCTCGATCCGGGAGAATTCCTCGGCCTGTCCGTTCAACGGAGCTGTGCCGGCGAGCATCAGCGCGATCGCACGGGACAGCTCCCGCTGATCGTCGGAAGACAGTTTGGGGAGAATGTCGGAAAGAAAGGGCCTCTGCACCAGTTCTAGGATGAGATCGCGCTCGTCTTCTGGGATGGGATCGTGATCACCCAAGCCTTCCGATGCGTGAGTGTCCAAATAAAACCCGGTGAGCATGACGACATAGGAATATCCCTTGGCGGAGAGGGCAAAGCCCGGCCGGTCCAGGGACAACAGGGGCGCGTGC
>JAHFEU010000198.1 GCA_023248295.1 Nitrospirota bacterium | reverse complement strand
CGATGGGCTTGGTCAGATAGTCGGCTGCGCCGAGCGCATAGCCCATATTTTTCTCGTCCATTATGCTAAGCATAATTACCGGAATCTCAGACAGAACAGGATCAGCCTTCAGCGCCGTCAGGACCGCCCAGCCATCCATGCCTGGCATCAACACGTCCAAGGTAATCACGGCAGGGTGCAGTTCCCTTGCCAGCCGAATCCCCTCCTCACCGCTGGTAGCGGTTATCATCTGCAGCCCTTCTTTGCTAAGGAACCGGTGCATCAGATCGTGCACCGTAGGGTCGTCATCGATGACGAGCACGGTGGGTGCCCCTGCTGAAGCCTCCGGGGTAATGGGAGCGAGTTCTTTTAAAAGAGGCATCTGGCTGACCTTGGATTCAACCACCTCGGCAGGAAGCCGGATCGTAAACGTCGATCCCTGTCCCGGCGAGCTCTCTACCGTAATCTCGCCACCCATCAACTGGCAGAATTTTCGGCTGATGGCTAGTCCTAAACCTGTCCCGCCATATTTCCGTGTAGTAGACGTATCAGCCTGAGTGAATGCTTGGAAAAGTTTACTTATCTGCTCCGGGCTCATGCCGATGCCGGTATCGGATACACGGAAATTGATCCAGTCCCCGCTGTCCACCCTCGCACGGTCGGCCAAAAGCGCAATCGTACCTCGCTCCGTAAATTTGCAGGCATTGCTGAGTAGATTGAAAAGCATTTGGCGGACCTTGGTCAGGTCGGCCCGCATCGCCCCGAGGCCGTCGGCACAGTTGACCTGTATGGTATTGGCATTCTTCTCTACAAGCGGCTTAACCGTCGCGACAACCTCTTGAACCATCGGCACGACTTCGAAATTCTCCAGGTAGAGATCCATTTTGCCGGCTTCGATCTTCGACAGGTCCAGGACATTGTTGATCAGCGACATCAGATGCTTGCCAGCCCCGTGAATTTTCTGGAGATCCGGGATGAATGTCTTCTGCCCCAGATCTTCCGCCTCTTCTTGGAGCATTTCACTGTAGCCGATGACTGCGTTGAGAGGGGTACGCAGCTCATGGGACATGTTCGCCAGAAACTCTGACTTGTAGCGGCTGGCGGCTTCGAGTTGTTCGCCCTTGTCCTCGATCTCCCGAAACAGGCGCGCGTTGTGAATAGCGATGACGGACTGCGTGGCTAAGGTCTGGAGGAGATTCACAACTTCTGGCGCAAAGCGGCCCGGTTCATGACGGTAAACCGTCAAGGCACCCATAATCCTCTGCTCAAGAAGAAGCGGCACTGCGAGGAGAGATTGATAGCCATGCCGAGCCAAAATGGGGCGTATCCGAGTGGCAGCTTGCTCCCGCTCATCCAGGAGGTCGACAACTTGCACCGGCACCTTCGTTACGGCCGCCCGCCCAGTAGCCCCCTGGCCGAGACGGATTGGGGTTGCCCGATAGGCCTCGACCAGCTCCTCTTCCATCCGATAGCTGGCCCGGAGGTGAAACTCTTGCGTCGCCTCGTCGTACTCGTAGATGATACCTGCGTAGGTCCCCGAGAGCTGAACGGCGTGCGACACGATGGTGTCAAGCACTTTCTTGAGTTCCAGGGTGGAGCTTACGGCCCTGCTGACCTCTCCTAATGCTTTTAACTGCTCGACCGCTTCGCTTAACTCGCGGGTTCTTTCCTCGACTTTCTGTTCCAAATTGGCATAGGAGTGCTGGAGCTGGGCAGCCATGCTATTAAACTGGTCAGCCATGACCTCTAGTTCGTCTCCGGTACGGACTTCGATGCGATGGCCGAGATCTCCCGCGCCAATCCTCGCCGCCCCACTCTCCAATAAGCGGATGGGTGTCACCATCTTCCGGGCGAGGACTAGGCTCGCCAGGATCGAGAGCCCAAGCCCCGCGATCACAAGCACAGCGCTCCGAACAATGGCGGAATAGAGAGGCGCGAACGCCTCGGTAAGAGGCTGCTCCACGAAGACCAGCCACTGCAGAGCGGCGATGGGGACTGAAGCGGTGAGCACCTGGTCTCCCAGAAGCCCTCGGCCGATGGTGGCTTCGTCCTGCTCACCACTCAGAGTCGGGCGACTCACACGCGCGGTTCGCATGTGGGAAAGCGAGGAGAGGTCTCGCTTCTGCAAGACCAGGCTGATGTCCGGGTGGGCGATGAGATGGCCACGGGAGTCCACCACGTACGCATGCCCGGCCTTGCCGATCTTAATCTGGGACACTACATCCCGGATGAATTTCAAATTCACCTCGGCCACGGTCACCCCCGCGTCCCCTTCGTTTCCTACCACGGCAATGGTTATGTGCGGCTCCGACTCGTTGCGGAAATAGACCGGACTGAAGTACGTCTTTCCCGACTTCGGCTCGATGAACTTCGGCTCCCGAGAGAAATCCTCCTGGCTCCCGATCACGTCCATGGCCAGTCGGGAGACTTTAAGTTGTTCCTTGCCTGCCGCGTCGAGATGACTGATCTCGGCGATCGCCGGCACGTTGCGAAGAAGTCGGAGATAGTCAAGCTCCCACTGCTCCAGCGCTTCGGCAGGCGAGTCCGCCAGGTACTGGGTGCTCCAACGGAGCTGGCGTTCGATCTCCTTGACGAACTGCTCAATCGTCGTCGCCGCGGCCACAGCCTTCTCCCGCTCGATGCGAACCAGAGTCGTCTTGTTTTCCTGGTAGGAGAAATAGATTTCGATCAGACTGCTTGCCAGCAGCACTCCGCCGACCACCGTCGCGAAGAGCAGCGCGTACTTTTGGAAGAGGCGGCGCCGAGGCTGACTCACCGCTTGGTCTTTCATCGGATCACCTTGTCTGCCCGGATGAGGATCTTGCGAGGGACTGTCAGCCCGAGGAGCTTTACGGTTTTGAGATTGACGGTGAGGTCGATCTTGTCGGCGCCTTCGACAGGCAAATCCTGAGGCCGCGTCCCACGGAGGATCCTGGCGCCCAACCGCGCCGCTTGGACTCCCTGGGCATGATAGTCAGGCCCGTACGATACGAGACCGCCGTGGCTCAGCCAAAGATCCGCCGGAAAGACCGCCGGCATGCGCGACTCTAGTGACGCCTCCAGTATACCGGCGGGAATATCCAGCGTGTCGATGTCTGGGGCGAGCAGACCATCGCCCGCTCGAAGCTCGTGAAGGGCTTGCCTGAGCTGCTGCGAACTGTCCACCGCCCTCGGTACCAATTCCAGCTTCAAGCGCGGTGCCGCTTGCTGTGCCCTCACGAACGCTACGATGGACGTCTCATCGTAACGGTCATAGATGACCCAGACGCGGCGCAGGGTCGGGGCCAGCGTTTTTAGAGCCTCCAGCCGTTTTGGCACCAGTTCGAGTGTGAGGCTCGAGATGCCGGTGAGGTTGCCTCCCGGTTGAGCAAGCTTCGTGACGATGCCCATAGCCACGGGGTCACCCACGTGCGT
>JAHFEU010000197.1 GCA_023248295.1 Nitrospirota bacterium | reverse complement strand
ACCAGATCCCTTCATGGCCTTTGAACTCCGGCGGGGTGGCCACCTGGACCTCGGGCTTGCCCACTGAAGCGATGACGCCTATCTTGCGCTCGGTCCATCGAACCGAAGTGCGGTACGTATAGGTCTTGCTGCGGACTTCCATGCTGGTCTCCTCCTGGTCTCACGCGCTGCGCGTGTGTCGGACATACTCTCCCGCTATTCTAACGGAAAGCGACGAGCGCGTGCGGCGATGCGCACGGCGCAGGTTGCAGCGCCAGGTGACTTCCCAATACACCAGGAGGGGTGGCTCCATCAACAAGCCTAGGACGAAAGGGGCAATAGGCTAGAAGCCTATTCCCACATACGCACCGACCGTGCCGAAGTTGTTGACCGTATTGGTCATGTTTGCAGTGAGGTGATAGCGTCCATCCACTCCGAGGTTGAGGGGTCCCCAAATGGCGTACTCGATGCCGGCCCCGAACTGCACGCCAATATCCAGATAATTGGTCTGATTGGACGGGGGACTGATCACGTGGAAATCCAGCCCGATCGGAATGATCCAAGGGTGCAACTTGCTTTTTTCCATGAACTTCAGCTTGGGCGCGACATCCACCGTGAGCATGGTGATCTGGAGCTGGCTAGGCGCTGTCGATGTCACGCATAGCGCACCAGCCGGCGCACCAATCGGGCAGGCTGTCGTGACCCCTAAGTTGCCTGTGTTCGTGACCGTCTTTGAAGTGAACCGCTTGAATTCGAGCGCGACCTCCCCGAGCAACGACATGCCTTCCATGCCAAGGAAGTTCTTATGCATCAGGAGATCCAACCCGGCCCCGACGTAGTAGCCCTGGCCGCCATCATTGAACCCTGACCCAATTGGATTCCTAGCATCGGTAAAGAGTTCGTTGGCTCGATTGCTACTCATGAAGGCGCCGCCGCCCCGAAAGAACACTTGGTTTTCATGAGCCATCGCGAACGATGGTAGAAAAGCACCCACCATGATAGTCGAGGCCAGCAGCGCCGCGATCTTCAAACCCTCTGTCCATCCTCTGTGCCTGTCCCTGCCCATGCTGTCCTCCTTTGGTTGGATTGGTACGCATGTGGGCTCGACCGGCCTCGAGGTGGAAAATCATAGTTATCAGCTTTTGAGTTGGTGGAATTGCCCTCTCAGAGAAAGGTAAACGGTAAAGGATAAACCGAACTCCTTACTTCTCCTGCCCAACGTCTGGCTGGTTTCAGCCTGATGCCTCACGGTAGTCGCAAGTTTGGGCACCAGTCCACTTCCGCCGACACCGCAATGGCTTTGAGCTGGTCGGTCACTGGTGGGGCGCCTTCCCGACGGACCACTTGTAAACAACGGGTACAGATGAACGGGCAGCGCGCCTGGCAGGTCCAGACAGGGCACCCGGCAGCTTGGCCGACCCTATCCGCTTGACGATCGCAGTAGGCCGCTTTGTCCCGCTCGCCGAGACTCTCTCGGTAACAAAGGAGCGTGCTCAAAAACTTCGTCAGGTTCGCGATAGGCCGGTGATCGATCGAAACCTGGACACGTGGAAGACCGATGACCGCGTCGACCAGTCGCACTGCCAGGTCAATCGACTGTTCCAGATCATCAAGGGTCGCAACGTGAAGCTTCTCCGTGCCGCTACTGCCGAGGAGAGCATACGCAGGAGCCAGACGGGCCAGCGGAATCGCGGTCGACAAGAAGGCATCGTCCGTCTCCGGTATTCTGACGGTCAGGGGCACGGGGCTACTCCACGAACGTCAAAGGGTCAGGCGCGGAGCGGATGGAAGGACGAGGTCAACCCCGCTTATGCGCCGGCCTTCGTCGCAGGAAGACCGCCGGTCCGAAGTACGCAAAGGCGTCCTTCATGTTCGAAAAGAGCTGCTTGACCGGCCCCATGCGCTGGTCCGTGACATACTGCAGCGTGAGGACGACACGCTCTCCTCCCGCTTCAAGCGGAGTGACCGCGTGCCAGAGCTTGTCTCCGTTAAAGACGACCATTGAGCCCGACTCCATTGGGATTCGCATTTCGCGAATTTCCCGGCTCGGCTGGCCTTTGTATAGCCGGGCGACAAGCCGGCAGGACTGGGACCTCTCGACGAGTCCGATCAGGACCGTATAGCGATTGCCCTTGTAATACGAATGGTCGTAGTGAAACCCGATATGGTCACCCGGCTCCGTGTAGAAATACAGAGCGCAGGAATGGGGATCATCTTCCGGGCACAGCATCAGGGGCGCGTCTACAAGCCGGCTCAAGAACGCGAGCAGCGCCGAGGACCGATAGAGGTCGAGGATCGCCGGCGCCTTGCTGAGGAGAGCATAGAAGCTCACGCTCCCTCCCTTTTTGTGCCCGGGGATATAATTTCGATTCACTTCCGGCCTCACTCGTTCCACCTCAGAAAGGAACTGGTCCATGACCCCCGGAGGGAGGAAGCGATCCAGAAAGATGAACTCGTTCTGGTCCCGGTAGGTGCGGAGCATCCCGTCGAAGTCCAGATCCTCAATGGCGCGCTGAATGCTCTGGTCCACGTTGACGGTCGCACTCTCCATCACTGTGCCTCTGGAACCTGTCGGTGCGCCGTCGCCTCCGGAACATGAAGGGTCTGAGAGGGATCTCGCTTAGGGCGACGACTCCGTGACAGCCTGGGATGCCGGCCGGCCCTGCGCGCCGGCCATCTCCTGCACATCGCGTGCGCAGCGGAAACCGATCAGGTAGCTGCGGTGATCGGGGGCGAGCGCGCCGCGGCCCGCGGAGCGCGCCACCTCGGGATCTTCGTTCCAGGAGCCGCCGCGAAACACACGCTGGTCGCCAGACGGCGGACCGGTCGGGTTATGGCTGGGTGCCGCCTGGTAGTACTCCGGGTCGAACCAGTCGGCAACCCACTCGGCTACGTTGCCGGCCATTTGATACGCCCCGTAGGGACTCACGCCGCGATCGTACCGGTCCACGTTTGCCAGCGGCGGATACTTCAATCCCCGCTTCGAACCCGGATGGGCGATGTTGCTCCGCAACCATCCGGCCGGCTGGCTTCCCCACGGAAAAATGCGGCCGTCAGGTCCGCGCGCTGCCTTCTCCCATTCTGCCTCGGTCGGCAAGAGCTTGCCCGCCCAACGGCAATAGGCATCGGCTTCCCGCCAACTGACGCCGATCACGGGATGGGCGGCCATCTTGTCCGGGAACGGGTCAGCCTTCCAGTACGGAGGCCCTGTCGTGCCGGTAGCCAGCACAAATTTGAGGAAATGGACATTCGAGACTTCATAGCGGTCGATGTCGAATGCCTTGACATAGACCCGCCGCTGCGGCTGCTCCTGCGGACCGGCGTCAGCATCCCCGTGCGGGTCACTGCCCATCAGAAACCAACCGGCTGGCACCAGGACCATCCCGTCCGGCACTGAGATGGCCGCCAACCGCCTGGCTTCTCCCGCCTCACCGACCGGCCTCCATTTGGGCTGGTCGTGGTCGGCTTGGGC
>JAHFEU010000123.1:4415-7951 GCA_023248295.1 Nitrospirota bacterium | reverse complement strand
CTTGTTGGGAGTCAGCGGGATCGGGCGGTATATCACCCTCGTGCCCTATCCGGTGATCTCCGGCTTTATGAGCGGCATCGGCTGCATCATCATCATTCTGCAACTCGGGCCGCTGGTCGGCCACGCCGCGAAGCCGGAAGGGGTCTTAGCGACGCTGACGGCGCTCCCCGAGTTCTTTGCCGATCCGGTTCCCGATGCGGTCGTCGTAGGGCTTCTGGCCCTTGGCTTCGTGTATCTGACGCCCGAGCGGATCGGCAAACTGGTGCCTCCCCCGCTGCTCGCCTTGCTCGCGGGCACGTCAATCGCTGCGCTGTTCCTCCCGAACGCGCCGGGGATCGGGACGATTCCCCATGGCTTTCCGACCCCGATCGTGCCGACCTTGCGTCTGGACGTCATCACGTCGGCGATCGGGGCGGCGGTGGTCCTGGCTCTCCTCGGCGGCCTCGACAGCCTGTTGACCTCGCTGGTCTGCGACAACATGACTCGGACCCAGCATGACTCGAACCGCGAGCTGATCGGGCAGGGCGTGGGCAATATGGTATCCGGTTTCTTCGGAGGGCTCCCCGGAGCGGGGGCTACCATGCGATCTGTGGTCAACGTCCGCACCGGAGGGCGGACGCCGATTTCCGGCGCGCTCCATGCGCTCGTCCTGTTGGCCATCCTGGTGGGAGCCGGCCCCCTGGTCGAACACATTCCGTTGGCCGTGCTCGGCGGGATTCTCCTGAAAGTGGGCGTGGACATCATAGACTGGCGGTTCCTGAGGCATATGTTTCAAGCTCCTCGGGCCGATGTGCTGATCATGGGAATCGTCCTGCTTACGACGGTCCTGGTCGACCTCATCACGGCGGTCGGGCTCGGCATGGTGCTGGCGAGCCTGTTCTTCGTCAAGAGCATGGCGGACCTGGAGCTCGCCAACTTGAAGGTGATCACCGCGCCGACCGAAGAGGCACCGTTACGCGAAGAGGAGGCCGCGGTTCTGAGCCGCAATCAAGGCCGGATCGTCTTGATTCACATCGACGGCCCGATGGGGTTCGGATCAGCCAAGGACATGGTGCGCCGGCTGGAGGGGGTCCGCCAGTTCGCCAGCTTCAAATGCGTGGTCCTCGATCTCTCAGGGGTGCCGGTCATCGACGGGACGGCAGCCCTCGCGGTCGAGGACATGCTGCGAATGGTGCAGGCGCATGGCCAGCATCTGTTTTTCGTCGGCATGCAGCCGGCTGTGACGGAGGTGCTCGGCGGGCTGGGGGTGCTCAAGTTGGTGCGGCCGGGGCACCACTATCGGCGGCGACTGGATGCGTTGCACCACGCCGCGCGGCTCAGCGGCTCAACCCATCCCGAGGATGCTCCGTCGAAAACGGAGGAATCGAAATACCTCTTTGTGCAGGAACCTCAAGCCGATCGCTACGAAGCGCAAGCCTTCGTCCTGCGCTGCTTTGACGAGGGCTTCTGGCAGACCACGACGGATTTTCTCAAGTTCATGGGCATCTTTCGCTACGACCCCGTCGCCGTGGCCGGGGGCGCGAAGGTGTTCGCCTCGCCTGAAGTGGAGCATGACTTCGAGTTCATGATGCACCGGATCGAAAAATCGATCCGCCTACACAAGATCGGGCGGTGTCTGCTCTTCACACACCATGATTGCGGGGCGTACGGCGGGTTCGAGCGGTTCAACAAGAACGCCGATGAGGAGTTCAAATTCCATCAGGCGGAACACCGGAAGATTCAGAAAAACATCCTGGCCCGGTTCCCGGACCTCAAAGTCGACACCTTCTTCGTTGACCGCACCGGTGTGATCAAGACCTCCTGAGCCTCACCCTCACCCGACCGCGCGACTCGCGTGACCCGCCGCCTGCTCGGCCCATCCCATGAGTTGCTCGTGATCCTCGATGATGTCCACCGGCACTTCGTAATAGGTCTTGAGCGTCTGCTTGGCATTCGGCCGGAAGGGATTCATCCCCTTCTTCACGTAAGCTGGCTTGGTCCGGTCGTTGGTTTTAAAATACAGCCGGCCCTGGTGGATGATGCCGAAGAAGACCTCGCCTTGGTAGACCCCGTATCCGCCGAACATGGCGCGGCAAGTCACTCCGCGTAAATCGCTCATCTGATCTAGCACAAAGTCTTTGAAAGAATCCTGCTTCATCGCAGCGCGACTACCCTTGCTCCGCCTCGAAGGGTCTCCTTCCGCCCGCATTAGGGGCCGTAGGGGCCCGGTCGGCATGCCGAACCGATCGGCATGCCGAGAAATCCAAGCAGGCCGACCTGGTCCGGGGACGGGTACTCCGCCAGGCCGACCCCAATCTCTTCCTGCCGCGTCTGGATGAAGTAAGTGCCGGACAGCCGATCCCATGATGAAAAGATCGTGCCAAAGTTTCTGTTGTGTTCATAGGGGCGAGAGGAGTGATGAATCCAGTGCATGTGAGGTGTGACCAGCAAGAGTCGAACCCCTTTGTCTATCGGCTCGGGCAGCCTCAGATTGCTATGCTGGAATTGTGTTGCAGCCTGGAGGACCACTTCAAACATCAGGAGTCCCATCCATGAAACGCCTAAGGCTGCAATGGCCGCCGCTTTGATCAGGGTCGAGATGAGCACCTCACCAATATGGAACCGTTGGGAGGTCGTCACGTCCAAATCCAAATCGCTGTGATGGGCCCGATGAAACCGCCACAGGAACGGCACGTGGTGGTTGGCCCAATGGACTCCATAGAAGATCAGGTCGAGCAGAACAATCGAGGTCGCAAGGTTCACCAGCGGTCCCAATCCAACATGGTGGAGCAATCCCCAACCTTGCGTTTCAACCTGGCTAGTTAGGAACAGCAGAATGCCGCCCATGATGAGGTTGACCACCACGGCATTCGTGCCCCCGATGACCAAGTTGGTGGCGGCATGGCGGAATTTTGCTTGGATTGGAACCCGGAAGGGGATTCGCCACTCCAGGGACAGGAGAAACCCCAGGAGCGCAAAGGCCGAGATCGGGCGAACAAGAGAGATGTCAAACTGAAAGAATCCCTCGTTCATTGCTCTCGATCCTGTGCCGTCATGCTAGAGAGTCGGGCAATGGCCAGCCCTTCAACGATCGCCATGATGCCCTGGAGCAGCAGCTCGTAGGCGATGAGATGGACCGGTTCCCAGTATTGATTGAACGGGGTGAAGAACTCGAAGTAGCCGTACTGGAAGATCCAGATTCCGATCGCCAGGCTGAACCCTTTGCCGGCCCATCCCCGCCCCGGCAGGAGAGGCTCCAGCCGGCAATAGACCAGGACGTGCAGGAGGGTGAAGAGGAGGAACCCGGTGATCATGGGCCAGGATGGCTGCAGAGTAATCCGGGGGAGCGGCGTCCACATCGTCCAAACGTTGATAAGTTTCTGGCTTTGGCCGAACTCCGGGGTCAGGATGATCCGGGCGGTCAATGCATTGGTCCAGAGCAGGGCTGTGGCGGCTTGCATCAGCAGGCCGGCCACGAGCGTCGTCACCAGCACTCGCTTCCAAGGCATCGTCTTCATGGCCGCGTTCCTCCCATCAGCCCCCCTTGCCAAGCCTAG
>JAHFEU010000123.1:0-4315 GCA_023248295.1 Nitrospirota bacterium | reverse complement strand
AGAGCAGGGCTGTGGCGGCTTGCATCAGCAGGCCGGCCACGAGCGTCGTCACCAGCACTCGCTTCCAAGGCATCGTCTTCATGGCCGCGTTCCTCCCATCAGCCCCCCTTGCCAAGCCTAGCCCCCGCTCAATGCGCAGAGGATGTGGATTTGATCGTCAGGTCGAAGCGACGCCGAGAGATCCCGCGCCTGCTCCTCGTTGACGAAGATTCTGATATGCTCCCTGATCGTGTCCTGCTCGGTGATAATGCGAAAGCGCAGGCCGGGGTAGCGGCGGTCGAGCGCCACCAGGATTTCTCCCAGCGTCGTGCCCTGAGCATCCACTTCACCCTTCTGGTGCGTGTAGGAACGGAGCGGCGTTGGAATATACACCGTCACCGAGCCATCTCCGCGACTTCCACTGAATAAATTTCAGGCAGGTGCCTGGCCAGGCACGTCCAGCTTGCACCTTCGGTGCGACTGCCCCAGAGTTCCCCACTCGTTGTCCCGAAGTAGATTCCGACCGGCTCGTGCGCATCCGCCGTCATACCCTGGCGTTTGACGGTCCACCAGGCCTGGCTTCTCGGAAAGCCCTTATCCTGTCGCGCCCAGGTCTTGCCCGCGTTTCTCGTGACATACGCGGCGGGCTTCCCTCCGGGACTGACGCGCGGCCAGACCTCGGTCCCGTCCATGGGGAACACCCACACCGTCTCCGGGTGTCGAGGATGTAGGACAATGGGAAACCCGATGTCACCGATCTGCTTGGGCATGTTGTCCCCGATGCGGACCCAGCGGCCGTCCGCTCGGTCCATCCGGTAGATGCCGCAGTGGTTCTGCTGATACAGCCGATCCGGCTGGAGCGGATGTAAGCTGACACAGTGGGGATCGTGCCCGTATTCCGGTTCGGGATCCGGAAGAAAGAGGGCAAGGCAGCCCTTGTTCAACGGCAACCAGGTCGCGCCGCGGTCCACGCTCTCGAAGACGCCGCCGGAGGACATCCCGATGTAGAGATGAGTCGGGTCGCGGGGATCAACGAGGATCGAATGCATCTTCGGACCGTCCGGTGTGCCGTCCTGCTCGCCGCCGGTCCACTGGCGACGCAGCGGGTGGGCGTTGAAGCCCGCCACGTTGGCCCAGGTGAGGCCTCCATCCTCCGAGCGGAACAAACCCTGCGGCGACGTGCCGGCATACCAGACACCGGGTTCGCTGGCATGTCCCGGAGTCAGCCAGAAGACATGGTCCACGACCAAGCCTTTCTCTCCCTCGGGAGCCTTCGGAAACGCCGGCGGGACTTTGGCCTCGGTCCAGGTCTTGCCGAAATCTCTGGACCGAAAGACGGTCGGCCCCAGATGACCGGTGCGCGCCGCGGCAAGGAGCGTGCGGCGTTCACGCGGATCCCGCACCAGATGGTGCACGATATGGCCAAGAAAGATCGGTTCAGACTGCTTCCAACGTCGGCGGAACCGGTCGCTCCGCAGAATGAATGCCCCCTTGCGCGTGCCGATGAGCAGGGTCACTGCCCCGCTGGCCGGCCTCAGTCCTTTATCTGATCTGGATTTCATGGTTGCCTCCCCTCACCTGTGTAAGCTCCCCTGCCGCCAATCGCGTCACCCACCACCAGGACCGATCCTAGGCATGAGCGTTTCGCTTCAGATAGGCCTTCCATGGGTTCCAATAATGCTTCGGCCAGCCCTTTTTGATGACCGCAACTGCTTTCCACCTCTCCACAGACTCCTATTTCACACGCTCGAATCTGAAGACCTTGGGCAATTCCGTCCCGTCTTTGCTGAGCATCCAGGTCTGCGTGTAGTGGTCATTGTCCTGGAAGGTAAAGACAACCTTGTGCATGTGCGGATCGGACGGACTCTTCAGATTCGTCACATCCACAAAATCGAAGGCGAGCTCTTTGTCCCCTTCCTTGTACTCCTTGACCCGCATGCGCGGTTGGTTGTTCAGCGAGCAGAAGTGCGTCAGCATCAGGTGGGCGCCGTCCAGATGGTAGATGGTCGTCATGGCGGGAGATTTCTTCGGGGACAGCGTCTCCGTCAGGCTGGTCCCTCCCGAGGTGAATCGGTAGAACGCCGTGATCGGTTGTCCGTCCGGATCGGTGCCGCGCCACTTCCCCACCAAAAACTTCAGCGGCGCGAAGCCGGGGTCCGGCTGCGGGGCCGCTGAGAGTGGTTGAGCGCTCAGCAGAAACACGCATGCAGACAGGACCAGCAAGACGGTCCGTACCATGGCGACATCCTCCTTATGTGTTGGGTTGTTGTCGAGTGAGAGATTGGAATGTCGGCGTTGACGGCCGGCGATCACGGCGTCAACGATCGATCCGCAGTTCACGCAGCGCCAGCCGACACACTCGGTCTCGTTCGTGAAGTCGTGCGGATCGTCAAACTGCTCGGCGAGCATCAGCCCGCCGCATCGATGGCAATTCATGTCGTCGTCCCTTTCTCTCATAAAGATTGAGAACCGTCGGTTTACAATAGGTAAAACAATTAGTCCAGCACGGCCAATCCGGTCTCGACGATCTCGCGCAGCGCCTCGGCCGTGGTGCCGGCCTTGTGCATCACGATCACGCCCTGCATCATCGTCGTGAGATAGCGGGCCAGCGCGCGCGGCTCCTGGTCCTTTCGCAGCTCGCCTTGCTTCTTGGCGCGGATCAGCACCTGGTAATACGCCTCTTCGAGGCCGCCGAGCGCGGAGGCGACGCGCTCGCGGATCTCTTTTTCATGGGGCGCGAGCTCCATCGCGGTGTTCGCGATGAGGCAGCCTTTTCGGGTGGGGTCGGCCAAGGCCATCTGCAGCTTCCCGCGAATGAACCGGCGAATGGTGTCGAGCACGGGGCCTGGTTGGTCCAGCATCGAGAGCCTGCTGGCCGCCATTCCGTTGCAGTAGCGGTCCATGCAGGCAAGAAACAGCTTCTGCTTGTCCCCGAAGGTCTCGTAGAGGCTGCCGCGGTTGATGTCCATGTGAGTGACGAGATCCTCGATCGAGGTCGCCTCATACCCCTTGCGCCAGAACAGCTCCATCGCCTTGCCGAGCGCTGTGTTCGGATCAAACTCTTTCGGTCGCGCCATACCGGTCTCTTTCTCTTTTAACCCTCACCCCTCACGCGTCACGCCTGACGGGGCGAGTATGTAGCACATTCTGGAACGATCAGTCAAGAAAGAAAATTGGAAGGCTACCCGTGTCGGTCCTGTGCTCCCGGAGCGCGCGGCCTAAGAAGGCCCTCGCTCGACGGCCGCAGTTGGACCAACACGGGTACCCTTCCAAAAGGAGTGGGGGGGGGTAGGAATCTAGAGGAGATGCGCGCAGTGAAGGCCAGCCTGGCTACTCCCTCTTAGAAAAATAGAGGGCACCGGAAGATCCTTGTTGGATGCTCGCAGGTGGGGATCAACCAGGCCGCCCTTCAAAACGGGAGTCAACCCGTGCCCTCCATGGCCGTCACCTCCAGGCTCCCGGCTTGGTGAGCCGATCTTGACACGGCGGAAGGGGAGCACTAGTATTGTTGAAACTTTCAACAATGGGGGTCTGACTATGGCGACGGTAAACTTCAGCGTGCCGCCGGACGTAAAGGAGGCGTTCGACAGGACATTCGCGGGACAGAACAAGAGCGCGGTCTTGACCGACCTGATGCGTCAGGCTGTGGAAGAGCGCCGCCGCCGCCGGCGCCGGGCCCGGGCGATCGAAAGGCTGTTGGAGTTGCGCAAGCGCACGCGGCGAGTGAGCCCTGGAGCGATTCGGTCCGCCAGGAGGCAAGGACGACCGTGACGACGGTGGTGGTGGACGCCAGCGTTGCGGTGAAGTGGATTTTCGCGGACCACCCCCAGGAGTCCTACTCGCTCCAGGCCCTCCAACTCCTACAGTACATCAAGGACTCTCGTCTGTCCGTCGTGCAACCGCCTCACTGGCTTGCCGAAGTGGCGGCGGTCATCGCCCGGCTGGAACCGAAGCTGACTCGCGAAGCGGTCAAGCTTCTGTACGCCCTGGAGTTGCCTGTGGCGGACGGGGTCGAGGTCTATCAGCGAGCCTGCGGTCTCGCGACGACGCTAGGACAGCATGTCTTTGACACCCTGTACCATGCGGTGGCCCTGACCGAACCCGACGCGACGCTCGTGACGGCGGACGAGCGCTACTACCGAAAGGCGTCCAAGGCGGGACGCATCCTACGCCTGAAGGACTACCGGCCTGCCCCGCACCGGGTGCACGGGTGACCGCTACGGGGAAAAATTGGGGTCAGAGTCGAATTATCAAGAGGGCCATGGGCAGGATCAAATCGTGAAATCACACATCGCGGAGCGAGGCAGGGCGCGCGGCATTCCCTGTTCAGTCACTT
>JAHFEU010000122.1 GCA_023248295.1 Nitrospirota bacterium | reverse complement strand
GGCGCGAAATTGGAGGCTCCATTGGCGGTCACCTGCCGCTTGCCGCTCCCGTCCGCATTCATCACAAAGAGATCGAGCTGGCCGGGCTCCACCAGCTTCTGAGCCAACAGGGCCTGGTACTTCTCCACTACCCCCGCGTCGCGCGGATGAGAGGCCCGGTAGACGATCCGCCGGCTGTCGGGCGAGAAGAACGCGCCCCCGTCGTAGCCGACCTCCTGCGTCAGACGGCGGAGGTGGGTCCCATCCAGGTTCATCGCATAGAGATCCAGATCGCCGTCTCGCACCGAGGTGAAGACGATCGTCTTGCCGTCCGGCGAGATCGTGGCCTCGGCGTCATACCCGGGCGTGGCGGTGAGTCGCTGGAGCTGCTGGCCGTCCAGCCTGACCGAAAAAATGTCATAGTCGTCCAGCGCCCATCGGTACCGGCCTTCCCTCTGGGGCTTCGGGGGGCAATCAGGCCCACTGAAGTGCGTCGAGGCATAGAGCACCCGCCGATCACCGGGGAAAAAGTAGCCGCACGTGGTCGCGCCCGCGCCGGTGCTGACCAGGCGGACATTGGCGCCATCCAGGTCCATCACGTACATCTGGTAGCAGCCCAGCCCGGGGCCGCCGGCCGGTTGCGCCGCTCCCGAACTCCCCGTGGTCCAGTTATTTGTTGATTGGAAGATCAGCTTGGTCCCATCGAACGAAAAATAGGCCTCTGCGTTCTGGCGACCCACGGTAAGCTGCCGGATGTTGGCCAGATGGCGCTCGGCGGGCTCCGCCGCGTATGAGACGTGAAGCGTGAGGTCCGATTCCTCATTCCATGATGCTGACCAAACGAGCGCGGCGAGCAGGAGGAGAACAAACATCATAGAGAGTAAGGATCGCCGGCCCCTTACGCCTGACGCCTTACGCCTAACGCTCTCTGGCATCGAAGCGTACCTCCAACTGCTCGCGCGGCGAGGAGAAGTCCCCTCGCGCCACCACGGTCCCGTCGCGGAACACCAGGTAACTCTGCCATCCATAGAAGAACAGCAGGCGCGCCACCTTGGCCGCAGCGGGCGGCGTCAGCCCGTAAAAGAGGGTCACCACCCGATCGGGGCGATCAGCATGGCGGCAAGAGAGGAGGAGCGCCATGCTCGGTCCCTCGTAGGTGCGCCCATCGACCGTAAACCGGTCTCGCCCGAGACTGACTCCACTCCCGCAGCCACGGGCGGCCCAGTCCGCCGCGCGGTTGACGCCGGGCCCGCCCAGGATCAGCACCGAGCCGCGCGCCGCGGCGGCGTCCTGATCCGTGGCCTGGACACTCACCGGTTTTTGCCCGGAGTCTTGCCCGCCTTTCTCCGACGCCAGGCGGGCCACCAGGTCCTGGTAGGGCGCGCGCTCGGCCTCCGTCCCGCCAGCAGGCGGCACCACCGACCGCTCCTGGTCAGTGACGAACATGTTCAACATGGGCGGGAGTTGCTCTCTGGCCAGACGGCGGAACATCTCAAAGTCGGGGTCCACTCGGAGACTGAGCGGCCTGGCCGGGACCGCCAGCGTGAACACCTGGTCGGCTGAGTCCATGGCGACCGTCGTGGCATGGACCGTCCCTCCTTCCACCTTCACCGCCAGCGGGAGATGAAGCCGGAACACCGGCCCGACTTGCGCGAGCCGAACCCTCAGAGTGACCGCACCGCTGGGCAGCCCGTCGCTCTGGGTGACAGCCTCGGCAACACTCAGGCTGGGGGCTCCGGCACCCTCCACCCATTGCGCGAAAAACCATCGGAGGTCGCGCCCTCCCTTCTCTGCAAACACACGCTCCAGGTCCCCCCAAGCCGCGGAGGAGCCTCCGTAGTCAGCCACCAACTGGCGGAGACCGGCCCAAAACGCCCCGTCCCCGATCTCGCGCCGCAGCATATGGAAGACCATCGCCGCTTTTTGGTAGCCGATGGCGTTGTCCTTCGGGTCGGATTTGCGCCGGAACCGTGCGACCGGGTAGTCCGTGTCCGGACGGACGTAGACCGCGTACCCCAGCAACATCATCCGGCGCTGCTCGCGAGCTTGTTCCGCTTTTCCGGTCAGCTCGTCATAGTAATAGTTGGCCAGGTAGGTGGTGAGCCCCTCCACCCAGTTGCCCGTCCCCGGGTCGTTGAACACCCAGTTGCCGAGCCACGAATGCACGATCTCGTGGCCGAGGGCGAAGGGTTGGACGTAATGCCGCTTCACGACCCCGCTCCCCAGCAGTGTGAACGACGGCATCCCCAACCCGCTGGCGAAAAAATTCTCCACCACGGCGAACTTCGGGAAGGGATAGGGGCCTAACAGCTTCGTGTACGCCTCCAAATACCGGATCGACGCCTCCAGATACTCGTCGGCCAGCTGCGCGTCATCAGGAAACAGATACGCAGCCACCTCGATCCTGTCGCCTGAAGGGGGATGCCACTCCCGCGAGGCCTTCACGAAGCGGTTCGCCACCAAGGTCAGCGCATCGGTCCGGACGGCCACTTCCCAGTCGGCCGTGACAGACCTGTCGCCGGAGGTTCCGGTTACCTGCTTCTGGCGTTGGCGTCCCTGGGTGACCGCCTCCCACCCCTCCGGAGTAGTGACGCGGACTCGGTAGATCGGACGGGCCCCCGGGACGTCCGGATACCAGTGGGTCTCCCCGCTGAGATAGATACCCTCGCTGCCGATGTGTCCCGCCGTCTCGCTCGGCGTCACAAAGCGGAGATGGCGCGGTTCACGCGGAGGATCGTGGATCACCCCCTCATAGCTCCATTCCATGGCCAGGGTCCGATCCGATCCTGCCGGAGCGTCCACACGCACCGTCACCCACTGGACCTGTTCCTCCTCGCCGCTCAGACTTGCTTCTCGCTCGCCCATCCCCTCAGGCCTCGTCCCTGGAGCCTGAATCGTGAAGGCCAGAGGGAGTTGGTCAGCGCCGCGTCGCTGCTGGATACGGATCACGCGCAGCGCACGATTGAGAGAGAACGAGACCTGTCGGAGCTGAGGGGTGAGAGCCTTGAGGGTGATCCGATCAGTGGCGAGAAGCTGGTGACGGGCAGGGATCAGGGTGATCGCGAGCTCGTGGCTCAGCAGCTCGACCGCGCGGCCATCGGAGGGTCCGGTCGAGGCGGACCCGGCGGACGTGTCAGCAACGCCGGCAACGAGGAGCCAGAGGATCGTGACCGGCCGGGCAACTCTCCCATCCACGCCATGCACCTAGCCCGCATTATTCATGACGGTTCGTCGCGTCCACCCCTTGCATTCCCTCAGAGCAAGGGGTACCCGGCAGTCGCGTCGCGTTGCACCCATTGCAACGAAGCGCAATGGGCGCTCGGCGCTCCGCCGCGAGGAGGAAGCGTACCGGGGACCCGTTGCTCCCGAGATTGCAACGGGTGGTCAGTACGTTGAGGGACTGAGTGGCGAGCCCGTCCGCCTGCATGCCTCGGAAGCCGCATGCAGGCTCGTCGAAGCAGCGAATCCCGGGTACCCGTTGCTCCTCGCGAGTGCAACGGGTGAACAGCAGAAGCGTTCATGAATAATGCGGGCCAATCCGAGCTCCGACCCACCTCGCACGACGATGACACGGCTCCGGCGCGTGATTGGGGTGACGGACTTCCTAGCCCGGATTATAGGCGGGCTGTTCATGGCTTCGACATGAATAGCCCGGGTTAGCTCGTGATGGCCAGGCCGACCTGGATCATCAGCCCGAGCCGCTCGAGATCCACCGGCTTGCCTATGACATCCACCGGCCCGAGCTCCAAGATCTCCTGCAGCACTTTCTCATCCTGGCTGGCGGTGACCGCGATCACCCAGCCCTTATACCCCTGGCCCCGTAGTCGGCGCAGCACGTCCACCCCGTTCACGCCCGGCAAATAAAGGTCCAGAATGATGACTTGGGGTGGTTCCTGCCTCACGGCGGCCAGCGCCTCGCGGCCGTCCTGCGCCGCGCGAACCCGGTAGCCCCGCAGGGTCAGGAACTCCGTCAGCCGGGTGCGGGACATCGGCTTATCATCCACCACGAGGATTGATTCCCCGGGGTGCCCCGCCGCCGAGGCGGCTTGCTCTGCCCGCTGCCTCACTCGGCTGATGACCCTGAGCAGATCTTCAGACGTCAGCCCCCCCTTCAGAAGAAAGTCAGTCACCCCCAGGGCCCGCGCCTCCTGCTCCGAGGCCTGCGCCGCTCTCCCGGTGAGGATAATCACGGAGGCCTGCGGGTCGATCCCACGGATCTGGCGCAACACCTCGATGCCGTCCATCTCCGGCATGACGAGGTCCAGCAGCGTAACCTGGGGGCGGTGCTGCTGAAACAGAGCCAGCGCCTCCCGACCTCGATACGCCGTGAGGACTTCGTACGTGGGGCGCAGGATCTGCCGCAAGAGATCGCAGATGATCCGCTCATCATCGACGACCAGAATCTTAACCATCTCACGTCTCCTTCGGTTCTGTCTCTCGTACCTGGGAAAGGCTCATGGGCGACTGGGCGGGGAGGCGGGCGATAAACGTGGCGCCTTGCCCCGGCACGCTTTCGCAGGTCAGCGTGCCTCCCAGCCCGGTCACAATCCGATGCGTGATGGTCAAGCCCAGCCCCGTTCCCCCGCCCACCGGGCTCGTCGTGAAAAAGGGATCGAAGACCCGCGAGATATTCTCCGGGGGAATCCCGGGACCATTGTCGGCGACGCGGACCTCCACCCCGGGTCCATGCCGAGTCGGGACGAAGGCGGTCGTCAACGTGAGAGCGCCGCGCCCATTCGCCGCCATGGCCTGTTTGGCGTTCGTGATCAGATTTAAAAAGACTTGGATCAGCTCCTGCGGGTCCGCCAGGAGCGGAGGCAAATTCGGCTGGAACGCGGTGCGGACGTCGATTTCGTGAATCTTGAGGTCATTGGCCATCAGCTCGAGGGTGCGTTGCACCAGGGAGGTCACCTCGCAGGGTTCATAGCGTCCAGGGGCGGATCGGGCCAGGCCCATGAATCGCTTGATGACGTCCGTTGCCTGCTGGGTGGCACCGAGCACTGCCGTGAGGTCAGTCGTGAGGCCGTCCGAATGACCCCGGCCAAGTTTCTCGATGGCCAGTTGCACATAGCCACTGATGACGAAGAGGGGGTTGTTCAGCTCATGCGCCACTCCGTCCAGAAGCCTCCCTAACGCGGCCAGCCGATCGGCCTGCCGGAGCTGCTGCTCCACCTCTTTGCTTCGAGCGATGTAATCCATGAGCTGGGTCTTTTCCTCACGCTCCTCCTTCACCATCTCGGTCAGCGCCCCGCAAAAAATGCCCATGATCAAGAGAATGGGGATCCGGATGAGTTGCCCTTCCATCAACCGGCCGGTCGCCCCGGCCGTGAAAAACAAGGCCAGGCCATAGACAGCGCAGAGGAGAACCACGAAGCTGATCTTCTGCTTGAGCGTGCTGGCGGTCGCGGTCAGCAGAATGATGATGAAATAGGTGAGGTAGAGATCGGAGCCGGCCTCGCCCGAGAGATAAATGATCGCGGACGTCAGCGCCGTATCCACCAGTAACAACGCGCCCACGAACAACCCGCGCTCAATCACGCGGGGCGGAAGGGCCATCAACCCTGCCACCATCAACAGCAGTCCCAGGATGATCAGGTCTTGGAGCCCTCGGGGGAGGAGAGGAGCCGGGCTGAAGAGAAGCTGATACGAAAGGACGATCGAGACGAGGGCCTGCAGCAGCACCAGCTGATATGGTCCTAGCCCGTCCTGACCGGTCGCCGCGTGAGGAGAACGCGGGGAGAAGACGTCCGACGGGAGAACGGCATCGGTGATGGCCGACCCCCTGGTAAGACGGCGGCCCGAATTGACTTGAGGCATTGAGAAAGGCACGTCAGTATTCTATGCTCTATCCTGAAATCGTCAAGTTTGTTCGCGGCTGTGAACGCGACCGCCGCAACCCCTCCGGCGCTCGCAGCTTCACGCGTCGGCGTTTCCCCCGAGGAGCGCGTCCACAAACGCCCGCGCCTGGAAGTCCTGCAGATCCTCGGCCGCCTCGCCCACGCCGATCAGGCGGACGGGGATCTTCAACTCCTCCGCGATCGCCACCACGATACCGCCGCGGGCGGTCCCGTCCAGTTTCGTCAACGCGAGGCCGGTCACGCCGACCGCCTTGTGAAACTGTCTCGCCTGGGAGAGCGCGTTCTGGCCCGTGGTCGCGTCCAGCACGAGCAGCACCTCATGCGGCGCTCCGGGCAGTTCGCGAGCGAGGACCTTCTTCATCTTTCGCAGCTCGTCCATGAGATTCGTCTTCGTGTGGAGACGGCCCGCCGTGTCAATCAGCACGACATCGGCGCCCCGGGCCTTCGCCGCCGCCAGCCCGTCGAACACGACCGCTGAGGGATCCGCCCCCGGCCGGTGCCTGATCACCTCCACACCCACGCGGCGCCCCCAGACGACGAGCTGCTCGATCGCAGCGGCGCGGAAGGTGTCCGCGGCCACCAGCAGGGGCGTCTTCCCGCTTCCACGCAGCCGCTGCGCCAGCTTGGCGAGGGTGGTGGTCTTGCCGACGCCGTTCACGCCCACCGCGAGCAGCACAAATGGGCGCGGCCCTCCGGCCACCATACGGTCGAGCGGCTCCCCCTCGCATGCGCCCAGCGTGGCCAGGATCGCCTCTTTCAGCACGCGCAGCAAGCGCTGGGTCTGGGCCGATGCGGTCGGATCACCGCCGTACGTCTCTTCCCGCAGCCGGTCCATGAGCCGGCCCACCGTGCGCACGCCCAGGTCTGTCGCGATGAGTGCCGCCTCCAGCTCCTCCAGCATCATCGGGTCCGGCCCACGGCCCAATAGACGGTCCAGCGACCCACGGATCGCCTCCCGGGTCTTGGTCAGCCCTGCACTGAGGCGTTGTAGCCAATTCATAAGAATCGTGACGAGTTACGCGTGACGCGTGACGGGTTTGCGTTTCAAGAAGCCGATGAGTCCAACGAGCATTCTCCTCACCTGGTCAACTCGATCAAATACACTGCTGTCACGCAGAAAGCCTATTCGTTGAGCTAGGATAAGCTGGGTTTCTAATTCCGCGGCCGAGCCGAGGGCAACGTAGAGGTGTTGAATGAATTCCTTCTTCGAGCTTCTCGCCGCGCCCTCGGCAATGTTGCTTGGAACCGACACGGCGGACCGCCTCGCTTGAGATGCCAGCCCGTACACTTCTTCCTTGGGGAACTGCGCGGTAATCGAGTACACCTCCTCTGCCAATTCCATTGCTTTCTTCCAAACATCCAAGTCCTTGTGAGTCCTGAGTCGGCCGTTACCCATCACCGGTCACTCGTTACGCGTCACGTCGATCGTTTTCGAAATAGCTTTGGAATCGGCCTCAACGCTTGCAAGATGGCCCGCTCCTTTCGCCGCATCCGGCAGGCTGCGCGCTCTCCCCGCTCGTGATCATACCCGCAGAGGTGCAGGATGCCGTGGACGAGCAGAACCGTCAGCTCATGCTCCACGGAATACCCGCGGGCCGCAGCCTGGCGCGCTGCCGTCGGCACTGAGATCACCACATCGCCCAGCATGTGTGGCGCGACGGAGGAGGCGCGGCGCGTCATCGCGTCCGTTGCGTCACTTGCGTCCAGCGGTCGGCGTCTATCGCGACCGACGCGGCACGCGACAGACGCGACGACGCGTCGCGCTTCGCGCATCGGAAAGGCGAGCACGTCGGTGGGACGGTCCCGGCCCCGGTACTGCCGGTTCAATCGCCGCATCCGGCGATCCCCGATGAAGTCAAGGCTCAGCTCGCAGGGGACTGGCTCCCTCCTTAGCTCGGATCGCTCAGAGATCCGAGCGACGGAGGGTGCCTGTCCCCGTGACGCCTGGGTAAGAATACGCTGGGCCAGCCGCCTGACCTCAGCCTGAACAAGCCGCGGGCGACGGAGCCGACTTCGAATGAAGACCTGTGGTGAGCGCAGCTTGCGGTGAGTCTTGTCGAACCGCCTGCGGTGAGCTTGGTCGAACCGCCGAACCGCCTGTGGTGAGCGCAGTCGAACCACCGGCATCAATGCGGCT
>JAHFEU010000196.1 GCA_023248295.1 Nitrospirota bacterium | reverse complement strand
CCCAACACTTGCACGGGCGAGCGCTTGATCGAAAACTCATGCCCGGCTTACGTTCATTCTGAGTCGTAAGGGACTAACCCGGCATAGCCGGAACCAAAAAGGGTCGGTTGCTGAGCGCGAGTGGTCGCTGGAGCTTGAGCACGGTAGAACCTGAGCACGGTAGCGACGGGGAGAAGTCGCGCGCCGCCGGGGGCCAAGCCGTGGTCGGGAGGCGGAACGAAGGCTGTCCGCGGAGGGCAGGGAAGGCAAGGAGATGGGCTCCTTGGTCACACCGAGTGGTGCCGCCGCTGGTACCGATGCGGAGTGCGGGGGGATGACCTGGGGCGGTGGTTGCCCTGCTCGGCGGCGGGGTTTACAAGCCCGGGCGGTTGCAGTATCCCTGAGGTCCCTTCTGAGGAGGTCCGGACCATGGCGATGCCCACTCCGCCGTCGAGAACCCCGCTGCTGACCGAACGCTATGCCGCTAGGATCCGAGGCGTCCTCTCGTGTCATGACCGCGTGGTCATCATGGGCACGCTGCCGGAGATCTGCCACTCCCAGGCCATGGCGTTGTTTCTCGGGATACGCCGCATCCGTCTTTTCGATTACACCCAGTGGGCGCAACCACTGCGGGAAGAGATCCGCGAGCACGCCGAGCGACTGGCCGCCGAGAATGGACTGGCGATCGAGTTCATTCGGAACGTCGACCAGTTCCGTAAGGAAGCACGGATCAAGGCCATCATCGCCGAGCGCGGGGATCATCCGGGACTGGTGCATATCTTCTCGGCGATGGAGGGGTGCCGTTCGTTCCTGCCGTGGCATGACAAGAGCACGCACAAGACGTTCCTGAAGCCAACCACGTCGAAGTGCCTGCATTATTACTTCTACTTCATCGACGAGGAGCTGGGCCTTTGCTACGTGCGGGTTCCCACCTGGGCGCCCTTCCGCCTGCAGTTCTACTTCAACGGACATAATGCTCTCGCTCATCGGCTGCGCAAGAAAGGCATCGGCTTCACGCTGGTCGAGAACGTGTTTGTCGATGTCGAGGACTGGGCGAGCGCGCAGAAGATTGCCGACAGCCTGCGGCCGGATCGCCTGCACCGGCGCCTGGACCAGCTGGCGGCGAGCTATTGCCCGGTGGTTCAGCACTTCAGCTCGGGGTACCACTGGAGCATCATGCAGGCGGAGTACGCTACCGACATCGTGTTCAAAGATCGCTCCGACCTGGGTCCCCTGTACGAGAGGCTGAGTCGTACGGCCATCCATGCCGTCAAAGCGCAGGACGTGGCGATGTTTCTGGGGCGGAAGCTCGACGGCCGCTACCTGGCGGAGCTCGGCAGTGACTTTCAAACCCGGATCCAGGGGACCCGGATCAAGCACCATATGCGCGAGGTCAGCATCAAGATGTACGACAAGCTCGGCCTCGTGCTGCGTATCGAGACGACGGTCAACGACGTCTCGTTCTTTAGACACCACCGACGCGTGGAACACCGCGATGGCAGCTGGGAGATGAAGCTCGCTCCGCTCCGGAAGTCGATCTACAGCCTCCCGATCCTTCGCGAGCTGATGTTGGCGGCGAACCGACGCTACCTGGAGTTCATCTCGGACCTGGACGACCCGAGCCCGGGGGCCCGCAACCTCGACCGGATCTCCACGCCAGTTCGGCAAGGCGACCGCTCCTACCGCGGGTTCAACCTCTTCGACCGGGACGACGTGGATCTGCTCCTGGCCGTCGTTCGTGGGGAGTTCCAGATCAGCGGGTTCAGCAACCGTCGACTCCGGTCCGTCCTGCCCGGACGAACCGGACCGCAGATCTCCAGGCTCCTCAAACGGCTCTGGCTCCATGGCTTGGTCCGAAAGGTCGGGCACACCTACAAGTACTACCTCACGCGACTCGGCCGGCGGTTGGTCCTGACGGCACTGAAGCTCAAGGAGGCACTCATCATCCCAACACTTGCACGGGCGAGCGCTTGATCGAAAACTCATGCCCGGCTTACGTTCATTCTGAGTCGTAAGGGACTAATGAGATCGAGGTCCCCAGGGGGTGGATGGACGGCAGGGGCGGCGGCCTCGGGTCAGGCGGACGTCCGCGACAATCCGTCAGGCGTGGCCCCGGCGCTCGGCCTCGCCGTCATCTTAGGTCCGCCGGACCGCCCGCTGGCATCGCGGATCCAGTCCAGGCCGCAGGTGGGCAAGTCGGCAGGTCGCGCACCTTCCGCCCGAAGGGGCTCTCGCAGGGCCCGTCCGCAGGAAATGCACCCTGGCTGCTCCTCACCACACAAGGAGAAGGGTTCGCGTCACCTCGTGGCTTCCGGCGCGGATGACCGCCACGTAGCCACCCGCCGCCGCTCGCCTGCCACCGTCGTCCCGCGCGTCCCACACGAGCTCATGATCCCCCGCCCCTAGCGACCCCGCTCGCAGCGTCCGCACCTTCCGCCCGAGCACGCCGTAGATCGTCACCTCCACTTCCGCCGGCACCCCCAGATGGAACGGGATCTCCGTCCGCACCGCAAACGGGTTCGGCCGCGGGTCGAGCACCCAGAACACCCCCGGCCGCGGCAGCACCACTTCCGGCACCGCGATCGGCGGGCATTCCCCCAGAGCTCCGATGAGCCCGCAACCGGGCGGCGAGTTCGCTGGTAAGAGCGGCGAATCGGCTCCAAGGCACCAGTCACCGTGCGTGCTCGGGCACTGTCCGCCTCCGTACTGAGGATCGACGGAGATGTTTCCGTTCTGCCCGATGATCCCCGAGCAAGCACCCTCGACCTGGCCGCCCGGTCCGTTGGAGTAGATGTTGTTGCATTCCACCACGAGTGATCCCGGGGGACTCACGTAACACAACAGGCCGGGTCCGACGTTGTGAGTGATGTTGTTGCCAAAGACCGTATATTGGGGGAAATTGGTATCAATGTAGACGGCTGCCTCCAGCGTGTTGCTCCAGTTGGCGACGATGGTGTTCCCCTCGAGGATCGAACCCGACGTGGCTGACCCCCCGATGAAAGCCGATCCACGTCCATCGGCCGAATTGCAGGCGACGATGTTCATTCGGACGGCGGCCCAGGGACAGAAGAGACCCCCATGCTCGACCGGAGGGCGCGCATGATTGTCGAAGACCTCGTTACCCTCTATGACGGACAGAGCGGTCGCATGCTGCCCATTGACCTCGATGCCCGCGCCTTCGCTCGACGCCCGCCCCCCGACCTCGTTGGCGAACACGCGGTTCGAGATGACCCTGGCGACGCCCGCGATGTGGATCCCCGCCCCCTTGTTGCTTGCATTGAAAGCCACCAGGCGGTTGTCATGGATCCAATTGGAAGCGACGAGAGGTCCAGGGGCCGGATCGCTCATGGTCAGGACGCCGCCGCCCCATCGAGTCTCGTATGGAGGTGGGGTGATCATCGTACCAACGCCATTTCTCAGGTCGAAGCCTTCGATGCTTCCTCTCGTGATGATCACGACCGAGGCCGAGTCCGGGTTCCGGGGCGATCCTCCGTCAATCACCGTGACCGCGGGAC
>JAHFEU010000195.1 GCA_023248295.1 Nitrospirota bacterium | reverse complement strand
GTCAACGACGGCGGGATCATGGATCTGTGGACCCGCGAAGCGCGAATCTTCAAGTACGGCTCGGGCTCGGGAACGAACTTCTCCAAGCTGCGGGGGGAAAGTGAGCCCCTCTCAGGGGGAGGCAAGTCCTCGGGATTGATGTCCTTCCTCAGGATCGGGGACCGCGCGGCCGGCGCTATCAAGTCCGGCGGGACCACGAGACGCGCGGCCAAGATGGTGTGCCTGAACCTCGACCACCCCGACGTGGAGGAGTTCATTGACTGGAAAGTGATCGAAGAGCAGAAAGTGGCCGCCATGGTCACGGGCTCGAAGATCTGCGCGCAGCGGCTGAATGCGGTGCTGCAGGTCTGCCACGTCCCGGACGGGGAGGGCAAGACGAAGGTGGAGACGGACCCTCAGAAGAACGTCGCGCTCAAGGACGTGCTCAAGGCCGCCCGGCAGTCGGCGGTGCCGGAAGCGTATATCCAAAGGATGTTCGCGTACGCAAGGGAAGGGTTCACCCATTTCCTGTTCCACGAGTACGACACCAATTGGGACGGCAAGGCCTACCAGACCGTGTCAGGACAGAACTCGAACAACAGCGTGCGGATTCCGAACGCGTTCTTCGACGCGCTGGAGAAAGACGGGGACTGGACGCTCAAGCGCCGGACGGACGGCAAGGTGACGAAGACCATCAAGGCCCGCGAGCTCTGGGACAAGATCGCCTGGGCGGCCTGGCAATGTGCGGATCCAGGACTTCAGTACGACACGACGATCAACGAATGGCATACCTGCCCTGAGGACGGGCGCATTAATGCGTCGAATCCCTGCTGCGTCACCGGTGACACGCTCATCGCAGTCGCCGACGGACGGAATGCGGTGCGGATCAAGGATCTGGTCGGCCAGGAGGTCCCTGTCTATACCCACGATCACGCAACCGGCCGTACCACGATCAGCCGCATGTGGAATATCGGAATCAAGCGGCGTCAGGTGCCTGTGTTCTGCGTCACGCTTGATGACGGCTCCTCATTCCGAGCCACCGACGACCACCTGATCTTGCTTCGCGACGGCGCCTACCGTCAAGTCAAAGATCTCAAGCCGGGCGATTCGTTGATGCCGTTCCATTCGAAGATCTTGACGCCTGCGGAGACGAGGACGAAGCGCCGGTACTACTGGACCGGGGCGGGCTGGCAGCCCCAGTATCGGACGATCTGGAACTATGCCAACGGTCCGACCCAAGATGCGTTCCATATCCACCACGTTGACTTCGATGCGCTAAACGACAGGTTGGCGAATCTGGCCGTCCTGAGCGCCGAGGATCATACGGCGCTCCACGGCGAGATGATGAAAGGCGATGCAAATCCTGCCCGGCGTATGATGACCGAGCAGTGGCGACGCAACATTTCCGCAGCCGTGCGGGGAGTAAAGAATCCCAACTACGGTCACCAGTACTCGGAAGAATCGCGTGCATTGATGCGAGCGGCGGCCGCGATTCGGTGGAGTAAGGCTTCCGAGCGCGAGAAGACAGGCGCAAGCATCAAGGCGGGGCTCGCTCGTGCGCGCGCAAACGGCAAACGGATCGGAGCACCACGCAAGGAACGAGTGGTACGCTCTTGTCCGGCCTGCAGGGTAACCTTCGAAACTCTCCGTGAGGGACAGGTCTTCTGCTCTGCGGCGTGCCGGTACAGCCCGCTCGGCATGCAGATGGTCGGCCCGAAGACCTGGAGGCGAAACCGAGGCCGTGCGCTCTCCGCCGAGCACCGCGCCAAGCTCAGCCTTAGCGTGTCGCTCGCAAGCGACACCGAGACCAAGCGGCGCGCCGGACTCACCGCCCACCGGAACCAGGCGCTCCGTGCAGCACGCTTGCTCCTGGATCACGGCCTGCCAGTGTCCCTCGCCTCTTGGAGCGAGCTCCGTCAGGCGGCTCTTGAGCTGGGTGCGACACGGGTCCCGTGTGCAGAGGTTGTTGCTCGTTTCTTCGATTCGGACGAGGAATTGCGGGAGCATGCATCGTTGTGTAACCACAAAGTCGTCTCGGTTGAGTTTGACGGATGCGAAGATGTCTATGACGGCACCGTCGACACGCATCACAACTTCGCGATCATGACGAGCGCGGACCCGTCATGTGTCGAGGGCCATCTGAATTATTCCGGCGTCTTCGTGCACAATTCAGAGTACATGTACCTCGACGATACCGCGTGTAATCTGGCATCCCTGAATCTCGCCGAGTTCTACACGCCGGAGGGAAAATTCCTGCTCGAGGATTTCCGGCACGCGGTCCGGCTCTGGACCATCCTGCTGGAAATCAGCGTCCTGATGGCCTCGTTCCCGAGCCGCGCCATCGCGCAGAAGAGCTTCGTGTTCAGGACGCTGGGGTTGGGGTACGCGAATCTGGGCACGATCCTCATGCGGCAAGGCATTCCCTACGACTCGCCGAAAGCGCTGGCCATTTGCGGCGCGATCACGGCGATTCTGACCGGCGAGTCCTACTCCACTTCGGCCGAGATGGCGGCCGAGCTCGGGCCATTCGAGGGCTATGCGCGCAACCGCGAGCACATGCTGCGGGTTGTCCGCAACCACCGCCGCGCCGCGTACAACGCCCCGCCGGAGGAGTATGAGGGACTCAGCATCAAGCCGAAAGGGATCCAGCCGGAGCAATGCCCGCCGGACCTGCTGCTGGCCGCGCGTGGAGCGTGGGATCGGGCCCTGGAGCTGGGCACAGCCTACGGGTTCCGCAACGCCCAGACCACCGTCGTCGCGCCGACCGGCACGATCGGGTTGGTCATGGACTGCGACACCACCGGCATCGAGCCGGATTTCGCCCTGGTCAAGTTCAAGAAGCTGGCGGGCGGCGGCTATTTCAAGATCATCAACCAGAGTCTCCCCCCCGCGCTGGCCACGCTCGGTTACGACGAATCCCAGATCCAGGACATCGTGACCTATTGCACCGGGCGCGGGACGCTGAAGGGGGCGCCGTTCATCAATCACGAGTCGCTGCAGGCTAAAGGGTTCGACGGCGCGGCGCTGGACCGGCTGGAGGCGGCGCTGGGGCAGGCCTTCGAGATCCAGTTCGCGTTCAATAAATGGAGTCTGGGCGAGGAGTTCTGCCGGGAGAAGCTGGGCCTGGCCGACGACCAACTCAACGATCGTACCTTCAACCTGCTCAAGGCGTTGGGGTTCACCCAGGAGCAGATCGCCGCTGCGAACAACTACTGTTGCGGCACCATGACCATCGAGGGCGCCCCCCACATGAAGCCGGAGCACCTGCCGGTGTTCGACTGCGCCAACCGGTGCGGCCGGATCGGCCAGCGGTTCATCCCGGTGGAGGCGCATATCCGGATGATGGCCGCGGCCCAGCCGTTCGTCTCGGGAGCGATCTCCAAAACCGTCAATGTCCCGCACGATGCCACCGTGGAAGACGTGGAGGCCACCTACATGCTCGGCTGGCGCAGCATGCTCAAGGCCGTGGCGCTCTACCGCGACGGATCAAAGCTCAGCCAACCCTTGAGCGCCTCGACGGATTCCGGAGA
>JAHFEU010000194.1 GCA_023248295.1 Nitrospirota bacterium | reverse complement strand
GCCGTGCCTTCGCGGGATTCCTGGTTGCCGTCATGGGCGCTTTTCTCCGTAGGGTGGGGAATCCTCCCGCACCATCATCGGTGTTGTCATGGCATTGACTTCCAGCCAATAGTGCTGGACCTTTGTGACCTCATGCCAGGGGAATCGCGCCGGATCTCTAATCGGTTCCTGAAGCACGGGCTTGGTAGCACAACTCGTCACGACGTACAGCCAGTAGCAGTCACGCCGGTCCTCGGCCACACGACGCTCATTCGGTGTAAGCAAAATGGTCCCCGTCGGCTCACCCAATCCCTTCACTTCGATGAGACGCAGCTCACCGGAGGTCAGGTCCAGACTGGTAATGTCGTAGCCGAGATTCTTCTCACTGACGTCATAGACTTGGCGGCTTTGGGAACGTTCGTGCTCCATCACGACCCGCATCGCTGTCGCTTCGGTTTCCGGGTTCGGCTGCAGCCGACGGACTTCGGGAGTGCCTCGCTCCGGGTGAGGAAGAACCAGAACACTGGCAATCCGCTCCACAGCCTGAAGCGACATGGAGCGCTGTTGTTCTGAGTCCTTTCGGCGCCGCTCCCGGCGATGAGAGAGCTCGGCGTGGCGCGCTTCGGCTTGGGCCAGACGCCCCTCGGCGCCCGGTGCTTTCTGCTCAACATCGGCAGCCGCTTTGCCGATCTCCTCATCCGCCCGCTGGATCAACTCGGTGAGCGACAACTCCACATGCACGGCAATGCGCTCAATCTCCGCAAGCCGCTCCGATCGGGTTTCCTCCAGCAGCGGCACCAAGGCCTGCTCATTGAGCCACGCCGAGGCTTCAGGAGCCCCGGCAACTGGAGGCAGCGCGTCCGGAGGCTCTGCCGGAGAGAAGTTGCCGAGAATACCGGGTTCCTGCAGCCGGGGGCCTTCGCTTTCTCTGAGCTCTACAGCAAACAATCGCTCGTGAATGGTCTGCCCCAGGCCGTCGACCACCCGCGCCCTGTAGAAGTCGACCCGTGCCGGTTCCTCGTGCTGTAGCGAATAAAAACAGGCTCCGGCCCCGAAGGCGGTCTGGGCTTGGAGATAGGTGTGTCGGCGAAGGGCCTCGAAGAACGGATGGCCGGGAGTGACCCATTCAAGATTCTGTTTCTCGGCCGTGTCTCGGTCTGTGGAACAGCGCGGATACTTGGCGGCAAGCGCCGGCAGCCGCCAATTCGGGTCCTGTTCATAGCGCCGCAGGACTGTGGGTGTCTTGCCCGGCTCAAAGGTGTGAGGCAAGCTGTCGCTTGCCTTCAAGGTCATGGGGACGTAGGCCGTGGCTTCCCGGATGAACCGCGCAATGGTCTCCGGGACAACGCGCCGTTCCTGCGCCAGAGCGCGCCGTTCAATGAGCATCTCAAGATTGAGCGCTTTGGACGCCAAGCCCTCCAGGGCGTTTTGGCAGATCGCCCGAAATTGTGCCTCGTCCACATTCTTCAGAAGCCGTTCTTCCAGGTCGGCATCACCAAGACGGCCGGCGTAATAGTCCCGGAGCACCCGCTCGACATGCGCCGCCGGGAGGATCTCCCCCACAACATTGAACACCGCGTCGTCATCCAGCGCATCGCGGATCTCCTGGAGTTTCTCCAGCAACCGCTGCAAGACGCGGCCTTCAATCGTATTCGTGGCCACAAAGTTGAAGATGAGACAGTCCTTCCGCTGGCCGTAGCGATGGATGCGTCCCATCCGCTGCTCAAGCCGGTTCGGATTCCAGGGGATGTCGTAGTTGAAGAGGACGTGACAGACCTGCAGGTTAATCCCTTCCCCTGCCGCTTCCGTCGCGACGAGCATCTGAATGGCACCTTCCCTAAACTGCTGCTCCGCGTGGAGACGCGATCCTTGCTCATCACGCGTTCCCGGCTTCATCCCGCCGTGGATGCACCCCACACGGAACCCCCAGGACTTCAACCGCACCAAGAGATAGTCCAGCGTGTCCTTGAACTCGGTGAAGATGAGCAGTCGTTCGTCTGGTCTGTCGAAGAAGCCCTCCCTCTGAAGCAGGTCTTTCAGTCGGGACAGTTTCGATTCCGCCCCGCTGTCCTCGACCGCCTGGGCTTGTATCGCAAGCCTCCTGAGCTCCTCAACCTCTTCGCGCACTTGCTGGGCGTTCTGTGCCAGCGTCACGGCTTCGAGCATCTCCTCAAGGCGCGCTCGCTCACTTTCCTCCATCTCCTCGAGTTCTTCTGGGTCGGGAAGGTCAGGGGGGACGAGCTGCGCGAGTTCTTGGGCGCGCTTCAGGCCCTCCTCAAGGCGTTTCGCGCGATTTTCCAGGGAGTGCCGCATGGCGTAGGTGCTTGACGCCAAGCGCCGCTGGTAGAGGGCCATGAGGAACCCCACGGCACGGGCGTAGGGGTCTTCGCCCTGCGCAGCTGCCTTTGTGCTCTGCTGTTTGACGAATCGCGTGACCTCCCGGTACAGATCGAACTCTGGGCCGTCAATCTGGAAGTCCACGGTGTGCGTAATCCGCTTGGTGAAAATCTTCTCCGCCACCCAGGTCCCGTCCGGTCGTCGCTCTGGGAAGTACACCATCGCCTCTTTTGTCCGTCTGAGATAGAACGGTGCCCGCCGCTGATCCATCGCCAGTCGAATGGACTTCACATCGGCAAAGGCATCGGCATCCAGCAACTGCAGAAACAGATTGAAATTGACCGGATCGCCCTTGTGAGGCGTTGCTGTGAGCAACAGCAGGTGATCGGAGGTATCGCGCAGGAGCTCGCCGAGCGCGTAGCGCGCCGTCTTGCGAGCTGGTGGGGTCCACGACATCCGGTGCGCCTCATCCACAATTACGAGATCCCACTGGACCTGACGAAGCCCTGGCAGGATATCCGTGCGCTTGGCTAGATCGAGGGAGGTGATCACGCGCTTCTGCTCCAGCCACTGGTTGGCCCCGAATTGTCCACGCACGTCATGCCCTCGAAACACGAAGAACTGCTCGTCAAACTTCTCTTTGAGCTCCCGCTGCCACTGAAAGGCAAGGTTCGCCGGACAGGAAATGAGGATCCGCTCCGCAAGTCCACGGAGCTTCAGCTCCCGGATCAACAGGCCAGCCATAATCGTCTTGCCGGCGCCCGCATCATCGGCGAGCAGGAATCGAACGCGGGACAGTTTCAGGAGGTAGTCGTAGATCGCCTCAAGCTGGTGGGGTAAGGGGTCCACGCGGGAGATTGAGAGCGCGAAATAGGGATCGAACTCATACGCAATGCCAAGCGCGTAGGCTTGCAGACCCAGCCGAAGCAAACGCCCATCTCCATCGAAGCTGGCGTGTGTACCCAGTACGGTCAACGATTCCAGATCTTTCGCGCTCAAGGTCACCTTCCGAAATCGCTCTGTCTTGGTGCCCACCAATCCAAGTGTCCACGAGTCCTGTCCATTCGGTTGTACCGTCTCAACACGCATCGGTTCATTAAAGAGCGTGCCGGTCAGAATTTGGCCTTCTTTGACGCTTGGAATAGAACTCATCGACGGTTCATACCCTTCTTACGCGTTCCAACCAACGCGACT
>JAHFEU010000015.1:21953-27280 GCA_023248295.1 Nitrospirota bacterium | reverse complement strand
CAGCAACTGGACCGCTTCGCGTTTGAACTCGGGGGAAAACCGTTTCCGCTGGCCCATACGACACCTCCTGGGGACATGCTGTCCCCTTTTCAAGGTGTCTGTCAAATCAGGGCCACCTCAAGTCTTGACTTTGCCAACTGACAGTCACGCGCGGCGCGCGCGGGAGCGCCAGTCCGCACCGAGCCCGCCGCCGTTCGTCAGCCGAGTTCTCGCGACCGCAGCCCCTCCCCGCTCGTTCCTCTCCCAAACCCGCCTAAGTTGCCGCCGAAGCCAGAATTAGCTTTTCATTTTGGTGCCGGCTGCTGCTATAATCAAGCCTGGCAAAAAGGACACATCCATGACGAAACGACTCGAACAGGCCTTTGCCGAAGCTTCCAAGCTGCCGAAGCAGGAGCAAGATACGCTTGCTGAGTGGCTTCTCTTGCGCCTGCAAGAGGAGCATCTGACTCAAGCGGCTACTAAGCTCTCAGAGCCTTCGTTCCAGCAGGTATGGGACAACCCCGACGACGCCGACTATGACCGGCTATGAGTTCGGGGATATCGTCCTGATCCCATTCCCCTTTACCGATCAGACAACCACAAAGAAACGTCCCGCTGTGATTGTAAGCAGCCGCGCCTACCACGAGCAGCGGCCTGATCTGATTGTGATGGCGGTGACCAGCCAGACTCGGGCTGCCGCAGGTGTCGGCGAGGTCCCAGTCACGAAGTGGGAACAAGCCGGGCTGCTCAAGCCATCTGCTATCAAACCAATCCTGGCAACCGTCGAGCCACGCTTAGTAATCAAGAAAATTGGACGGCTTCATGAAGCTGATCGAGCTACACTTAAGGACACCATCAGCGCTATTCTTGGCTGAACCGCCCGATGAACGATCCGGCTACTTGAGCCCTTCCCCGCTCGTTCCTCCCCGGAATCCACCGAAGTTGCCGCCAATGCCGCCCTAGGCGCAGCCTATCTCTGCAAGAGGCCTGACATCTCGAGCACACGCTTTGACCACGCACTTGACTGCTCAGCCACTTGCCTCCGTTGTGCCGGGTCAGCCCAGATCGTTACCCAGTTGCGTTGCCACCGCGCTAATCGGACCTGTAACTCCACCAACTCGGCGGCTTCCTGGTACTCTGCCTGAGCCGCCGTCCATTCGATAAAGAACTTGCTTTCATCTATGAGACTCTCGACGGCATCGCGGCTGCCATCATGCGCTGCAAAGGACTTGATGCGACTCAAGTTCGCAGCCAATCCTCCTAAACGGGTTGGCATGCTGTCGCGTAGGTATCGCTCACGGATAGACGTCCAGTCTTTCATACACCACCCAAGATTCGCTGACCGCCATCATCCCAGTCCACTAAATCTCCTCACCCAATGGACTCGGATGGAACGGATGCGCGCTGAGGGCAGGCGGCATAGCGGGAAGCTGCCAGGTATCAGCAGCGAGGGTGCTGCGAGCCGTTCCGATGGTCCGATGAGGCGAGCGGCCAACGGTACGGCTTTAAGCAGCTGTCCCACACTACCGCATTATGCCGCAACCGAAGGCGCGCGCCGTTCGTTAGCCGAGTCCTCGCTACTTGAGTCCCTCCCCGCTCATGCCTCCGCCGAACCCACCGAAGTTGCCGCCGAAGCCGCCCTGCCCGCTCCCCCAGAACTCTCCCCGGCGGAGTCGGCCGTAAGGATGACGGAGGTCCGGCCGGGCGATCCACCAGAGGAACCAGAGCGCGCCGATGCTGGTCAGGAGCGTCAAGAAGATCCCGAGCCCCTTGAGGCGCGATCGTGGCGGCTCGCCGACTCGAATGTCCTGTACGACGGCGGCTAAGGCCACGGTCGCGCGGTAGAGCCCTTCGCCATACCGGCCAGCCCGGAAGGCGGGTTCCAAGTATGTGCTGCCGACTCCTTCGATGATCGGCGGGGTGATCACGCCCAGCAAGCTCTTCCCCACTGTGACCGTCGCCTGGCGCCCCTCGGCCACCGCCAGCACCAGCACTCCATGGTCCTGCTGCGCTGTGCCGACCCCCCACCGCTCGTAGAGCGCGGAGCCATAGTCCTGGGCCGTCGCATGAGGTTTTGTGGATGGGACCGTCACGACCACCATCTCCACGCCGGTTTTGCGCTCCAAATCCTGACAGACCGATCGGATGCGGGCTTTCCACTCAGCGTCCAGCACCCCGGCATGGTCACTGACATAGCCGAGCGGATTCGGCAACTGAGGCCTATCCTGCGGTAATCCCATGGCCAGCTCCGGCACCAGGACCGCACTCGCAGCAAGAATCCAGAGGAATCTGTTTCTCTTCACGCCTAACGCCTCGCGCCTCACCCTTCACCGCTGCGCTGGCTGGTCTTCTCAATAATGGCTTGCAGCGCAGCCGCATACCGTTCGAACAACCGCGGCATCTCCATCGGACCGGGGCTGATCATCCCGCGTTTGAGAGTGAGGACTTCCAGGAAGGCCGTGGTGCCGATGCCCAATTCATTCTGCACCGCTTTCAGCACCGCATCTGCCGAGCGTTCGGCCGGACGCCCGGACAATCGAAGCAGTCCTCTGAGGCATGGCAGCAGCGCGGTAAACGAAAGCAGGACAAGGATCGAGATGGCTTCCGTTGTGCCGCCTCCCTCGATAAAGCGCTGCCGCAGACGCAGGAGATTCCCGCGCATCTCCTGCTCGCACTGGACGCGCAGGTTGCGAAGGTCAATGGTGAGACTGGGAAAAGGATCGCGGCCAGCGAGCAGGAGATGCTGCTCCTGGATTTCCAGGTATTCCAGGGGAAAGAGCTCAAGCGAGGATTGCAGCTCACTCTGAGTGAGGAACAGCGGCACCACGATCCGTTCCTTCTGCCAGCGTTGATGCAGCGTCGCATACTGCTGCAACAGTGATCCCTCATGCTGGCTCAGCAGCATGAGCAGATTGATATTGGAGCGCCCTGGCAGGTACTCTCCGCCCGCGGCGCTCCCATAGAGGATCACGGCTTCCAGGGTCGTCCCGAAGAGTTTCGTTACCTCGGGGAGATAACCCCGAAGGACCTCGCGCACTTCTGCGGGAACCTCGCGCATGGTTAGCCTGCCTGAGCCGATGCATCGGGAGGCATCCGGTCGGCGCGAGGATCGGGCAGAAGTCCCACTGCCATGAGGCGGTCGAGCAGGCTGAAAGGCGGCGTGTCGCGCAAGCCGGCCGTCGCGGCCAAGACCCGATAGCGAAGCCGCTGGTTGCGGTCCAAGGTCTTGAACACACGGTCCCTCAAGTAGGCCAGCAGCGGGTTGCCGCTGTTCCAGAACAGCACCTGCTCGTCCGCCAGCCGCTGGAGCATCGTCACCTGGGGCCGGCGGCTCCGTTCGAACTGGGCCAACGCCGCAGCGGACCAATCCCCCCGCTCCAGACACGTCGGGACTATCTCGGCCAAGGACATCGCGTCCGCCATAGCCTGCATCCGTCCCTGTGAGGCATGCGGGTTCATCGCATGCGCGGCGTCTCCGATCAGCGCCGCGCCATCTGCCACCCAGGTTGCGGTCTTTACGCGCGCCGCCGGCATGTAGGCGGTCTGACTCCAGTCCGTGAGGCCGTGAAACGTTTTCTCCAGGCTGGGATCGATCGTGCACCACTGCTCCCGCAAAGCTAGAAGACCGCCGTCTTTGACCCGCTCCATCGTTCCAGCGGGGATCATGTAAAAGAGGTAGGTTTTCCGGCCGGTGGCGGGAAACAGTCCGAGAATCGTCCGGCGGCCGACGAAGTAGCGGCCTTCGTCGAGGCCGTCCGTGTCGTCCAGCATGGCGATCAGATAGCCCTCGCGGTACCGATGCAGTTGCGCCGGAATTGCCAGCGCCTCACGGACCTTGGAGAATGCGCCGTCCGCGCCCACCACCAACTTGGCCGAAATCGTCAGCGGTTTCCCTCGGCACTCCGCTGCCACTCCCACCACCCGCCTCCCATCTCGCAGGAGCCCCTTGAACCGTACCCCGTACCGAAGGCTGCGGGGAGCGTGCGACTCCAAGGCCTGGAGGATGATGTGATGGGCGACGTTCGGCAAGGTGACGATGGCCCGGTTGTACGGCGGTGGCAGCATGGCGTAATCCACGGTACAGAGCCGTGTGCCGCCCGCACGGCAAAAATGGAAGAGCTGCACGGGCTTGATGGCCTCGGCCGGAAGCCGACTCAGGACGCCCAGCCGATTGAGAATTTGCTGGCCGTTCGGCTGAAGGATTTCGCCCCGCAGCCCGCCGGGCGGGCCAGAGGCCTGTTCCAGTACCAGGGCGCGGATCCCTTTCTTGGCCAGGGCGAGACCGAGCACGGCCCCTCCGCCGCCTGCGCCCACAATCACCACGTCCGTTTGCTCCGTCATGTCGCCGGTCTCTCGCTCACCCTCGTGGGAACTCCTCGATGACAAGCCCTGTCAGAAATCTCGACTTCAGCTCGGTTCCGCTTGTGGACTTTCCCTCGACGATCTGTTTGCGCATCATCCCTTCTCCCGAGGTGTTGCCGACCAGCAAGGCGCCGATCAGTTTGTCCTGGCGCAGCACAAGTTTCCGGTAAATGCCTCTCGCCTGGTCGCGGCCGGTCATGATGATCGTTCCTTCGGACGTCGGCAGGGTGAGACCCAGGACCGTGACGCGCACCCCGCTGAACGTCTCCGAGTTCGAGACGATCACGCCCCGATACACGTCACTGCTCCCGGCCATGATGCCGCCGGCCAGCTTCCCTTGTTCGACCGCGTTGTTCCAGTTCGTGACGACGCGGAATTGACCTGAGATCGGATCGTAGGCCTGTGCCGCGTCGCCGGCGGCAAAGACCTCCGGGACATTGGTGCGAAACTCGTGGTCAATGAGAATGCCGCGGTCTGTCCTGACCCCGCTCCCGTCTAAAAAGCCGATATCCGGGCGCACTCCGATCGCGATCACCACGAAGGCCGCGTCCATCCGCTGGCCGCCGGAGGTGCGCACACCGGCAACTCGCCCGCTTTGTCCGTGAACTTCAACGATTTCCTCGCCCAGCAGCACTTCGATGCCGGCCTGCGTGAGACCGCGTCGGATAAGATCCGAGGCGACCTCATCCAACACCGGGGCCCAGAGGCGCGGTTCCCGCTCCAGCAAGGCCACATGCCGACCTCGTTGGCGGATCCCTTCGGCCAGGATCAGACCGAGGACTCCTCCCCCCACGACCACAATCGGTCGGTCGGTCTCCAAAACCTCCCGCGTGACACGGCGGGCATCGTCCCACGTCCGAACCGTCATCACGCCGGTGAGCTGACTGCCTGGACAGGACACGGTGAGAGGATACGAGCCGGGCGCCAGCAACAGCGCATCGTACTCGACTCGTTCACCGCCGGCCAGTTCGACCCGCCGGTCGGAC
>JAHFEU010000015.1:15602-21853 GCA_023248295.1 Nitrospirota bacterium | reverse complement strand
AGCATCTGTTTGATCTGGTGGGACCGTCCTTGGAGCGGTTGCAGAAAGCCCGCGCGCTTGTTGAAATCCAGCGTGGCCGTTCGCACATAGAGATTGGTGTAGGCGGTGGGGGCAAGGTCATCTCCCTCCCCCTGCACCCAGACCGAGATAAACTTTTCAAAATGCATCCCGGCGCTATCCATGGCCGGTTCGGTGTCATGAAACAGCTCGTTCTCGGACTGGTCCAAGGGGGTGGCTTCCTGAGCCCGAAACATGAAATTCTTCTTCCACATCCACGCCACCCTCCGAAAAAGTTGGCCTACTGTAAGGGAAACATAGGCAAAGTAGCAAGTCGCGAAAAGGCTGGCGCCTCAATGATGTCATCATCGCCCTGGGGTGGTTCACGCCGGCCAGGACATCCATCCTGTAGGCCGTGATCGAGGATTCACGAAGAACATGGCTGAGCCATCAGATGTAGCCGCGACCCACCGGGAGGCTTCCTTGACAAGGGTGCACAGAGTTTGTTAGCGTTTGGGAATTCTCTAGATTCCAAGCGTGGTTGGAAGTTCTCGATGCTGGTAAAAATTAACGGAAAATCGGAAGAAGTTCAGGGGGCCACGGTCTTGGATTTGCTCAAGGCAAGGAACATCGACCCCCACATGGTGGCGGTCGAGCTGAATGCCCGGATGCTGGAAGGTGACCACTTGGCGACGACGCCCGTGAAGGAGGGAGACCAATTGGAGTTTCTCTTCTATATGGGGGGCGGCCGGTGACGGGGCAGGCCCATAAAGAGATCACGGAGCTGATCGGGGGAACGCCGCTGGTCCGCTTGAACCGGTTCTCCCGCGATGGGGCCGCCACCATGTATGGGAAAGTGGAGTCGTTTAACCCCGGAGGCAGCGTCAAGGATCGCATCTGCCTGAACATGATCAATGAGGCGGAGCGGCAGGGCCGGCTGAAACCCGGCTCCACCATCGTGGAACCCACCAGCGGCAATACCGGCATCGGTCTCGCCTTGATCTCGGCGGTGCGCGGGTACAAGTTGATCCTGGTCATGCCCGAAAGTATGAGTATGGAACGAGCCAGCCTGCTGTCCTCGTACGGAGCCCAGTTGGTCCTGACCGCCGCATGGGAAGGGATGAAGGGGTCTATCAAGGAGGCCGAGAGCATCGTGGCGCAGAACCCGTCCTATTTCATGCCCGATCAGTTCTCGAATCCGGCGAATCCCGCGATTCATCGGCGGACCACCGCGGTGGAGATCTGGGATGCGCTGAACGGCAAGATTGACGCCTTTGTGGCGGCAGTCGGAACCGGCGGCACTATTACTGGTTGTGGGGAAGTGTTCAAGGAGCGAAATCCCCGCATCAAGGTGATTGCGGTCGAGCCGGCCGGGTCTCCGGTCCTGTCGGGAGGAGATCCCGGGCCACACAAAATTCAAGGCATCGGCGCCGGGTTCATTCCAAAGGTCTTGAACCGTTCGATTCTGGATCGGGTGATCACGGTCACGGACGATGAGGCTTACCAGACCGCCAAGCTGCTGGCCAAAAAGGAGGGACTCTTGGTCGGGATCTCGGCCGGCGCCAACGTGTTCGCCGCGCAGAAGGTGGCCGAGGAGCTAGGGCCGGATCAGAACGTGGTGACGATTCTCCCTGACACCGGTGAACGGTATATCAGCATCGAGAAGTACTTCAACATCTAGGGCGTGAAGCGTATCTCGTGAAGCGTGAAACGTCCATCGCGTCATCGCGCGGCGCGTCTCTCGCGACAGACGCAACGACGCAAGAGACGAGATACGAGCGACGTTTTTTTACGAGCGAAGCAATGGACTTCACTGACGAACAGATCACCCGTTACAGCCGGCACATTCTCCTACCCGAAGTGGGCGGGAAGGGACAGAAGAAGATCGCCAAGTCCCGGATCCTGATCGTGGGCGCCGGCGGCCTCGGCTCACCGGCGGCGCTCTACCTGGCGGCGGCCGGGGTCGGAACCATCGGGATCATCGACAGTGACGTGGTGGATCTCTCCAACCTCCAGCGTCAGGTGATCCACCACACCCGTGACCTGGCTCGTTCCAAGGTGCTCTCGGCGAAAGAGAAGATCCAGGCGCTCAACCCCGATGTGACCGTGGTCATGCACGAAGATCGGCTGACGTCCAGGAACGCCCTGGAACTCATCCGCGGGTATGACCTGGTCCTCGACGGGGCGGACAATTTTCCCACCAAATTCCTGTGCAACGATGCCTGTTACTTCGCCGACAAGCCGCTGGTGCACGGGGCCATCCTCCGATTCGAGGGGCGCGTGACCACGATTATCCCCGGGAAATCGGCCTGCTACCGGTGCGTGTTCAAGAATCCCCCGCCGCCCGGGCTCGTGGCCAGTTGCCAGGAAGCCGGAGTGCTTGGGGTCCTGGCCGGCATCATCGGGACAATCCAGGCAACCGAGGCCTTGAAGCTGGTTCTCGGGGTCGGCAGGCCCTTGACCGACCGCCTGCTGGACTTCGATGCGCGTCGCACCGCGTTCCGGGAAATTAAGACAAAGAAGAATCCCAACTGCCCGTTGTGCGGGGAGCACCCGACGATTACGGAGCTTTTCGATCATGAGCCGGAGACCTGCGCAGCGAAATCGTAAGTGACACGTGACGCGTGACGAGTGATGAGATGGTGATGCTATGGCCAAGATGAAAGCGCTGGTCTGCCGGGAATGCGGGAAAGAGTACCCGACCAAGGCCATTCATGTCTGTGACATGTGTTTCGGCCCCTTGGAGGTCAAGTACAACTACGACGAGATCAAGAAAACCATCTCGCGGCGGAAGATCGAGGACGGCCCGCTCAGCATGTGGCGGTACATTGACCTGCTGCCGGTCGAAGGCGCGGCGACCGTCGGTCTGCACGCGGGATTCACCCCGATGGTGCGGGCCCGCAACCTCGCTGCCTATCTGGGTCTGGACGAATTGTATCTCAAGAACGACACGGTCAACCACCCGACCCTTTCCTTCAAAGATCGGGTCGTCGCAGTGGCCCTGACCCGAGCCAGGGAACTGGGGTTCGAAACCGTCGCGTGCGCCTCGACCGGCAACCTGGCGAACAGCGTCGCCGCCCATGCGGCCGCGGCCGGGATGCAGTGCTATGTCTTCATCCCGGGCGATTTGGAAGCGGCAAAGGTGCTGGGGAACCTGATCTATCGCCCCAACGTCGTCGAGGTGGAGGGCAACTACGACGATGTGAACCGCCTCTGCAGCGAGATCGCCGCCGAGCACCGCTGGGCGTTCGTGAACATCAATATCCGGCCTTACTATGCGGAGGGCTCCAAGACGTTGGCCTTTGAGACCGTCGAACAACTCGGCTGGCGTGCGCCGGATCAGGTGGTCGTCCCGATGGCGTCCGGGTCCTTGCTCACGAAGATCTGGAAGGGTCTGAACGAACTGCGGGCGCTCGGCCTGGTGAGCGAGGTCCGGACCAGGGTCAACGGCGCGCAAGCGGACGGCTGCTCCCCGATCGCCACCGCCTACAAGGAAGGCCTCGATTTCTTCAAACCGGTGAAGCCCAAGACCATCGCGAAATCGCTCGCCATCGGCAACCCGGCGGACGGTTATTATGCGTTGAAAGCGGCAGCCGAAAGCCGCGGAGCCATGGACATGGTGTCCGACGACGAGGTGGTGGAAGGGATCAAGCTGCTCGCCCAGACCGAGGGTATTTTTGCCGAGACCGCGGGCGGGGTGACGATCGGTGTGCTCCGGAAGCTGGTCAAGCAAGGGACCATCAAAAAGAGCGACGTGACGGTCGCCTACATCACGGGGAACGGGCTGAAGACCCAGGAAGCGGTGATTGACGCCGTGGGCCGGCCGGTCCGCATCCAACCGAGCCTCGTGAGTTTTGAGCGGACCTTCAAGATGGGCAAGAACGGCGAGGCGGGCACGTGATCAAGGTCAGGATCCCGACCCCCTTGCGCCCGCTGACCCGAGGCCAGGGCGAAGTCGAGGCAAACGGCGCGAGTGTGGCCGAGGTGATCGCCGACCTGGACTCCATGCATCCGGGCCTGAAGCAGCGGCTGTACGACGAGCGCGGTGAACTGCGCCGCTTCGTCAACATTTACGTGAACGAGGAAGACATCCGTTTTCTGAAAGGCAAGGAGACGGCCTTGAAGGAAGGCGATGAGATGTCCATCGTCCCGGCGATCGCGGGAGGCCGGTGATGCCCAGCCTCCGATTTCACATCCGGTTTCCTGAGAGCAAAATCAAGGAACCGATCATCTATCAGATCGGCCACGAGTATAAGGTGGTGACCAACGTCCGGCGGGCCGACGTCCGGGAGACCACGGGCTGGATGGATGTCGAACTGAGCGGAGACACCGCCGAGATCGAGCGGGCGGTCGAGGGGCTACGGAAGAAAGGGGTCTTGGTCGATCCCATCGAGCTGAACGTCGTCGAGTAGCAGCGTATTACGAAAACGTCGTTCGTATCTCGTATCTCGTCGGAAAACGCCGACGCTTCACGAGCGACGCTTCACGAAGGACGCGCTAGAGCATGGACTTCACCGACGCGCAGATCCAACGGTACAGCCGACACATCATCCTGCCCGAAGTCGGCGGGAAGGGTCAGCAGAAACTTTCCAGGGCCAAGGCCTTGATCATCGGGGCCGGCGGGCTGGGGTCTCCAGCCGGTCTGTACCTCGCGGCAGCCGGAGTCGGCACACTGGGCCTGGTGGACGGCGACGTGGTGGATCTGTCCAACCTGCAGCGGCAAATTCTGCACACCACCGCCGCGGTCGGCGCCTCCAAAGTGGAGTCCGGCCGCCGGATGCTGGCCGCGCTGAACCCGGAGATCACCGTCAAGACCTATCAGGAGAACATCGCCGCCGACAACATCCTGCGGTTCTTGGCGGAGTACGACATCATCCTGGATGGCTCCGATAATTTCTCGACGCGATTCCTGCTGAACGACGCCTGTTACTTCGCCAAGAAGACGTTGATCTCCGGCAGCATCTTCCGGTTTGAGGGCCAACTGGCCACCATCAAAGCCCACGAAGGCTATCCGTGCTACCGATGCCTCTACCCTGAGCCGCCTCCAGCCGGACTCGTGCCGAACTGCCAGGAGGCGGGCGTGCTGGGCGTGCTGGCCGGAACGATCGGGGTCCTTCAGGCAGCCGAGGCGATCAAGGAAATCCTCGGGATCGGCGAGACCCTGGCGGATCGTCTGCTCATCTATGATGCCCTGGAGATGAAGTTCCGGAAAGTGACCCGTCCGAAAGATCCACGCTGCCCCCTCTGCGGGACGAACCCGACCATCACCAACCTGAGCGGCGATTACACCGTCTCGTGCGCTCTCTAACGTGTCTGTTCTGAAAATTCCCAGAAACATTCTGGATGACATGGTGGCACACGCCCGCGAGCTGGACCCGTTCGAATGCTGCGGCTTGCTGGCGGGAAGCAACGGCACCGTTCGTCATCATTACCGGATCACCAACACCGTAGCCAAAGACGCGCGCGCGGCTCAGGTTTTCGAAGAGGCGCATGTCAAAGGGCTGAGCCACCTCCCGGACATGACTCGGGCCGAGGTGGCCTACTTCATGGACCCCAAGGAAATGCTGGCGGCGTTCAAGGACATGCGACAGCGGCAGCTCGATCTCACCGCGATCTATCACTCCCACACGGGTTCTCCCGCCTATCCGTCCAGCACCGATATCGGCCTCGCCTATTACCCGGAAGCGGCCTACATGATTGTCTCCCTCCAGAAGAAGTCTCAGCCGGATATCCGAGCCTACTGGATCCGGGACCGCCAGGTTGTCCCGGCCGAATTCCATTCGATCTGACTTCCGACTGCTCCGCGTCGCCGGCTCCTCCTCCGCCAAAAACCCTCTAGACCGCCCGGACAGACAATGCCATAATACCCGCCCGATTGCCTTGGGAAGAGACAGGAGGATTCCGGTGAAGGATCCGACACCGTTCATGCGATGGACGCTGCTGCTTGCCGCCGCCCTCGTCTGCCTGAGCTGGACCGGACCGGTCGCCGCCGAGGAGAAAAGTATTTTCAGCCCGATCATCGACGTCGATAAAGAAAAAGGCTTCCTGATCGTGTCGGGCGATTCCGGGATCGTCATTGTGGAAGCGACCGAGGCAGCGAAGCCTCACCTGGACAAGCTTCCGATCTCGGGCATGATCGACATTGTGGTCGAGGTCAGACCGGGAAGGCCCCCGTTACTGAAAACATGGAAGGTTGCGGGCGGGGAATCCGCGTGCAAACAATTCGACGGGAAGTCCTGTCACTGACGAGGTCA
>JAHFEU010000015.1:0-15502 GCA_023248295.1 Nitrospirota bacterium | reverse complement strand
CCTACTCCGAACTGCCCAGCATGTCGTCGATCAGCGGGCGGTTAATGTCGGTACAACCAGGGCAAATGGTGTCGAACAGCGCTTCGTGGTCGGCCACGTAGCTCTTCTCGTCCATTAGCTTATCGGCGATCACATGATCGTAGCAGGTGTCGCAGAGCATCATAAACCCGCGCGTCACCGACACCGTCTTTCGTCCGGCACTGCCATGCATGAGAAATTCTACCCTCCCTTCGCCTGAGCTCGCCAGCAGCGAACAGCAAAGAACAATATATTCGCTATACAGAGCCCTTGAGTTGCGCGTGCCAGAAATCTTCGGTCTCCAGCTCGATTCCGCACCTGGGACATTCGTACGGCTTGTCCGGCGGGGGGATCGAGAGCTCGGTCTGCTCGATCTTCCCCTGGCAGACGTGATAGAAGTGCCCGCGGGCATCCTCGGTCTCTAACGGATCGTTTTCATAGACCAGGACCATGGACCCGCTCCGCATGAATGGCAGGATGAAATATACGTGAGCCATCGCACTTTCGCAATGCCGGTGAGGAGAGGGCTGGCAACATGGGTTCGAGTAAACGATTGCGCTCTCAGGTGGAAGAGAGGTCGAGTGGAGGAAGAGGCAAACGGATCACGAACGTCGTCCCAACACCCTCCTTGCTGTCAACAGTGATCTGCCCGCCGTGAGCATCGACCACGTCCTTGACGATCTTCGTTCCCAGACCCGTCCCGCCCACCTTCCGACTGATCGCCTGAGCGGTGAAGAGACTGTCGCGGATGTCCGGCGGCATGCCTCGGCCGGTATCGGCCACGGAAAGAAGAACCATGGCGGTAGCCGGCTCGAGTTGTCCGCGAACCGTAATGGAGCCCCCGGGTGGAACCTCCGGGATCGCGTTGTTCACCAGATTATAGAAGGCGTTGTATAGTCGCCGTTCGTCCGCCATGATCGGGGGAAGGGCCTCCAGGCCTTCGGTGCGGAGGGAAAGTCCTTTTTGCGCCGCGAGCACGCGCAGCGTCTGCAGGACGCTTTCGACCACACCCGCGACCTTGCAGGGGGCGAACTGCGGAGGGGCACTCAATCCCTTCACGCAGTCCGCAATCACCTTGACCCGGTCGTGGATGCGCTCGGTGGTTCGCTGCACCATCCCGATCGCGTCGTTGCAGCGATCGTGGGTGGCCTCCCCTTTCTTCGCACCAGGCGGCGGCAAGCTCCCGAAATGCTCATCCAGCTCGGCTTTGAGCAAGCACGTGCCGGACACCACCGGCTGGAGCATGTTCTTGAGATCGTGGCCGATGTCGCCCAACAGGCGGGCCACCTCGGCCAGCTTGGAGTCTTGGAATAACCTGGCCTGCTCGATCATTGTGGCCGTGAGGGCAGACACGATCGTCAGGATAGATATGTCGTCTTCGTCGAGCCGCCCCTCACGCTTGTTCAGGATCTCCAGCACCCCAATGGGCTCTCCTTCCCACCGCTTCAATGGCGCGACAATCATATCGCGAGTCCGATACCCGGTGAGCTCATCGATATAGGGGAAATGGCGACCATCCTGTTTGACATCGCTGATGACCAGAGGCTTCCCCGACTTGAACACCACGCCGGCGATGCCCAGGTCACTTGACATGACCGTGCCGCGCAGTTGATCCGCCTTCACTCCGATCACATGGCGGAACACCAAGTGTTTGGCATCACGATCTGCGAGGAGCACTGAACCGGCCTCCGCTCCAACCACCTCAAGGGCCGTGCGAAGCGCCCGCTCAACCAGCTTATCGATGTCAACATGCTGAGAAAGGGCCTCGCAAATGCGGCGGGCAGCTTCCAACTCTCGTTCACGTTGGAGCAGCCGCCGGTCATCATTTCTACGACTAGACTGGCGGCGATTCGGAAAAGACTCTGCAGTAGTTGGGTATGCCGGGTAGGTGGACATGCGGTAATCCCCAGAAGCTTGCGCTTCTAGCCTCCGGTTATAAGGCGGATTCGCAGAATATTCACACCGGTTTTCTCCAGATGAGCCCAATTGGGCACAAGGCGGGATCGGCTTTCCGCATGACGCTTCATAGGACACACCTCGACACTCGCGGGTGGGATCTTCTCCACCGGTCTTTGGAGGGGAGAGCCTATATAGGAACATGTGCAAAGTCAAGGTGCCAAAAAGCATCGCCCTATTGTTAGGGAGAAGTGTTGTCCCTAGTGACCATGAACCAATGCCCTCGTGTATGCTCCCTCGCGGGAGACCATGGCTGCAATCAGGCACCTACGCATTTGTGCTTGACATAATCGATGTCACGGCGTCAGGATTCTGCCTCTTCAAGAAACAGCGCTCGGCAGTTGGTGGGGTCACCCCCTTCACGAGGGCGAGATCCATGACTTCCCTGGCTCTTCCGGGTCTGCGTCGCTCCTGCCACCTCTTCTCCTTCGCCGTCAGCTTCGCGGTTTGGATGGTCTTGCTCGCCACCATTTGGGCAGGCCACGCCGCCGCTCAGGACTCCGAGGCCGACGTCTTCGTCGCCCAGGCCATTCTGGCCTATGAAGATAAACAGTACGAAGAAGCTCTGCGGTTGCTTAGCGAGGCGCCCCGGCTGGACCCGAAGAACGAGGAAGCTCTGTACTAGTTGATTCCCTCGGCTGCCCGTTGGAAATCAAGGGTTTGGATGGAAGTGCCCCATAAGGGCGTGATGCAACTCGTGCCCACAGACCTCGAAGGCCATTTTCGGACAATAAATGGTCTTTGTCCTGAAGTCGAAAAATCCTCTGACGGTATCGACCGTTATTGATGGGGAGAAGCCGGAGAACCTGACGGATGATTGTCCGGACAAGGCTTCATATTGCTTCCGCAGACTGTCCTCGTCCAGCAAGACGACTGTTAAATTTGTCATCTCATGCTTTTCGTAGTAAAGGCCCTGTTGCGCAGGCGTGCAGCCGGTCACGTTTAGAGCCAAGCCGAGCAACCCGTTGAATACCAGAAGAGGAAATCCTAAACGCATAGAACAAGTCTACCATCTGGCTCTTGGTAGTCAAGAAATGATCCTAATTTTGCCGAGTTAGGCTTGCCACCAACTGTCACTTGCGATTCTAATGTAACGCACTCTGCCCTAATGGAAATCGCCGTTCATCCCACCTTTTCTGCTCATTGAGGCTGCGCGGCGGGGTTCTATCAGCTAAGGTCCTGGGCCTTGCTTGAGAGGGCTGGCGCGAATGTCCACTCTCACACCTAATGCTGCGCATGGGACCTCGTCTCCCTTGCTGCATGGGTTCAGAGATTCGTTGGTCGCAGGAGCACTCGCTTTGGGTCTGCTGGGGCTGCTGCTATGGCGTCCGGTCCCCGCGGCCGCGCAAGGATCGGAAGTCGATGTCTATGTCGCTCAGGCCATCCTCGCATATGAAGCCCAAAAGTATGACGACGCGCTCCGTATCCTTCGGGAAGCACTCGCACTCGAACCCAATCATGTCGAAGCCCTCTACTACTTCGGCCTCGTCCGGATCGCTCAACAGAAGTTCGGGGAAGCGGTCGAGCCGCTGGAAAAAGCCAGGGCGAAGGCTCCGGACGATCTCTCCATCCTCTACCAGCTCGGGGTGACCTACTTCAGCCTGCAGCAGTATGACAAGGCTGAACCCTTACTTACCGAGGTATTCAAGCAGAGGCCCCAGACGGAAAACGTGGGCTACTACGTGGGATTCATGCGCTATCGCGGGAAGGATTACCAGGGAGCCGTCCAGGCTTTTGCGGCCGGAGCCTCCACAGACCCGGATATTCAGCAGCTCACCCGGTTCTATGCGGGCCTGGCGTTAGCGGTCCTGGGAATGCCCGAACGGGCAGCCAGTGAGTTGGAAGAGGCCAGTAGGGTCCGGACCGTCTCTCCCCTGACGGGCCCGGCCGACCGCCTTCGGGACACCCTCATCACCGCACGGGAGCGCGAGCGGCGGTTCCGGGGCGAAATCCGCCTCGGTGCGTACTATGACACAAACGTGCCGATCAACCCGTTAGCGAGCACCGATCCCACGGCGCAGTCGCTCCGGAGTCGCAAGGCCAACAACCCAGGAGAGCTGGCAGCGGCCCATCTGGAGTATTCCTGGCTCAGAACCGGTCCCTGGGAGGCCACCGCGGGCTACTCATTTTTCCAAACGATCAACAACGACATCTCGAATTTCAATGTCCAAAATCATCTGTTCTCGGGCGCGGGCTTCTACCGCGGCCTCGTCGCGGCCATGCCATTCCAGCTTGGAGCCCAATATGCTTATGATTTCATGGACCTTCGGGGAAGACGATTCTTAAACCGTCAGACGGCGACCGTCTTCGCGACCCTGGTGGAGAATGCGGGCAACCTGACCACCCTGCAGGGCCGCCTCCAGATCAAAGACTTTTCGAACACATTCCTGATCACTGGAATTCAGGATGAAAACCGCGACGCCACCAACTGGATGGCCGGCTTCACGCATATCTTCCGGTTCGCAGCGGATAAGCACCTGGTCCGGATTGGTTATCAATACGATCAGGACAATGCTGAAGGACAAGACTGGACCTACCGGGGGCATCGGGGTCTCGCCGGCGCCCAATACACGCTTCCCTGGGGAGACACCCGCTTGAAGTATGACTTCGACTTCCACTATCGCCGGTATCCGCATCCCAACGTCGTCTTCCCAATCAGCGCGCCGAACACCGTCAAGCAGGAGGTCTACGAGCAGAACCACGTGTTCAGGATCGAAAAGCCCCTGCCCTATGATCTGACCCTGGCAGCCGACTTCCAGGCCACCATCAGCCGGGCCAACATCCCGGTCATCTTCAACTACAATCGGTACATCTCGACGCTTAGTCTCTCCTGGTCGTTCTAAGACCTTAAATCGCCCCTCTCCCTTTGGAGGGGAGAGGGGAAGGGTGAGGAGGAGTCTGTAGGCGCGCTGGGGGGACAGGCGGGGTGGGTCCGCTACATACCCCTAATCCTGACCTTCGTATTCGGCCCGGCGATGCTGATCAGACTGCCCTCCATCACGCTTCTGTGTCTACCGTTTTTCAGCTAATGGAGATGGCGCGGCGGGGTTTCACCCCGTGGCGTTTGGCGCGTGTCGCTGCAAGAACCCGCCTCGGGGCTTTCTAGGGCAGACGACGCATTTCATAGCGAGCGCCGTCCGGAGCCACGTAGACATGCACAAGCTTGGCTCCTTTCACCAGAGGAGCCAGGGGCACAAAGTCCCCGGCCTCAAAGTAGTCGAGCAACTCATGGGTATCCCAAAATTCTCGCTCTTCCTGCCGGGACTTGAGCGTGGGCAGCTTTGGGGCGGCTTTACTCATGGTAAGAACGGATTTCCCTTTGGGTCATCATTCTGGCCGTGATCAACCAAGCAACCCGGCTCCCTTCCGGTTCGACGACAATGGCAAGATAACGCCCCGCCACGAGTTCTTCCCAATACGATCCGCCTTCCATATTTACCTGGATGAATTCTTGCGCCAGGGTCATGATACGCCTCATCCACATCTTGAACGAACAGATGATGTCGGGTCCAGATATGTTCAAGCGTCTCGTCATCCCAAAGAAGCTCGGCTCTCTTCAATCCGCCTCCATCTTACGTCCAGCGAGCCGTCTTCGCAACCGCAGAGGTCGGGTCACCGCACGTCGCAAAAACGCTACCCGGTCCGAACCAGCCAACCGGCTAATTGCCCCTGATCAGGACTTTGGTATTCGGCCCGGCGATGCTGATCAGGCTGCCATTGTTGGGGAAGGTGATGCTCCCAAGTCCCGGACCCTTAATGGGTGTCCCTTGGATGGTGACATTTGCAAGGAGCGCCCCGCCGGTCCGTTGGATTCGAATGCCGAGAATCGTATCCGTTGGCGCGAGATTGTTCTTCACGACAATGCTGTTGCCCCCCGTACCGCTGAAGTTAACCAGCGCTCCGAACACGTCAACGACGGAACTGCCAGATGCATTGAGCAAGAACCCACTGCTCAGGTGTTCGATGTTTATCGTACTGCCGTTACTGAGGAACAAGAGGTCTCCGGCAGTGACGTGCAAAAAGCTCCCTCCGGCCACATTGATCAATGCCCCGTTAGTCACCGTCAGCGTACTGGCATTCAGATTCACGAGGGCGCCGCCAGGAACATTGCCGACCAGCTTTGCTTTCTGCACCAGGTTCACCAGGTCACTGGCCGACGTCATCGCGCTGCTGTTCAGCATATTGATCAATGGCGCGCTGGCCTCAAGGAGGGCGGTGTCTAGCTTCACCAGTTGCTGGGTGGTGACCATCGCTCCTGATGTACGCACGAGACTCCCCGTCAGGCACGCGCCGGAACAGCTCCCGCCGCCGGGCCCGCGCAGCGGCCGATCCGTCCCCAGCGTCAGCGTGACCCCCTCCACCTCCTCCGTCTTGGTCGCGCTCCCCGTGAGACTGAACACGCTCGCCCCGCTGGCGCCGGCGATCGTATGGGTCCCGCTCGAGATGAACACCAGATCGGATGATGAATTGTTCACGAGGGCTGCGCCCCCTGTCAGGTTCGCCACCGGCCCGTCCATGGAGATAGTCCCACTGGATGTCAGCAACAGCGGTTGGCCAAAGGTGAGGGTGCCGTTGCTTCCCACGCTGATAAGAGAAGTGGTGGCGCCGGTCGTCGTGAGAGTCCCCCCAGATGGAACATTGATGAGTTGAGCCGCGCTACTGACCGTGACGTTGCCGCTGACGGCCAGTAGGCTTGCCGTCGTCGTCACGCGCCCTGAACTGGAGAGAATACTTGCAGAAGGGGCCGAGAGAGTGCTGTTCGACACGCTCAGCAGCGGGCCGGCCAGGGTCAACGTTCCAGCGACCGTCATCAAGTCTGTAGAGCTGGGCGCGCTCGCGTTCGTGCTGGTGAGCGTGATCCAGGGGGCCGTGCCCGTACTCGTCACCGTACCGCTAGTGCTGAGCAGGGCATTGCTTAGGGTCAGCGTACTGCTGGTCAGGCTCAACAACGGGCCGTTGACCGTGCTCCCCACCACGGTGACCAACGGCTGGACCGCACTCCCAGTGATCTGGCTACCGGCCTCGCCGGTGATGAGCGGGTTGGTCGTGGTCACCGTGGTGCTGCTCAGGGTCAGCAGATTGGCGCTGGTCCCCATGTTCACTGTGGTGGTGGGGCTGACTGTGAAGAGTGATGCCCCTGTGCTCGTCACAGTGGCCCCACTGCTAATGACAAGGACATGCCCTGCCCGTGACGTCAGGGTGCTGCCTGGGGCACTGAGGAGCGGGCCCGCGAACGTCACGTTGGCACTGCTCAGGATCACCATCAAGCTTACGGGCGAGTTCGCATTCGTGCTTGTCAACGTGATCCACGGGCTTGTGCCGGTGCTGCTCACCGTGCCACTCACATTGAGCAGCCTACCACTCAACGTCAGCGTGCTGCCGGCCAGGCTCAACAACGGGCCGGCAATCGTGCTCGACCCCACGCTCACGAGTACCGCCCCGCCGCTGCTGTTGATCGTGCTGCCACTTTGCCCCGTGATGAGCGCGTTGGTCGTGGCAATAGTTGAGCCGCTGAGCAATATCAGGCTCGCACCGGACCCGCTGAGCGTGATGGTGGTGGTCGAACCGGCCGTGAACAGCGACGCACCGGTACTGGTCAGGGTGTTGTTTAAGCCCGTCAAGAAGCCGAAGAGGCCGGACGAGGTGAGCGTGCTCATGGGCGCGCTCAACAGCGGGCCAGCCAGGGTGAGGGTCCCGCCGGGGGCCAGTGTGGCGTTCGTCGAAGTGCTAGCGTTGGTCCCATTGAGCGTGATCCAGGGCGCCGTGCCGGTGCTGGTGACCGTGCCGTTGGTAGTGAGAAGCGCGTCGTTCAAGGTCAGAGTCGCGCTCGTCAGGCTCAGGAGAGGCCCGGCGATGGTGCTTCCCCCTACGAGAATCAGCGCGCCACTACTGCCGCTCGTGATCGCGCTGCCGGTCTGACCGACAATGAGCGCGTTGGTCGTCGTGACGTTTGCGCTGCTGAGGGACAGCAAGCTCCCGGTCGATCCCACCGTCACCGTCGCGGACGAGCCGAGCGTGGCCAGCGATGAGCCGGTACTGGTCACCGTGGCGGAGGAGATATAAAGGAAACTCCCCGAGCTTGTCGTCGTCAGTGCGCTGCCGGACGCGCTCAGCAGCGGACCAGCGAGGATCAAGGTCGTGCCGGACGGGATGGACAGCATGTTGATGGTGGACGGCGCGCTCGCATTCGTGCTGGTGAGCGTGATCCAGGGGGCCGTGCCCGTACTCGTCACCGTACCGCTAGTGCTGAGCAGGGCATTGCTTAGGGTCAGCGTACTGCTGGTCAGGCTCAACAACGGGCCGGCAATCGTGCTCGACCCCACGCTCACGAGTACCGCCCCGCCGCTGCTGTTGATCGTGCTGCCACTTTGCCCCGTGATGAGCGCGTTGGTCGTCGTGACGTTTGCGCTGCTGAGGGACAGCAAGCTCCCGGCTGACGTGAGTGTACTGCCCGGCGCGCTCAGCAGCGGGCCCGCGAGGGTCAGGCTCCCTCCCGCTTCGATTTTGATCATGTCGCCGGGCGAGGAGATAGTGGTGGTATCCAGAGAGATCAGCGGAGACGTCGTGCTGCTCGTGAGACTTCCGGCCACGGCCAGCACATTCGTTCCCGGTGAGAGGGTGCTGTTGGAGACATTGAGGAGCGGCCCGGCCAGGCTTGCGCTCGCCCCAGAATTCACCTGGATGAGATTGTCAGGGCTCGACTGGCTTATGGTGGAGCCGGTAATCTGTACGACAGGAGAAGTTCCGGCCCTGCTGCTGGCACCACTAAAGCTCTTGATGCTCGCCTTCGGCTTCACGACCACCGTGCTGCCTGAGAGGGTAAACCCAAAAGCATCCGGGGGAGTCACCGTGGTGCCGGTGATCGAGACATCCGGGGGGGGCGCCACCGCCGGGGGGGACGCCACCGCCTCCTGGATCTCCTCCGTGACGGTTGCGGTCGGTTGTGACGTTGAGACGACCGGGGCCTGACTCGTCGTCGTGGCCGTTGTCGTGACGGTCGTTGTCGCGGTGGTCGTGGAGGTGGAGGTCACCTGGGACGCCACAGAGGAAGAGGCCTCCTGGAGGGCTTTGTCCGGGGCTGCTGCCTGGGCTGGTCCGGAGGTGGCTGCAGGTTGGCCCGTCAGGACATTTGCCAGGACGGTGGCGTTGGCCTGCTGATTTTGGACTACTTGGTTCTGACCCTCTTTGGGAGTGTCAGGATGCTGAATCGGGGCTTTCGCGACTGCAGCAAGCTGGGCGACGGCGCTGCTTGAAATGATTTGCACCGCTCCGATGGTCGTCCCCGTGACGTTGACACTCTGTAACACACCCACGGTGACCGGAGTCGTGGGCGCACCCAGGGTGAACACCTCGATGGTCCCTTGAAGCACGTTGAAGATGGTCAGCATGGTCGCAGGCCCCGGCGTGAGTTGCGCCGTGGGCGCCGGCTTGACCTCCACGACCACCACCGTCCCTCGTACCTCCGCAATGGCATTGGGCGTCCGGATCTCAATGACCTCGCCGGGGCGCAAGCGCTGACGGGCCGTCACCAACGCCATCTTGCCGCTGGCCAGGTTCACCGTGGAGCGTCCGACTTCCTCCGTGATGGTGAACACCGAGAGTTCGCGGACGGTGGCCAGCGCCTTGCCGCCCAACAGCGCCCGGACGATGGAGTTTTCCGCAGTGTTGATGGTGTCCTGGAGAAACAGGTTGTCTTTGAACTTGAGCGGAATCGGCTGGGGAAGAGCAGGCCTGGCCACGTTGGCCCGCCCTGAGAGCGCGGTCACGACCCCGGCCGCGCTCTGGGTCTGGCCCATGACCTGAGTAGGCCAGAGCGCCGAGAGGAGCGCGACGGCTAGCAACTGATGGACACTCGATCGTTTCATCAAAGTCCCGTAAGGCTCGCACCCCCTGAGTGTCATGGCTTACATGAGACCTTAAGAAAGGAAAAGCATTCTTTACCTAGGGCTTCATCTTGTCAATAGCCTTTTAGGCCTGCAGACCCCCCCCCTACTTTAGTAGTAGGGTATCGGATTCCGCTGGAACCAATAGGACCGAGTGCGTCAATGATCTATGGAGCTCCCCGGCTCTCTGACAGTGGTTAGTGCCGTTCCAACTTTTTGCACCAAGATGCGGTGTCTTTGATGCACGGCACCTACGTGCTGCTCAACGAGCGAGACAGGCGGTTTTATACGGGGTCTACCAGCGATCTCCACCGGCGAGTTCGCGAGCACGCTACGGGGCGAGTTCGATCAACGGCCTACCGAGGGCCGCTCGTGCTTGTCTCCTTCGAGGCCTGCCTTGACCTCGATAATGCTCGCCGCCGGGGCCGGTTCCTCAAAACGGGCAAGGGGAAACGATACTTGAAGAACCGGCTTGCGGCATCTCTAACCAGGATTCGGGACAACAAGTTGGAACGGCACTAGGGCGGCGTCTGGGGGGACGGAGGCGTCTGCCCAGCGCTGGGGCGCGGCCCGGGTGTCAACACCACGTTGGACAGGCCGCAGGCCGTCTTGTGCAGCTCCTCTTTCAAGGCGCGTTTCTGCTCGTTCGTGAGATTGGCCGCATCGATGCGACTCGCCAGGAGCTGCTGGGCTCCACTGCCCCAGCTCCAATGAAGATTCTCCACATCCACCTCAACAAAGGTCGTGCGTTTGGTCTCCTGCTGCTGGATCTGATGCCAGATACACCCAGTGGCTGTATCGATGAGGAACGGGCTGGCCGGATGGCCCGGCACCACCGCAAGCTGGTACCGTCCTGCTGGCAGAGGTGTCGGGGATGGCGAGGAGACCGATGGAGGGCTCGCGCCAAGTTGCGGTGAGGCCCCTTCCGGGATCGGCGTTGCCGCATGGGCGTAGGCTGCGACTAACAGGACAGAAGAGAGCAGCAAGAATACCCGTCGCATCGGTTTTCTCCTTCGTGGCGCTGAAAGCAAGCGCTAGACCTATTGCCGTGATACCGCACGGCCAGAAGTCATACCTCCCGGGCCTGATCGGCCTCCGGTCCGAGGGACTCCGCGGCCGCGCTTCGCCCGGACATAAACCCCTGGATCTCCGCGAGAGCGCTTGGGTCGAAGTCCAGGAACTGAAACCCCGATCGGTCCTCTTCGCTCCAGGTGACTCTGCCCGTGATGCCGATCGGCTGGGGCATCCCCGGCAGTTCGATGCGGAGCTGCACAATTTCCCCCAGCGCAAATTCTTGGGGCAAGCCGTGGACGGAGATCCCGCCACGGCTCAGCTCGCTCAGGCCTGCACGGATGATGAGGTCGCCGTAAATAATGCTGACCGCAGTCTCCAGGTGGACGCGGACCTCCTTTCGCACGTCTTTCTCCGCGACTTCCAGCACGGAGTAAATCCTAACCGGGGTCTCCTTCCCCTTCACTTTGACCTCCCCCAGCCAGCGCGTCCGGAATCGCGTGCGGACCTCTCGGTACGTCGACTCGCTGATGATGATCGGGCTTCGAAGCTCCTTCGTAATGCTTTCCAGCCGTGCGGCGAGGTTTACCGTATCGCCGATGGCGGTGTACTCCAGCCGTTGACGGGACCCCATTGTGCCTACGACAGCATCACCGGTATTGATCCCAACGCCATTTTTGAGCTGCACGCCCAACTTCACTTCCCAGCGTGCCGACAGCGACGCCGCCCGCTCTTGGAACTCAAGGGCGGTGTACACAGCGCGCGCTGCATGGTCGCGGTCCTCAAACGGGACGTTGTACAGCGCCATGATGCAATCGCCCACGTACTTGTCCACCGTCCCCCCGTGCCGGAAGACGACCTCGGTCAGATCGGTGAGGTACTCGCTCAGGATCTCCACGACTTGCTCTGGCGGCAGTTTTTCCGCGATTGACGTGAATCCTCGGAGGTCCGAAAACAATACCGTGACGCGGCGGCGGGCGCTGCCCAGGGCCAGATCGTTCCGGTGCCGAATGATCTCCCTGAGCACAGCAGGGGAGAAGAAGCGGGAGAGACGCCGCTTCTCGCGCTGTTCCCGAATAAAGTTCTCGACGACGGAGGCTCCATAGCCGAACACGAGGGCGGATGGGACCGGCGCGATGTCCAGCCAGAGGTGGCCCCACACAAACGCGGCAAAACTGGCGGCGGCATATACCATGGCCATTCCCAGAATCGCGCCCAAGGCATGCAGGGGGCGCAGGCGGTTCGTCACCCAGAACGCCAGGGCGCTGCCGACGAGGAGGAAAAAGACCGTCAGTGGCCAGGGGATCTGCCTGATCGGAATCCCTTCGAAGAGCGTCTCCAGGACGTTGGCGTGAATTTCCACAGCGGGCATTTCCCCATGCGGCGCGAAGGGCGTCGGATAGAGGTCATGGAGCACCGGGCTCGTTGCCCCGACCAGCACGATTTTCCCCGAAAAGGCGTCGGGTCCTACTTCGCCATTGAGCACACGATAGTAGGGAACCCACGGGAAGGTCTTCGGCCCTCCGCGATAGTTGATGAGGAAGCTTGACCCAACGAATGGCCTGCTGCGAATTCCCGCCTTGAGGGCGGCCCGATACAGTTGCAGGTCGAAGTGGGCAAGTTCCTTGCCCTGGTAGGTCCGCCTCAGATCAGCCCTCCGAACGGAGGCGTCGTCCTCAACGACAAGATTAACTGGGCCGAAGCCTGCAGCTCGCTCGCGAATCAAGTTGATGGGTGGATTGAGGTCCTCTTTCGTATACAACGTCTCGCGCACCACGGTCAGGGCCGCCGCCAGGATGACGTTTCCACTCCGCCCGATCGCGTCGGCGAATGCTCGATCATCCCGCGGTCCTTGAGACGACGGCTCGGCAAACACGATATCGAAGCCTATGAGGGGCGGCCGGCCTTGGCGCACGATGTCCAGGAACTGCGCGTGGAGTGCTCGGGGCCACGGCCAAGGCAGATTCAGCTCGTCAAAGGAGTCCTCGTCGATCGAGACGATGACAATAGGGCTCTTCGGAGCCAGGGGACCCCTCAACTGAAACTGCATGGCCAGGCCCCACCGTTCGACCCCTTCGAACAAACCGAAGACGAAGGCCAGCGCCACGGCAAGGCCGAGTAGAAGCCCTCGGAGCAAGAGGGGGGCGGATTGCCTCAACCAGTCCATATCCTGCTTGCGAACCTGCTTGCGGAAGGAGTCCGATCCGAGACCCTAAAGCTGGAATTGGGCGTCATACAGGATGGCGTACAGGCCTCCTCGATTGAGCAGCTCTTCGTGGAGCCCTTCCTCGACGATCCGGCCCTTGTCCACCACCACGATGCGGTCCACGTTATGCAGCGTCGAAAGACGGTGGGCGATGATAAAGGTCGTGCGGCCCTGGGTGAGATAGTTGAGGGCCTCCCGGATCTTGACTTCGGTCTCCGTATCGATATTCGACGTCGCCTCATCGAAAATCACGATCGGCGGGTTCTTGAGCAAGACCCGCGCGATGGAAACCCGCTGCTTCTGCCCGACCGAGAGCTTGACGCCCCGCTCGCCGATCCAGGTCTCATACCCGTCCGGTAATTCGGCGATGAACTCGTGGGCACGCGCCGCTTGCGCCACCTCCTCGATCCGGACCTGATCGGCCGCCAGATCACCATAGGCGATGTTCTCGCGCACGGTGCCGTTGAATAAGAAGGGCTCTTGCTGGACCAGACCGATTTGGCTTCGCAGGAAGGCGAGCGGCACATCCCGCACGTCGTAGCCGTCGATGGTGATCGCGCCGCCCTGCACGTCGTAGAAACGCATGAGCAACTTGAGCATGGTGCTCTTGCCGGCTCCGCTGGGTCCGACCAGCGCAATCCGTTCTCCCGGGCTCACGTCCAGACCGACGCCGGTCAGGACAGGCACGTCCGAACGGTAGTGGAAGGAGACGCGGTCGAACCGGACCCGGCCGTGCAGACGCTCCGCCGGACGGACGGCACCCGGCCGATCCTGGACCTCCGGCGGCGTATCCAGCACGTCGAACACCCGTTCGCTCGCCGCCAGCGCGTGCTGCAACAGGTGGTTCACGGAGTGGATTTGATTGATCGGGACATAGAACAGGGCAAGGTAGGAGAGGAACATCACCAACTCGCCCACGGTCAGGGCGCCTCGCAACACTTCCCCGACCCCGTACCAGAGGATCAGCACGGTTCCCAGACTGCCCACCAGGATCATCCCCGGCGAGTAGACGGACCAGAGGTACATGGCTTTGAGGTTGTTCTCGCTGTATCGGCGGCTCAGAGCGTTAAATCGGCCGCGCTCGTAGCCCTGCCGGTTGAATCCCATCGTCTCCCGGATGCCGGACAACGCGTCTTGCAGGTAGGCGTTCAGTTCGGCTGCGCTCCTCCGAATCGCATGATAATAGCCATGCACCCGTTTGGTGAATATCGTGGCGGAGACGACCAGGACAGGGATGGGAATCAGCGACAGCACCGCCAGTTTCCAGTTCAACGCAAACAACATGATCGTGATGGCGACCAGGGTGAGTGAAGCAGTGAGCAGTCCCTCCAGGCCGTCGATAAAGATGCGCTCGACGTGCTCCGTATCGTTATTGACCCTCGACATGATCTCGCCGGTGGAGCGGTTCTCGAAGTAGCTCACGGAGAGCCGCTGCAGGGCGGCGAACACCTGGTCCCGCAGATCATACACAACCCGCTGTTCCAGGGTGTTGTTGAACCGGATCCGGAAAGACGCGAACACATTCTTGAGACCGTAGGCGGTCACCAGGCCGAGAATCACCCACGGCAGCAGGGCAAGGCGGCGGGCTTGAATGACATCATCGATGACGATCTTGATCAACCACGGAGGCACCAATTCAAGCGCCGTGGTGACGATGGCGCACAGGAGCGTGGTGACCGCGAGGAGGCGATACGGCCGGAGGTAGGTCAGGACGCGTAAGAGAGACTTCACGGCAGGTAATGGTGAACGTTGAATTGTAAATTGTGGGGAGTGGCCGCCCGATTCAGCATTCAAAGTTCACAATTCATAATTAAATGACTGCCGCGTGCTCCTGCCGCCAGTAATGGTCAAATTCGTCCAACTGGGTCAGGGTCGAGAGGTCGGTCATCCGGTCCAAGAACACCTTGCCCATCAGATGGTCCATCTCATGCTGAATGCACACGGCCAAGAGCCCGGTGGCTTCAAAATCCACCGGCGATCCGTGACGGTCAAGGCCCTGGACCCTGATCATCGAGGGACGCGAGACCCTCCCGCGGAGACCGTCCACGCTGAGGCATCCCTCCCACATCTCCACCTGGTGCGGGCCGTAATACACGATCGTGGGATTGATCAACACCGTTTCCGGGAACGCGCCTTCCCCACGATACTCCATGACGATGATCTGCTCGGATCGGGAGACCTGTGGCGCCGCCAGCCCGATTCCTTCGGCGGCCCTCATCGTCTCCAACATGTCATCAATAAACTGCTGCAGGGACTGGCTTCGGATCTCCTCTGGAGCAACTGGCAGCGCAATTTTCCTCAACACCGGATTCCCGAGCTTGGCGATCTGTAACACAGCCATGAATCGTGTCCCCGACGCCTCTCCTGCTTGCAGTGCCTGGATTGACTCAACCGATTGAAACCGTTGAACCTATATAACACAGCCCGG
>JAHFEU010000121.1 GCA_023248295.1 Nitrospirota bacterium | reverse complement strand
AGCTTATCGCCCTCATTGAACTTCAGCTTCGGCGCCACATTCACGGTCAGCATCGTGATCTGGACAGTCGCTCTTACCGGTTGCCCTAACGGGACCCCTGCTACAGCTGTCAAAGCAGGCACTGCAGACGTAACAGTATTGGAGGCCAGCCGTTTAAATTCGCCCCTTCCGGGTTTAGTGTGGGTCCTCCCCAACAGGTTGTGGTCTGTCGTTCAAGCCGGCGCCGATGTACCAGCCTTGACCTCCGTCATTGAACCCCCGTCCACCGCTGTTGTTGAGATCGGTGAAGACTTCTCCGGCCCGGTTGCTGCTCATGAACGCGCCGCCGTACCGGAAGACACCTGGTTTTCTTCGGCCGATGCCATTGCAGTGAGCAGCGCTGCTGCCTTCCACCCCGCTCGTTTTCTTCTCTTCTGGTACATGAGTGTCATCGCGATCCTGCTCTTTTGCGGAAAAGTTGATAGCCAGGACTTAACGATCGGCAGTCAATTCCTACTTGGGTGCGGTCCTCAGCACCGTGACGCCCTGCGCCCCACTGGTATTGGGGCCGCCCCACAGCGCGATCTGCGTGGTCTTGAAGGTCTCCAGATCAATCTTGGTGACCGTGTTGTCGAAGGTGTTGGTGACGTAGGCATAGCGGCCATCTAGGCTGAAGTCCGCGCCGTGGGCCCCGTGGGCGGTGGGGATAGACTTGATCACCTTATCGCGGGCGGTATCGATGATGTGAGCCACTCCCAGCCCCTTGTTCGGGACGACCACGAAGTTGTAGCGGGCATTCACCGGGGCCTGGACCGGAAGCCCGCCCACCGTGAGGTCCTTGATCTTCTTCATCGTCGTGAGGTTCAGGACCGACACCGTTCCGGAGATGCCGTTCCCGATGTAGGCTTTCTTCCCGTCGGGGGTCACTCCTGCCCCCAGCGGCACCACCCCGGTGGGGATATGCGCGATGGTCTTCCCCTGGGCGATGTCCACGACAGCTGCATCGGCCGCGTGCGATTCAGCCACCACAAAGTATTTCCAGTCGGGCGTCGGCCACATCCCGTGCGGGCCGGCGCCGGTCTCGATCTTCCCGATGACCGCATCGGTCTTGCCGTCGATGACAGTGATGTAGTTGGACCCCATCACCGTCGTGTAGATCGTGCCCTTGGGCGTGACATAGACATGGGCTGGCGCCGGCCCCACCTCGATCTTCTTCAGGACCGTCCGCGACTTCACATCCATTTTCCACAGGTCGTCCTCGTGCCAACTGGTCACATAGGCGTACTGTCCATCAGGGGTGAACCAGATGTTGTGGGGGTTGTTGCCGACGTGGATGTAATCCACCACCTTGTCAGTGTCAGGATCGATAATCTGGATGGCGTTCTGGAATTGCGCGGCTACCCAGATCTCGCCCTTCTTCGCCGGGGACACTCGCCCTGGCCGGACCAGCACCTTTCCCTTCATCCAAGGATGGAGTGCGCAGAGATAGTCATAGTCCCCGGCCTCCGCGAAGGTGTGCGTCAAACTGTCTCCGGGGCCCAGCATCTTGTGGAAGACCGGCTTCCCCGTCGTCAGGAGGGCGATGTGGGTGACGGTGTGGAAGCTGGGATTGTTCCACGTGACCGTATCGCCGACCTCGATCGTAAGGCCGGCCGGCTCATACCAGGGCTGATAATCCAGCGTCTCGACTGTATGCTGGGCCGCCCAGCTCGTCTCGCTGAGAGAGAGCAAGCAGACCAACATGCCGACGAACAGAATGAACTTCTTCATGTGCGGGCCTCCTTTTTTGCATGTCCCCTTGACTGTTGCGGGTTTGTTTCTGACCATGGGATTTACGAAACCTGCCACGAATGCCCCGCTCGGAAGAGCGGGGATGAATGGCAGCCCGGAGCGGAGCGGAGGTAAAACCTCCCCGTTGTTGAAAGCCCTGCCCGGAAGGGCAGGGTTCTTTACTTGCCACTGGCTGCTACCGGCTGAACTTCGGTCTGGATATCGGCGACGGCTTGTCCGTTGTGGGAGAAGGTGTGCTCGTAGGCGATGACCGCCCAGATCTGCTCCTCCGTCAGGAACTTCTTCCAGGCCTTCATCTTGGTCTTCGGGACCCCTTCTGAAACCCGCCAGAACCAGAAACTGTCTGAGAACCGGTGCACGATTTTGGTGTTGCGAAGGTCCCGTGCCCCTTTCTTCTTCGGTTGACCATTCTTGCCGTGGCAGTTGGAACAGTTGACCTCCCGATGAACGAGGCCGGTGTACACTTTCTCTCCGTCCGCAAGGACCTTGGGGTCCGTCCACCAACTCTGCGGCATGTGTTTGCCGGCATAGTCGGCCGGCACCGGGGGTAACGGCGGAAGGGTGTCCCTGTCCCCATCCGACGAGAACAGGTCCAACAGTCCTGCGCGCACCCCTTCTATCGAGAGCAGCATGACGCACACCATCACCCCGACCAGCACCGAAGCCTTCCTCTCCCGCATCCGGACCTCCTTTCTGAAGGGTTATGAACGTGCCTCGACGATGTCTTTTCTCATCGGGCCCAGCACCGACAACAACTTGGTTTGCTCACGTTCACCGATGTGGAACTTGTGTAGCCTCCTAACCAGTCGTTGCCCCGCGCCTTGATGCGACCGTCTGCTCCGACGCGCCAGATGAAATCATTCACGACGGCTTGAATCGCTGGCCTCCCGCCGAGCCGCTGATAGAGCGAAGCCGATTGTGTCGGGGTGTCGGGTGGGATTCGTATGATGCGCAGGCTGCGGCCATCGCGTGGCAAGGATAGACGAGCGGAGGAAGACAAAACATGACGTACGTCATGTTTTGAAAATAATCTGAAAGTGGGCTATTTGCTGGGAGGAGGACAGGGGGTTTGGGCCAGCCGCTCGAGCCGGTCCTGGTCTTGAATCACGAGGCGCTTGGCCGTACCGCGGACGAGCCTTGCTCGTTTGAACTGGCCCATGATTCTGGTCGCGGTTTCCACGGCGATGCCGGCCATATCGGCCAGATCCTGACGGGTCAAACGGACGGTGAGGCGGATACCGTCTGTCTCTCGCACCCCGGCGCGCGCAGCCAGCTTGATCAGCAGGCTGGCCATGCGCTGCTCGGCCCGGTCCAGCGCCAGCAGCTTGGCATTCTCCTGTGCTTCGTTCAGGCGGCGGCCCAGGTACTCGATGACCTCGAGCGCCGCGTCGGGATTGCGGCGCAACAGATCATAATAAGCCTTCTTGCTGAGGCGGAGGACACTGACGCCCCCCATCGGCTTGGCGGAGCCCGGGTGGGGGGCCCCGTCGAGGACCGCCGCGTCACAGCAGAAGAGATCCCCGGGCATCAAGACTTTGAGCGTCACTTCCTTACCGTCCGGCAAGGTCCTGACGCACTTGACCGAGCCTTCCATTAAAATGTGAAAGCTGTCGGCCGGGTCACCTTCACGAAAGATGAACTGGCCCTTACCATACCGTGCCTCCACCACTTCTTCCCCGATCTTGCAGCGCTCACGGGCCGTGAGGTGGCTGAAGAGCGGAATCTTCTGAAGCGTATCTGCTTTGCTCATAGTGGGAAGACCTACAGGATCTTTTTGACGGATTCCACGATCGCGCGGGCGCTGATCTCGACACGATCGAGCAGTTCATCCGGCTTGCCGCTGTGGAGGATCTCCCGGACCGCCAGCTTGTGCACGCGGATGCCGTCGCTGCCGACTGCGCTCAACACCGCGTCACCCAGCCCTCCATGCGAATAGTGATCCTCCCGGTGATAGGACTTTGCTTTCGGGGTGGGCGGCCCCAGCACGCTAAGGAAGCCCCTAAGGGGCCCTTTCCTTACCTCTTTCCCCGACCCCTGTCAAGATACTCGTGGCTGACTCATGGCCGAGGCAGGGTTTCCGGAGGCTTTTGGGGCGAACGGGGGCGTGAACGTGCAATTTCTTGCCGCAACGTGACCTTCCGTGGTCAGTGGGTTCAACACACAGCTTGAAAGAGATGCGGACAGCACCGGCTAGGCCACCATGCTGGGTGGCGGGGCATGAGCGGTGTGGGGCCACAACCCCAGGTGGGTGAGGATCTTCTCGATGACCTCGGGCTGGTCAATCAAGGCAATGATGCACATCGTTCCGCCGTACCGCGGACACAGCAGCGGATCTGCCTCATACACTTTCTTGATCAACTCGGCCCAACGCTGCTTGAACACTGACGAGCCCGGCGGTGGGGGAATCTCGACCGGGCCTGCGGGCGATCCGTGTGGGGGCTGGCTCCTCTGCCTGCTTGCGCTTCCCCAGGCTGACGTTGCTATGCCAGCCATAGTACCGGACCAGATGTTCGCCTTGATTCGGGATGTGGGCGGTGATGGCCGCGAACCAATCGAGCACAGAAAACACATCGAAGTTGCGCGTGAGTACCCGATGCATCTTTGAGCGGTAGATCACCCGTGCGGCTCGTGGGCTGATAGCGCATCTTCTGACGGTTGTGAATTGGCCGGTATCCAAACTTTCAGATTATTTTCAAAACATGACATACGTCATGTTTTTTATTGCTCCGTTCGTCTATTGTCGCCATCGCTGGGGTCTTCCTGAATAGGGCTCCAGCATAACCCACTGAGGAATCATTACCCACACAGAACCGTGAAGAGCCGTAAAAGAATTAGGTAAATACAACTTGGTGTAGGAATCCGCTGGACGATGATGGCGAAACCATTCATCCCGCAACCCCGCACGATGGGATTGAGCATCCCACGGCGAGGTACGACTTGACAGCATAGGGCGTTAATGCTACATAGCCACCCGCATTGGATGTCTGTGCACATTACGGCGATGGCAGCCCGGCGGTCATCCATGAGCTGTTTGACGATGGCATCATGAGCGCGATGGATTTCGCTCTGGATATGGAACGCGTGACCGGCATCCAGGGCGAAGCCAGCTGCAAGATCACGCTGAACGGCAAGTGGCTGGAGTACCAGACAGTCTGATTGCCTCAGTCGGAGGCAATGAGTCAGGCGGCGGCTCTGAGTGCCGCACGTGTGACGTAGGCGGTCAACAGGAGGTCTAACATGAGAAGGACAATGGTTATTGTTATGGTTCTGGGAATCTTCATCACAGGAATCTGGTCCAGTACCCCGGCTTTCGCCCTCATATTGAGCAGCGGTGAGGATGCGATTGCTCAGGAGAGCTATGACAAGCGGAAGCCGACGCTGGACATAGCCAATAAGGCGGCGGCAAAAAAGGGAGCGACGTTGGAGTCCCTGTCCAAGGCTTGCGGCGTGATGCTCATTCGCATCGGGTCGGTCCTGAGCGGGCAGGCGCCGCTGGAGAAGAAATTGCAGGGATGTCTGGAAGAGAACCTAGGGCTGAGTTCCGGTACGTTAAGTCCCTTGAACACTCCTCCGGTGCGATGGAACATTGGTTCGATTTATCGTATACATGAGGCGACGGATGTCTACGGTCCGGCGATCCAGCGCTGGATGAACGAGCACTTCGGCGATGCCATCATGTCGGCGATCAGCTTTACGGTGGAGGTTGAAGAGGGGAAAAGCCACGGGCAGAAAACCATACGCATCATCTATGAAGGCAAGGCGCTGTCGTACTCGGACGATGCATATTGGACGAAGGAGTAGCTGGTGTCTGGTTGTTCCGGGCTCAGGGGACGCATTCAGCATCCAGGGCTGACGCCCGGCCATGAGTGGCGCAAGCCCGAAGGTGGCGCGTGGGAAGCTTCTGCTCGCTCATGCGACAGCCCGTGTTGAGACGCTCACGCGGGATTCAGGATAGATCATCCTGAATCCCGCGTGAAATAGCCCATCGTTCCACGCCGTAACCTTTTCAACCCGCGCTGTTGCTGACCTGTATGAAACGAGAGGTTAGGGTCGCTCAGGCAGCGGAGGCTAATTTTTAAGTAGGGTTGGCTGCAGCGAGCCGAGAGGTGCTCACAACCCAAATTTCCTCATATCGCAACCCTTCTCGTCCACAATCATGGCGCAGGATTCAGGATCATATGGCTCTTTTGAGGATCGGTCCGCCAGAAGACCTCCCGGATATTTTCCGCCGACCGGCGGAACCGTTCTTGACTCTCCCGCTAGGCTTCTTCCCTTCGCCGTCGTTCTGTGATGTCGCGGATCATCATGCTATAAAACGCCCCTTCTCGCGTCCTCCAAGTGCCCAGAGAAAGTTCTAAGGGAACCTCGCTGCCGTCTTTCCTGAGGCCATTCAACTCGACCCTTTCGCCGATGATGTGTGGGTGGCCGGTTGCACGTAGCCGCTCGATCCCCCTCTGATGCGAGGTCCATAGCGGGTAGGCATGATGAGCGTCAAGGGCTCCCCGAGGACCTCCTCGGCCGCATACCCGAAGAGCGCCTGGGCCGCGTTGTCCCACGCGATGATGTTTCCGTTCTGATCACCCAACACGATGACGTCGCTCGCCGTCTCCACCACGGACCGGAACCGCTCCTCGCTTTCGCTCGGGGCACGCTCCACGCGCTCGGCCTGACTCCCCGGCAAGTGGCCTACAACAAGATGAGGAAGTTCCATCTCGTACCGCCCTCCCCAGGTGGTAGGACTTTGCTTTCGGGGTGGGCGGCCCCAGCACGCTAAGGAAGCCCCTAAGATTGCTGGCAATATAGGTTCTGAGGGCAAGAGGGAGTATACCATTATTATTGGTGATTCTGTGAATACAGCCTTCCGCATACAGGACCTTACTAAAGAGCGTCCCCACACCATCTTGATTAGCGAAGGTACCTAATATTAATCTTCGCCCTCAACAACGGTCTCTTCGTGGTCGTTGTAGGGCTTTCTTCTGCGGCCGAAGCCGGAAAGGATGCGGCCGGTGATGTAGCCTGTTACAAGGGCAAGAATAACAGCTATGATAATCCCTTCAAGCTGGGCGCCGCGGTTGATTCCCTGAACGGCGTACATGGCTGCAAAACCACCAAAGAGGCCAGGCCAGCCATGCAGGTTGGTCACGCCACAGGTGTCAATGCCCTTGAGGCGCTCTTGCAAGGCAGGCTGGATATAATTGTAGCCGACGGTAGAGATAAGTCCACCAATGAGACCGATGATAAAAGCGCTATTATGAGTGGCAAAATCGCAAGACGCTCCTATTGATACGCCGCCTGCCAGTGCTGCGTTGGTGAGGTCACCCATGGATATCTTTCCACGGAAAAGCGACGAGAAGAAGCATGTGGCGAGGGTTGCGCCGCAGAGGGCTAGAGTCACGTTGATTGCAGTCTTGGGCACGAGCTCTGGGGGCACGAGCCCCGCGCAGAAGCTGGGCCAGAATAGCCACAATACCATGCTGCCCAGGAGGGAGAAGAGATTACTGGTGGTGTTGGCCTCAATCTTTGCTGCGAATTCTTCTTTTGTGGTCATAGTCATTACCACGCCTAGGCCAAAGAGGGCCCCAAAGGCATGGATTAGTATGGAGCCGCCTGTATCCATAAAGCCCCCTTTGGGTATGAGGCCAAAGCCGTGGTCAACGAGTATCCATTCATTAATCATATAGCAAGGTGTAAAGAGCAAGCCCAGGATAAAATACTGAGGCATCTTAAGCCTGCCCAGGGGTGCACCTGCACAGATTAGCAGACTGGCTGCGGCAAATTCGGCCAGCAAGAATCTGTCTATCTCTATTTCTCTAGGTTCACCTATCCAGCCTTGTGCATTTATAAGGAAATAAATGGGTACAGCAGTACTCACCAGAATGTATGTGGCGGTAAGGGCACTCTGACCATAATGCCTGACGAAGACCATCAAAAATCCGAATCCGACAAGCAGCATTGCCATTACGTGTATTGAGCGGTTGTACTTTTGCACGTTGACCACGTGTTCAATGGTAGGTTCGCCCGCAAAGGCCAGGCCGCTGAGGCCAAGCACGCCTACTGCAAACGCCAGGGGTAGAAATAGTTTGCCCGTTCTCATGTTTACCCTCCTTTAGTCTAAGGGATAGTTTGTTCCCACAAATAAGCAAGTTTTGCCTATGAAAAGGTCAAGCACTACAAACTCAGACAAGGGACTCAAAAACAGGCAGGTTTAATTACGCCAGATGTAAATATTTTGCTGAAAAATATCAAGGACAAATTGAAAGGGTAGCTGAGGGAGTTCTATTTACAACCTCCCTGACCTGAATGGAGGTGATAGGACTTTGCT
>JAHFEU010000120.1:6201-8093 GCA_023248295.1 Nitrospirota bacterium | reverse complement strand
AGCGGGAAAGCCCAGCGTTCCGGCCGCCAATGCAACGACCTGCTCGATCTCTTCCTTCGAAACCCCGGCGGCCAAGGCTTTGCGCACGCTGGAATGAAGAGCGCCTTCCCGAAGCGCCCCGATGGCTACCGCCGTCTTGACCAGCCGGATCGTTTTCTCGTCCAACGGCCCGTCTTGTCCCGCCTCTGACGACAATTCCCACGCCCGACCGAGCTTGGGATAGGTTTCGACGAACAACCGATAAGCCTTTGGTGGCTTCTGTGCTGATTTCATTGGATCTCCCTCGATCAACAGAAATTCTTCGGCGCACTCCAGATTTGGGTGGCGGCCTCCGAACACTCCGAAGCAAACGGACAGGCCGGAGGTTCCAGCTTCTGGGGCTGAGCGGCAGCCATGAAGAACGGCTCCACACGGAGGGTGTGGCACTCTGCGAGAATGAATCCTCTGAACAGCCGCGCTGAAAATCTGTAGAAGTCATCCTCGGTGGTTGCTTCCACACGATCGGCAAAGGCTCCTCCCCATGCGCCGAGATGGTCAGCGAGAAACTTCCCCGCCGCCTCCTCACAGATCGCCCGCGCCTCCTCCTGCCCTTCGGCCCTCGCGTAGCACGACTTGAGGAGCAGGAGAGACAAGAACTCAAGCTCTATCGCGATATGATCGGGAAACTCCTTCTGGCGACCCGCGAGCTTGAATCCGAACGCCTCGTAGAACCCGAGGAGATCAGCGAGACAGTGTCCCTTTCTCGCCTCGGCGAGGGGGTCGTACTCACTCCCGTACGGGGTTGCCGCAAGCCCGACTCCGAAGAGCCGAGTATGCTCGTGCTCCGAGGGGCCGCCTCGCGGGATCGGAGCAGTCTCGACGATCGGTTTGAGGAGCGCCTGATGCTCTGAAGGCAGCATACTGATGATCTTCTCGATCCCCGCAAAGAGTTCTTCTCCACCCACAGTGCGTGGAGGCAAGAACACCAGGGAGAGAAGCTTATAGCAGGCGCTTCGCGCAACGTGCTCGTCAAGGTCCTGGGCCATCACTTCGCCCCCACTGGGTTGAGCTTCGCGGTGATCCAGTCGGAGATCCCCTTCCGAGCGCCGATCTCCTTTTCCCCTCCATCCCATGCCGCAAAGGCCACAGGCACCACTTTTCCGGGTCCCCACGCGGGATCGTTGGGATCGCCGGTGACCAACGGGCGGGCGATCACGACCCTCCACCCGCCGTTCGCGTAGACGCCTTTACCGACAGCGCTCTGCCTCTCATTGGTCGTCAAGGTGCTGAAGCCCTCCGCGATCTGCTCCTCAGCCGCCGTACGCTTATCCGGCTGAGAGCGAGGGTTGCCGAGAACCCATCCGGTCAAGTAGCGCCTGGCTTCAGGGTTCGTCCAATGTCTGATGTCGTAGGGTGGCTCGCCCGGAGCGAACGGATACCAGTCAAGCCAGGCATTCGGGTAGAGCTGAGCCACGTCCTGAAAGGTCTTATCAATATCCTCCTGCCAGTCGGCCTTCCAGTGAAGGATAAGCGCCCGCTCGTTCGGGCCGCCCATTCTGATGGGAGCACTCTTGCCGACCGGCACCATGAGCGCCACAGCATCCCTGAATGTATCGGTGTACATCACTGAGCTCTTCGTGGCGTCCTTCCATGCGAGAAGGAAAGCGATCCAGCCTCCGTTGTGAACGGCCTTGACCGTGAGTCGCTTGATTGATGGCGAGAGGAGGTACGGCTGAGCGACGGTTTGGGGTGCAAGGGTCACTTCGACCGATGGCCCAGTCTCCCACCCGCTCCAGCCCGGATCGGCCGGGACGGCGGAGTTGACATACCGAACAGTCAAACTCTTCTGCTGAGCGTCGGCCACAGAAACGCTCAGCGCGAGCATCAGGGGAAGAAGGGTGAGAATAGTTCGT
>JAHFEU010000120.1:0-6191 GCA_023248295.1 Nitrospirota bacterium | reverse complement strand
GTTCGTTGGGCTTTCATGGTATCCCCCTAAGAGATGTTGTGGCGGTAGACCTGCCGGGCCGCATCAAAGAACGGTCTCAGATAATCAGGCTCCTTGATCGGCACCCTGACGACCTCCCTCTCTTTCTTGTCGTACCCCGCGGCCTCGCCACTCTCCCGAAACGTTTTGAACGACTCAATGATCTCCTTCGTGTCCCCGAACAGATGGAGCAACCCGAGCAGCTCGGGATCATCCTTCCCTTTGAGGTACGTCTCGATCGCCTGATCCACCCCTGGGCCGAACATCTGGCGGAGAAACTCCTTCGGTACATTGACCGGCGGGATGTAATAGATGTTCCCTTCCAGACCGAGTTGCGGGTAGAGCGGCAGCGCCACTTTCTTGACGTGGACAAGGAAATCGATCGGGCGGTCTGGCTTCACATCGTCGGGCGTTGAGAGAAATCCCATCAGCCTGACCTTCCCGATGCAGCTCGTGACGCACCGAGGCTGAATCCCCTGCTCGACGGCGGGGTAGCAGCCGATGCACTTCTGAGAGATCCTGAGGACAGGATTGAACAGCACTTTTCCATACGGGCACGCCCGGACACACTCCCGATAGCCGCGGCAGCGGCCTTGATCCACGAGGACGATCCCGTCTTCGGGCCGCTTATAGATCGCCTCCCTGGGGCAGGCGGCCAGGCACGCCGGATAGGTGCAGTGCATGCAGATGCGGGGAAAGTAGAAGAACCAGAGTTTATGGGTCGGCATCGTCTCGTAGCCGCCTGTGTCGAGGCTCCCTGCCGGTTCGTCCTCGCCGGCGTTGGAGTGACTCCAGTCCAGCTCTTCCTTCAGATACCCGAGCACCCTCTCGTCCGTAGGGGCAGCCTCGAAGATCGTTTCCCCCGCGTACTTTCCCCCCTCCCAGGGCTGAGGGCCGAGCTTATCGAGGATCCTGACGTCCCACCCCATCGGGTAGCCGCCATAGGGCTTGGATTCCACGTTGTTCCACTGCATGTACTCCTGCCCCTTCCCCACAGTCCACGTCGTCTTGCACGCCATCGTGCACGTCTGGCAGCCGATGCACTTGTTCAGATCGAAAACCGCGGCAAACTGTCGCTGAGGACGGGACTCAGGGTACGGGTACTCCATCTCGCGTCCGATCTGCCAATTCTTCACTGTTGCCATGGCTTAGCTCCTCACCTGGATGAAGTCGCCGCGCAGAAAGCGCTGAAGGGCTTCGTTCTCGTAGCTTGGGCGGAAGCCGTGGGCCGCCGGATGCCAGAGGCCCTGGCCGCCGATCCCGCCCTCCTCGGCCTTGGTGATCTTCGCCATGGACTCTCGCGGCGCCCCGACCACCGTGTGGACGTCGGCGAGGAAGCCCTTGCCGATGAGCTGTCCGAAAAGCTCTTTCCTTACGAGCGAATCAGTGGAGAGCGTCGGTCTCAGCCATGCGCGCGTGAGGGACTGGTGGCTCCCGTAGCGGAACATCGCCTGGTAGTTCGTGGCGGGGTTCTTCGCCAGGCCGTCTGGCCGTGACTCGTGGCCGCTCACCGAGCCGTGGGTCGCCCCGCACATGTTGAACCACATCCGCATGACTCCGCGCGGCGTGCCGGGGTAGTAGCGAAGACGGCACATCAGGCGGGAGACTTTGTACATTGCCTCGCCGGGCTTCCAACCCCGGTAGGGACGGTCCTCGCCCCATCCATCGGCCCATATGTAGTCGCCGTCGTTGAGACCGAGGGCCTTCGCATCCGCCGGGTTGATGTCGGCGAAGCCTTCAGCGAGAAACGGCATCCGCTTGTCGCGGCGGTAAACGTCGGAGAATGGTCCAAAGGACATGGCCAGTAGATCGGTATCCACGCCAGTGGTGTGGGCGCCGTGGCGGTACTTCGGAGTGTGAAGGATGAACGGATAACCGGCCTTCACCAGCGGGCTTGCTTCTTTCTTCAGTTCCGCCCACGGCATGACGACGGTCAGGACCTGGCGAACGTCAGACTGAGAGAAGTCAGCCGGACTGATCCCGAACTGGTCGGGCGGTGTGGGACGGAGGAGCGGATGGGGCTTCGCCACGATGACGCCCGGCTGATAGAACGAAGCCTCCACCGGCTCTTTGTAGACGAGGAGATTCTCACCGAGTGTGATGAACTCATCTTCCTCGCGGTAAAACTCGAGTCGGCCTGTCTTCGTGTACCAGGGGCGCGACTCCTGGGTCTGCTCCCACCCGGTCTGGCGCGGCGTCGTGCGGGTCATCATGAGAGCGGGGATCCCGTCGAGCGCCTGCTTCTCCAGCTCCTCGAAGCGGTAGCCTTTCGTCGCGTTGGAGGCGTTGAGGATTCGATTCAGATAGACCTCCACCCGCCCCTCGTCGACGAACTTCCAATAATCAATGAGACGCCGGTCTCCCGTAATGGCCGCCAGCTTGGCCGAGATCCCCGAAGGCACTTCTATATCGGAGCGCGTATCGAGAAGCCGCTGGTGCGGCGTTCGCGGAAAGACAGTGAGGAACGGGTTCGTCACCGAAGCGCACATGTCCGGGAGCTTGAACTCGTGCCAGGCGTCAACCGGAAAGACGATATCGGAATACTCGCACGTCATCGTCCACCACCACTCGCTCGTGCACCACATCTCGATTCGGGGGAGCGTGTTGGCGATCACGTCGTATGCCCCCTTCGCGTTGCCGAGGATCGAGTTGCTGTTGGAAACGAAGGCGGCTTTCGTGGGAGCGGGCATGTGAGTCTTGCCGGTGAACATCTTCGTTCCGACCTTGAGGGGGCGGTCACCGTAGTTGAAGTAGTGAGCCGACTCTCCTCTCCAGTAGGCGCGGGCGCGCGCCGGCTTCGTGGGATCGAGCTCCATATCAAATGGGTTCTCGTTGATGTACTGGGGAAGGCCGTTGAAGAGCGCGGCCCGGTAGTTGCCGGCGCAGCTCCCGATGTTCCCGCCCTTCTGGCCGATGTTGGCGGTGAGCGCGGCGACCAGAAAGATGGCGCGGTCCTTCAGATCGGCGTTGAAGAACTGGTTCGGACCCATTCCGACAGGGATGAGGGTGCGACTCCGGTTTCTTGCGATCTCCCTGGCAAGGTTGACGATGGCCTCTTGCGGCGCCCAGGTGATCTCGGAGACCTGATCGGGCGTGAAGTTCTCGTCGAGGTAGCGGCGCGTCAGCGTAAAGAGCGGTGCCACGTTGACCTGTTTCCCATCCACGGTCCTGACCGTGAACTCCCCTTCCAAGGCCGGATCGATCCCGAGCCGGTCGAAGTGGTCACCCACCTGGTCGCGGGTGAGCGGCTTCGCGCCACGGCTCTTCGTATCCCAGACGACAAAGTCTCCCCATTCCTTGCGCAAGGCCTCGGGGATCAACTGCTTATCCTGAAGCGTGAACGGAGGAGCCGCCTGGCCTGGATTGAGAACCGTGGTGAAGTTTGTGAGATCAGGAGGCTGATAGCCGGCGACGACATCGCTGGCTCTCAAGAGCTTCAGCGTATCGAGACGGACGAGCAGAGGGAGATCGGTGAAGCGCTTGACGAAGGCCTCATCGTAACGCTTCTCGGCGACGAGCACCTGGGCGAGGCCCAGGGCAAAGGCCGGATCGGTTGCTGGCCTGATGATAATCACTTCGTCGGCCTTGGGGGCTGTGGCGCCATACTCCACCGACACCAGCACGACCTTTGTGCCTTTCAACCGCGCCTCGGTCAGCCAGTGGCTGTCAGGCATCTTGGTGGTGACCCAGTTCATTCCCCAGACGATGACAAGCCCGGCCTGCTCGACGGCTGAGAGGTCGAAGTCCACTGTCTGCTGTCCTGTCACCATCGGGTGACCAGGGGGAAGATCGGTGTGCCAGGAGTAGTTGTCCCAGCCACGAGCTCCCAACGCTTTGTCAGGCCCGACTTTCCTGATCCAATCATCCAGGAGTGCGAGCGAGTTGCCGAAGCGATACTGGCCGAAAATGCGGGTAGCGCCGAGGAGCGGCATCCCGCCGCGAACCTTGACGGTCTGAGTCCCGGCGCCTTGGGTCACGTCCACCATCGCGGGATCGTATCCTTGACGGCGGAGGAGATCCTGGCCGGCTTCGCCGCTGTACGTCCTCGTGATATTGACCAATGCCTTGGCTGCCGTCTCCAGCGCCTGATCCCAGGACACCTTCACCCACTCGTCGGTGCCGCGCTGGAACAACTCAGCGGGTGGCTTACCATCGGCGCCACGAGGAAAGCCCTGCTCGACCCACGCGAGGAAGCCCTTTCTCACCATCGGGGCCTTCACGCGGCGATCGCCGTAGAAGCGACGCATCATCGTGAGCCCCTTCTGACAGACCCTCGGCTCCCAGCGGTGGGTGGCGCGGTTCCCGTAGAGGTCGGTCGCCTTGCCGTAGCCGTAGGTCGGCTCGATCCTCACGATCACGCCGTTTCGGACGTACGCTTCGAGCAGACAGTTGTGCGTGTCGTTGGGGGCGCAGAGGAAGGTGAACTTCGAGTCGTAGCGCCAGATGTCGCGATAAACTGTTTCCCAATCCCTGGCAGGGTAGTGGGCCAGCGGGTTCTCCACCTTGATTGGCTCAAAAGACTGGAGCGCCCACGCTTCTTTGGATAGAAGCGCGACAGCGCCGCCGAAGCCGGAGATCGCGAGAAAGTTCCGTCGTGTCAGTTCCATAATTTTCTCCTCCGAGCGCTGTATCGCTCTGGAGATGACCACGATAGGCTGGATTGGCCGCACCGACTCACCGTGATCTCGGTGTCGAGAGGAAGACGGGCAGAAGAAGCGGCTCCTTTCAATAACCGCAACCTCTGTGCCGACTCCGCATCCCGCTGATTTTCGATCTGTCCTATCGCCTCTCGCGGTGATGCGAATGGCCTGCTTCCTCCCTGCACGAGCTTGTCGAAGCATCCCGCTTCTCGGCAACCCGGCCTGAGCTTAAGGTCGCAGCTGCTCGCTGTTTCTGTATACGGCGCTATACAAAAAGCAAACGCGACGATACATGGCCGAATCTCAGGTCAATGAAATCGGCGGGCAGTGGTCCCACCATGACTGGTTCGCTTCTTGCTGACCTGCGCCCAGGCGGGATGGCCCGCGGAACTAGAAATGTCAGGAGGGAGCATGAAAGCGCGTTCTGGGATTGGGCTTGCCGCCTGTGTTGCGGCGGCCGCACTCGTCCTCACGGTGGAAGGATGCACGCAGTCGCCCGATAGCACGAAAGCGCCGGCGACTTCTGCGCCGGCCACACCGGCGGCGTCCGCGCCGGCAGCCAAGGTTGCGGCTCTTTCTGAACAGGATTTTGCACAGGGTAAGCAGATCTACTTCAACCGTTGCGCCGGGTGCCATGGCGCGCTCCGCAAGGGTGCGACAGGTCCCAACATCGAGCCCAAGCACACCGCGGAGCTCGGAGCGGCCTCCATCGAGTCCACCCTGATGAAAGGACTTCCTGGTGGCATGCCCGCGTGGGGCAAGGAGGGGCTGCTCTCGCCGCAAGAAATCAAGCTGATGGCTGCCTACGTGCTCCAACCGGCGCCCGTGCCGCCGCCACGGCCGCTCGAGGAGATCAAGGCGAGCTGGAAACTGGTCGTGCCGGTCGCGAGCCGGCCCAAGGTGCCCGAGACCAAGCGCGATTGGCAGAACTACTTTGGCGTGATCCTGCGCGACGCGGGCAAGGTCGCCATCATCGATGGCGCGAGCAAGGAACGCGTCGGCCTCATCGACACGGGATTTGCGGTGCACATCCTGCGCTCTTCCTCCACCGGCCGGTACTTCTATGCGATCGGCCGCGACGGCAGGGTGACGATGATCGACCTCTGGTCGGAGACGCCCACGCTCGTGGCGCAAGTGCAGGGCTGCTCCGACGCGCGCAGCGTCGACTCGTCGAAATACAAAGGGTACGAGGACAAGCTCGTCATCGAAGGCTGCTACTGGCCAAACCAATACGTCGTGATGGATGGCCAGACGCTCGAACCCAAGGTGGTCGTCGATGTCAAGACCCCTACGTACGACACGAACGAAGAACTCCAGGAGGATCGCGTCGCTTCCATCGTCGCATCGCCCTTTGCCCCTCAGTGGGTCGTCAGCCTCAAGGAGTCCGGGCACGTCGCCATCGTGGATTACTCCAAGCCCGGCTTCCCCATCGTGGCCAAGATCCCGGCCGAGCGCTTCCTGCACGATGGAGGGTGGGACCACACCAAGCGCTACTTCATGGTGGCGGCCAACACGCGCAAGCAGATGGTGATC
>JAHFEU010000119.1 GCA_023248295.1 Nitrospirota bacterium | reverse complement strand
CGACCCCTCGCTTGTTCGCCCCCTGGACAGCAGTGAGAATGTCCCCTCTATCACCAATTACAGACACCTGTTGAGGCTTCTTGCGGATGTTCGAGCTGGACATACGATAAAACGGGGTCGGGAGTCATTTCTAGGGAGTTTGCGGAGGGTCAACGACAAAAGGGGGGCAGGTTGAGGTGGCCACGAAATAACAGATACGTGGGGGAAGGGTCACTGGTCTGGTGGTGAAACTCCTCCGGAGGGCGGGAGCGGAGCGAGGGGAGCGTACACTAGCTCTTCATCCGCAGGCGTGACTTCAGCTGGGAAAGGGAAAGCGTCGGTTGTTTTCTTCGGGCGCGGATCAGCCTCCAGAACGTCGGGTCGGTCTGTAAGACGACGGTTTCCCAATCCTGGTCCTCGACACCGACGAGAACAGCCGCTGGCTTCCCATGTCGCGTAATGACGACTCGGTCCTCCTGGGCCTGATCGACGCATTCTTTTACTTTCTTTTGCAAATCTCGAACGGTCACGGTCTTCATAGAATATCCTCCGTTGTCTGGCCGGGGGGCTTCTTCCGGATGGCGCGGACGATCATGACAGGCTCTTCTTCGGAGACGTCGTAGAATACTCGGTACTCCCCTACCCTGAGCTCCCAGATGGGGGGCTCCGCAGTCCAAGGAGGGATCAGGCTCGCCAATGGTGTGCGGTTCCGTGTCGGGGTTGTCGGCTCGGAGCGCAGCTGACGCTCGATCGCATCCAGTACCGTCTTCCGGTGGTACGCCGAGAGCTTCTTCAGATCGTTCTCCACATCCCCGGCGAACCGGATCTCATACACGCCTGTATAGTTGCATATGCGACCCGCTTTGTCAACTCACGAGGAGGATCAGAGCCAGCGGGGGGGCAAGTTGGGGTGGGTCGGGCAAAACAGACAGGTGGGGGAAGTGCAGACGTTTAAGGGCTCAGACCCCTTTATTGGGTCTCAGCGGATGCGCAGCAGACGGTGCGCCGGTTAGCTTCCGAGGTTAGTCGCCTTCGGAGGAGAGTGCTGCTATACTTGGCGTGGCGAGGTGCCTTATGACCAAGGTGGAAAATATCGTACGCCAAATCAATGAGCTTTCTGCTGAGGAACTGGCCGCGTTTCGAGACTGGTTCGCAAAGTTCGACGCCGAAGTTTGGGACCGTCAATTTGAAGCCGACGTGAAAGCCGGGAAGTTAGATGCTCTCGCGGAACGCGCGCTACGGGACCACGCTGCCGGCAGGTCGACGAAGCTTTGAATCACCACGCCTCTCCCGACTTCTAGGTGTGTTATCGGGCACTTCCCCCCTCTGTTCGAGAGCTGGCCGACAAAGCGTTCACTCTTCTCAACGCGGATCCTAAGCATCCATCTCTCCATTTCAAGAAGGTTGGCCGGTTCTGGTCTGCCCGGGTCGGCTTACACCACCGCGCCGTGGGCGTGCAGGTGTCCGACGGGATCCTGTGGTTCTGGATCGGTACTCATGCTGAGTATGACAGGGTGATTGGCTAAGTTCTGGTTTAAGTGCGGGGCGCCCCACGATATGCCGTGACCCTGGCTTCGCGCGTTAGCAGGAAGAATGCTCCAGGAACCATTGCGATTCATCGCTTCACCTTATAGACATAGTAGTCTATGAAACGGAAAGTCGAGGGGCATCGGGATCATGGATAAGGACGGCCTCACAAAGCTCACCGCAAGCGGGCGGTTCATCCCGGGTATCGACAACTCCTGTGATCGGTGGCGTGAACGGTGCCCGGTCACGTCCCGCTGCTTGACCTTTGCGATGAGCAATGAGCCGTGTGTCGACCGAGATTCGTCCGACCTACAGAATACCGCGTTTTGGCGACACCTGACCGAAAGTCTGCAGTTGGCGGCCGATCTCTTACGGGAGCGAGCGGCGGAGCTGGGCGTTGATCTGGATTCAGTCACCTGCGAGGAGCTCGCCGAGGAAGAGAAGCGGACAGAAGAAGCGCGGAATCACGAGTGCAGTCTTCTAGCCAAGCGCTACGCGGAGATGGTTGCGGAGTGGTTCGACGGCCGAATGGCGGAAGGTGAGAGTGCCGGCCGGGCTGGTGGCGGCCTCAGTTTGCAAGAGGCGCGGGAAGTCATCCGTTGGTATCAACACCAGATCTACATCAAAATCCTCAGAGCGATTCGAAGCGACTCAGAGGACCAAACTGAAATCGCGGACGAGATCCCAGCTGACTCAAGTGTTCAAGCCAAGGTCGCTCTCATCGGGATCGACCGTTCAATCGCCGCCTGGGGTGTGACACGCAAGCATCTGCGCGATCAAGACGATGGGATCCTCGATCTGATGGTGCATCTGGACAGGCTCCGCGGGGCCGTGGAGGGTGTCTTCCCTCATGCACGATCGCTTGTCCGACCTGGATTCGAGGAGATCGACCTGACCAGCTCGTGAGCCGGCCAGGAACAGGTAGCCTCATGCCACGCCGCCGGCGAGAGCCCTGACAAGGACCACCGACCCTCTCCTTCCGCTGCTTTCCCGACTGACGGATGACGAATAACGAGAGACGCTTCACGCCGCGTTAGGAGCGGTGGGTGTGGTGGTGGGGATGCTCGTGGGGCGGGCCGGGGTGCAGGTGGGCGACGGGCTCGACCTTGCCGGGCGTGAACTGGCCGGGGAGCACGATGCGGCCTCCTTCCTTCCCCTGCTTGGCCAGTTGCTCGGCGATCTCTGGGTGATGCGTCCGAATAAACCCGGTCAGGCCGGTCAGGAAGCGGTGGGACTGCAGGCCCGCGCCTGAAAACTCGGAGACGAATTTCAGCGCCCGGTCCAACACCTCGGTCGCGATCTGTTGATCAATCCACTGTTGCGCTTGCTGCCCCTGCTGGCCCTGTTGCTTGGTCAGCGCCTCGTACTCTTTCTTCAGGAGCTCCGCAAAGACTGGCGGAGGGGCCGCGGGGATGTGCAGCGGGCTGAGGGTCCGCCGCAGCGACTGAAGCGAAGCGATCACCTCCCCGTCCTGCGCGTCCCGCCGATTATTGAAGTAGCTGAACGTGACCACTTCGATCAGGTTGAAGAGCCCGGCCGCCTTCTCTCCCCCAAGCTCGAACAGCCCCTTGTAGAACTCTTTCCGCTCCTGCGCGAACCGATCGCCGACCCGCTTGTGCTGGTACTCGCTGTTGGAGTCCAGATAGACGCAGTCGGAGGGACACGCGATCCGGACCATCCGATGCTCGCCGCAGCACTGGCTGCAGATCAGCCCGCCCAGGGCAGGGCAGGCTCGCTTGCCTTTGCGCTGGCGGCAGTACACGCATTTGCTCATTTGCGTTCCTGATCTCCCTTGGGGAAGGTAAAGCCGTAGTCGGCAAAGGTTCGTTTCTTCGTGTCCGACTTAATGGGCGATTCCAACCCGTTCATCTCGGCGGCGTTACCATAATGATAGGGAACCAGGATCAGATGATTCTTCCGGTCCACTCCGATGTCGGCGGGGGACTGGAGGAACTCGGCGACGACGTCGAACTTGTGGTCCGGCCTCATCCGCCAGACTTTTCCGGCCGTGAAGTCGGACACGTACATATTCCCCCATCTGTCGAAGTCCACGCCGTCAAGGTTGTGAAACCTGGAGGAGAAGAACGAATTCGAGGCGAGCTCGGTGATGATTCCGTCGCCGCTCACCTCCAGGATCTTGCCCTTGTTCCAACTCACCACGATCAGGCGTCCGGTCTTCGGGTGCAGCGCCAGCCCCCGTGGCCCGGCCAGGACGGCGTCTCGGACCAGCACCGACACAGCATGCTCGCGGGTGGTGTCGATCCGGTAGATCGTATCGGCGTGGGTGTCCGAGGCGTAGAGCAATCCATGGCCGTCATGGGCGACATCCGCCAGCGCTGTGCTCTCCCCGGCTGGTGCGCGGCGCGCGCCCGGCGTGTTGGGGTAGTGTGCGAAGGAAACCGTGACCACGGGCCGCCCCGTGGTCTTGTCGAAGCCGCGGAGCGCGTCCAGATCGGCCACGTACAGAATTTGATTGACGATCGCCATGCCCTGGGGGGCGTGGAGGACGGTCTCGCCGTCTCCGCCACGGATGAACTGGAGCTTGACCACCTTGCCAGCGCGGTCCAGCTTCGTGATGAAGCCGTTGTTGTCTTTGACGCCCGGATCGCCGTTGACGTTCGAAATGAAGTACTGCTCGCCGGAAGGATCGGCCACGAAGCTCTGGGGCGTCTGGAGGCCGGTGACCTGTAGGGCCTCAGCGACGACGGGGATCGAGAGGGCGAGCAAGCTCAGCGAGGAGGCCAGCAAACTGCGCTGGAGCCGCGGCGCGGTAGCTGTAAAGGAGGATCGATGGAGGTGCATGAGGTGCATCAGGATCGGGACTTTCTTGTGCCGCTCGTGCGGGGCGCAGACCGGAGGCGCGTGGGAGGCCGCAGGGGATCGGCTACTGACCGCATGGTAATAGACGATCGGAAGGCCTGTCAAGGAAGCTCAGGTGAAGCGAAAGCGTTGACTTGGATTGGAATGCCCTGCTATTGTGCGACGCTTTCATTCCAGGATAAGGTTCAGGCTGAGGTTCAGTAAACCGTTCCCTCGGTTGACGAATCACGAATAACTGTGCTCGAATTGTATTTGATCTTGAGCCCGAAGCGTAACCTCGACCTTAGCCTCATATAAGTGGAGGGGCCTGTGCCGGCACGGTTGATTGATGGCAAAGTCCTGGCGCAGGGTATCCGGGAGCGCATCGCCAAGGATGTGGTCGAACTCCATGCGAAAACCGGGATTCGCCCCGGGCTGGCGGCGATTCTAGTCGGGGACGATCCGGCGTCGAAGCTCTACGTGAAAAACAAGCAGAAGGCTTGCGACGCGGCGGGCATTTATGTCGATGAGCACAAACTGCCCGCCAGCACGACCCAGGCCGAGCTGCTGGCGTTGATCGAGAAGGTGAATGCGGACCCCAAAGTCCATGGGATCCTGGTCCAGCTCCCGCTCCCCAAGCAAATCGACAGCAAGGTCATCCTGGACGCCGTGTCCCCGCTGAAGGACGCCGACGGGTTCCACCCGTACAACATGGGCCGCCTCGTGGAAGGGACCGCGATGTTCACCCCCTGCACGCCGAAAGGCATCATAAAAATGATCGACTCTACCGGCGTAGCGATCGAAGGCAAGCGGGCGGTGGTCGTCGGCCGGAGCAACATCGTGGGCAAGCCGATCGCCCTCTTGCTGATGCACCGGAATGCCACCGTCACGGTCTGTCACTCCAAGACGCGGGATCTGCCGGCGGTCTGCCGGGAGGCCGAGATCCTGGTGGTCGCGATCGGAAAAGCCAGGTTCCTGACCGGCGACATGGTGCGGGCAGGCGCGGTCGTGGTGGATGTGGGCGCGAACCGATTGGCGGATGGCACGTTCGTCGGCGATGTGGACTTCGGGCCGGTCAGCGAACGGGCGGCCTGGATCTCGCCGGTTCCGGGCGGCGTCGGTCCCATGACGATCGCGATGCTCTTGGATAACACCCTGGAGTCAGCCAAGCGCGTGGCTGGTCTCTCGTAGGATGCTGAAAAACGGGAACGGGGTGGCTGTGATGCTCCCTCTGCTCCCGCATCGCGCATACAAGAGCGGGCGTGTGGTGGCCAGGCCGCCTCACGTGCTCGCGCGTCGCGCACACAGGAAAGAGGGGCGTGGCGGCAGGGCTGCCCGTTGTGCTCGCGCACCGCGCACTCAGGATTTATTAGTTCCGGGCCGAGGCGGATGGAGTGCTCGGTGGACGCGCGCAGTGAAGGCCAGCCCAGCCGCTCGCCCCCCTGAGCAAATGAGGTGGATGGTGTGCCGGGTACCCGTTGCTTTTCAGATTGCAACGGGTGATGACGCGCGCAGTCTGAGGCTGCCAGGCCACCTGCCCGAAGAACAGCGTATAGGTCAAATGGAGCCCGGTGCGCGCACGCAGTTGGGATCATCACAGCCACCCCGGAGATGGATTCAGATGCGGCCGCGCTTCGGGAAGGGGCGCGTCTTGGCGCGCCTGGGGTGGGCGGGTGCAAGAAGGGCCTTTTTGAGCATCCTTAAGGAGTCTGGACGATAGCATGACCAGCGGGCCGCCACGTCTCAAAGAAGCGCTTGAGCGGGAACGGTTCGCCGTCACGGTCGAGTACAACCCTCCCAAGGGCACCAATCTGGAGAAGCTCCTGGCCAGCGCCAGAAGTCTGCTGGGGCGCGTCCACGCCGTCAACGTCACCGACAACACGGCGGCGGTGATGCGGGCCGGCTCCCTCTCGGTCTGCCGGCTGCTCTATGAGATGGGCCACGATCCGGTCATGCAGATCACCTGCCGCGACCGGAACCGGTTGGGCATTCAGTCGGACCTGTTGGGCGCTCACCTGCTGGGCATCCGGAACATTCTCTGTCTCACCGGCGACTATCCGACCGTGGGGGATCACAAGGATGCCAAGCCGGTGTATGATTTGGATTCAGTCCAGATCATGCAGTTGGTCCAGGGGCTGAACAACGGGAGGGATCTGGCCGGCAATAAGCTGGACGGCTCGACCGACTTTGTGATCGGCGCGGCCGTGACCCCCGAGGCCGATCCCGTCGGCCCGATGCTGGTGAAGTTCGAGACCAAGGTCAACGCCGGAGCCCAGTTTTTTCAAACCCAGGCGATCTTCCATCCGGACCTGTTCAATAGCTTCATGCGCGCGGTGCGCAAGTTCAAGGTGAAGGTGCTGGCCGGCATTCTGCTCTTGCGCTCCGCCAAGATGGCCGAGTTTCTGAACGCGAACATTCCCGGCGTCTCGGTGCCGGACGAGATGATCGCCGAGCTGCGGGCCGCCGGCGACCAGCGTGCGCTGGACGTCGGGGTGGAGATCGCCGTGCGCACGATCAAGGCGGTCCGGCCCCACTGCGACGGCGTGCACATCATGGCGATCAAGGCGATTGATCGCTTGCCTGAAATTCTGACGAAGGCCGAGTTGGGGTAGGGCGGCTGGGACGCTTCTCGTGCTCGCACACGGCGCATACAGGAGCGGGCGTGTGGTGGCCAGGCCGCCTCACGTGCTCGCGCGTCGCGCACACAGGAAAGAGGGGCGTGGCGGCAGGGCTGCCCGTTGTGCTCGCGCACCGCGCACTCAGGATTTATTAGTTCCGGGCCGAGGCGGATGGAGTGCTCGGTGGACGCGCGCAGTGAAGGCCAGCCCAGCCGCTCGCCCCCCTGAGCAAATGAGGTGGATGGAGTGCCGGGAACCCGTTGCTTTTCAGGTTGCAACGGGTGATGACGCGCGCAGTCTGAGGCTGCCAGGCCACCTGCCCGAGCAACAGCGGAGAGACCAGGCGGTGGTGGGGTGCCCGTTGCTCTTCAGATTGCAACGGGTGGTGACGCGCGCAGTTAGAAGCATCCCAGCCGCCCGTGGAGAGGAAGTGAGGAAGTAAAGATCATGACCGTCCCTGAATTCCAAGGGCGTAAGCGCGAGCGCAAGAAGATCGTCGTCGTGACGGCGTATGACGCGCTGTTCACGCGGATCGTGGAAGAGGCAGGGATGGAGGCGATCCTGGTCGGCGACTCGCTCGGCGTGGTGGTGCAAGGCAAGAAGGTCACGCTCTCGGTCACGATGGAGGAGATGCTCTATCACACCCGCCTGGTTGCAGGCGCCGCACAGCGCGCCCTGGTGATCGCCGACATGCCGTTCCTGTCCTATCAGGTCAGCGTGGATGAGGCGGTCCGCAACGCCGGCCGGTTCCTCCAGGTCGGCGCCGCGGCGGTGAAGTTGGAGGGCGGCGCGGCCGTGGTGGATCGGGTGCAGGCGATGACCCGTTTCGGGCTTCCGGTGATGGGCCATCTCGGCATGACGCCCCAGTCCGTGCATCGGTACGGTGGATACAAAGTCCAGGGCAAGGAGCGCGAGACGGCCGAGGCGTTGCTGGCGGATGCCAAGGCGCTGGAAGCGGCCGGCGCGTTTGCGATCGTGCTGGAAGCGATCCCGGCCAACCTGGCCAAGGTGATCACCGAGGCGCTCGCGATTCCCACCATCGGGATCGGCGCCGGTCCGCACTGCGACGGCCAAGTGCTGGTGCTGTATGACCTCTTGGGCCTCTTCGACGAGTTTGTCCCGAAGTTCGTGAAACCCTACGCCCACCTGAAAGCCGATGCCCTCCAAGCGCTGCGGCGGTACAAGGAAGAAGTGGAGC
>JAHFEU010000118.1 GCA_023248295.1 Nitrospirota bacterium | reverse complement strand
CGGAGCGGCGGGGCGGCCAGGCTAATCCCCCGTGCTCGCGCATCGCGCACTTCGGAAAGTGCTCGCTGGACGCGCGCAATAGGGGATCAGCCAGGCCACCCCTGTCATGAGTCCCGCGAGGGCGACGACCCTCCGCGCCCAGCCCTTCCAGCCTTCGGCCTCAGCCGGGATGCACGCACGAGGCCGTCAGGGCGAGGAAGACGCGACCTTGCGGGAGAGCCCCGCTGGTGTGCGCAGCGGTGGCCCGAGCGAGGCCCGACCGTCCAGGCCTGCCGCATCAGGCGTGGACGGATCGGAGAACCCCCGCCATGTGGGGGATGGGGGGAGCCGGAGCCGGGCCGCCGCTCGTTACAGCAGCGCGGCGAGCCTGCACGGAGCGGAATGCCTCGCCCTGACGGACTCAACATGACCCACACGATTTCCGGAAGAGCCACTATATAGCCGATCTGTGAGTGGGTTCAACAAGGCCCGGGCGAGGCGCAAGAAACTCGCGGGGAGCCTGGCAGGCCATCGAGGGCGGCGGCGGCCGCCTGTCTGACTTCTCGGTCTGTATCCTGTTGGGCCACGCGCTCGATGGCGGAACGGGATTCGACCGCAGAAAGCGACCTCAGGGCTCTCACTGACAGGAGTCGCACGCGGGGATCGGAATGCCCCAGCAGTCTTGTTAAGAGTGGCACCGCTCGGGGATCCTTGAGTCGGCCCAGCTCTTGAATCACGTTCTCGCGGGCGGATGTGTAAAACATCACCTCATCCGACAACATCAAATATTCACCTTTCAGAGGGTCGCTCTTCACGGGCTCATGCTCCGCTAATCGCCGCAGCCCCTCGATCAGCGCACCGGTCGTGTCCAGGCGGGAGACAACCCGTCCCTTGACGAGGTCCCCCAGCAAATAGAAGTAGGGATTGGCGATAAACTTTTCGAGCGCTTCCAAGTAGGGTGGCGTCCCCGTCTCGGGGTAGGTGGATGATTCCTGGATCGTCAGGTCAAGGAGTGGCCCTATCCCGGCATGTTCAAGCTGGACCACGCAGGTGATGTCGGTGCCGTATGTGTCGATCCGGTACTGTCGGCCTTGCTCTTCCCGATACAGGACTTTCAACGTCAGATCGTGCCGATCGGCCTGATTCCGGACCACGGTGAAGCCTGCTAAGGCCAGCTTCGTTCTCAGAGACGGCGCCACGTCCGAAAGGGTGCGACCCCGACGCATCCAGGTCGAGGCGGTGACGTCCACATAGATGGTCTTGGCGCGATTGAGGATCTGAACCTGCTTATCGGTCAAGGTGGGTGCTGCTGCCGGCGCCACCGCAGCGCCGGAGACGAGGCAGGCCAGCGCCACACACGACAGAAGCCGGAGGTTGAGAGACTGCTGCCGTTGTCCCACTACAATCTTCTCCGTGTCCGTCACGCCTGCCGGTTCGTTAGGATACCTGCACGATCAGCTCCAGCTCAACCGGCGAGTTCAGCGGCAGTTGGGCCGCGCCAACGGCGATACGCGCGTGACGGCCCGCCTCATCGAAAATGTTCACCAGTAAGTCGGAGGCCCCGTTGATGACGGCTGGTTGTTGCGTGAACCCCTCCGCTGACGCCACGTATCCCACCAGGCGAACGATTCTCTTTACCCGGTCCAGGCTCCCCATTTCAGTGCGCACGATGGACAGCGCATTGAGGAGGGCGATACGCGCCGCCTCATAACCCTGCTCCACCGTCAGGTCCCTTCCCAGTTTCCCCTCCACCGTCAGCTTCCCCTGTTGGACCGGGATCACGCCGCTCAGGAACAGTAAGTCGCCGGCTCGAACGGCTGGGACATACGTCGCCACGGGTGTGGGAGGCACCGGCAGCTCAATGCCGAGTTCTTTCAGCCTGGCCTCAAACGACATACGGCGTCTGTTGGATCGTGAATGTTGAATTGTCGTTACGATGAGGGCAGCGCATCACGACTGTTTCTCATCCCGACACGAGCGCATCCAGAAAACTATCCCCCCAAGCCAGTCGCTTCGCCCCCAGGGCGTCCGCGATCGTTTGACCAAGATCGGCGAGGGTTCGGCGTGTGCCCAGGTTCACCCCGCGTGCGAGGCGTGGCCCATACGCCAGCAACGGGACGAACTCCCTGGAATGATCGGTGGCGGACCTCGTCGGGTCGTTGCCATGGTCGGCCGTGAAGCAAAGCAAGTCGTCGTGGCGGAGCATGCCGACCAGCTCCGGCACCCTGGCGTCAAACTCTTCCAAGGCCTTGGCATACCCGGAGGGATCGTTTCGATGGGCATACAGAGTGTCGAAATCCACAAGATTGGTGAAGATCAGTCCCCGGGGCACCTCCTTGAGCGCCCGGAGGGTCTCGTTGACGCTGGCCGCATTGTTGCCCGGGTAGCTTGAGCGCATCACTCCGCGCCCGGTAAACAGGTCTGTGATCTTCCCGATCCCGACGACCGGCTGCCCGGAGATCGTCAGCGCATCGAGCAGGCTTTGGCCGGGCGGTTCGACTGAATAATCGCGGCGCCGCTCTGTTCGCACAAAGGTGCCGGGGGTTCCGTCGAACGGACGCGCGATGACCCTCGCCACCTGATGAGGTGGGACCAACACCTTTCTGGCAGCGCGGCAGATCCGGTAGAGCTCATCGACCGGGACGACCTGCTCATGGCAGGCAATCTGAAAGACGCTGTCACCGCTGGTGTACACGATCGGCGAGCCCGTCCGCAGATGCTCCTGGCCGAACTCCTCGAGGATGTCTGTTCCGGAGGCGGTCCGATTCCCCAGTACCTTGCGGCCGATGGCCTGCTGGACCTGCTGGATCACCTTGGCGGGAAGCCCCTTGGGGTAGACGGGAAACGGCGTTTCCAACACCACCCCGGCCATCTCCCAATGCCCCGTGGTCGTATCTTTCCCTTTGGACAGCATTCCCATCTTCCCGAAGCAACTCTCCGGGTTGCTCATCCGCTGCACCCCGGTGAAATCTCCGATGTAACCCAGCCCCAACGCCTCAAGATTCGGGAGAGCGAGCCCGCCGACGGCATCCGCGACATGGGCCAACGTATTGGTTCCCGCGTCACCATAGACGGCCGCATCGGGCAGTTCCCCCACTCCCAGGCCGTCCAGCACGATGACGGTGACCCGGCTGATCATGAGTTCACATTCAATCCCTCGGCCGTACGGTCACCTGAGGTCCCGAACGCGCGTCGAAGGGGGAGCGGTGGAACACCGAAACGCGAGCGTGACGGGGAGCGGGGGCGGCAATTTACGGGGCCGTTTTGAGCGTTTCATCGACCTGGTTGAGCAGGTCCTCATCGGTGACCACCTCATAAAAGGAATTCGTGGTTGGTTTGCCGAAGTTGGGGTCCTGCAGATCCAGGAGGCGCATGGTCTCTTCCCGGATCACCAACCGCTGCATGGCACCCTTGAGATCGGGGTAGCGACCCGTGTGCAGAGCGATGGGATTGTCGTCACCAGGTACACGAAGCTCCAGCCGTTGCAAGGTGATTTCAGACTGGAGTTTGACGAAACCGGCGGGGTCAAGCTCGATTCCGTTGACGTTGTAACGTAGATGAGTCTCCCCCTTCTCGCCGCGGAGGGGATCGCCGTCGGAAAGTTCATAGACTTCGACGTTCGTGTGTAGATTGCCGCGTTGGCCACGCTGTTTACGTAGGAGCCAGGAACAGGAAGAGAGCCGGTCTGCCTTCCCGATGGCCGATGAAATCATGATCGGAGCATCACCGTCGTAGAGGAAGGTCGGCGTCTCATCGCCGAACACGAGTCCGATGCCCACTTCCAGCTCCGGGAGTCCGCCCTTTCTGCAGAGACTGTTCTGGGCGTGCAGGACACTCAGGAGCCTTTTTGCGAGGCCGCAGGCGCGCGCCACACACAGCCGATGTTCCGGAATTTCTTGATATTCAAAGAGACTGAGGATCACCGCGTCACCTTCGATAAACACCTTGCTGGCGCCATAGGTCTCGAGCAAGGCGTGGATGGGATCAAAGAGGTTCAGGCTGAAATGGGACGCAGGGTTCAGACCGCGTTTCCGGAGCTCGGCGACCACGGTCGTCGAGCCGCGCACGTCGGCCTTCAGGATGACGTGGTTCAGGATGGTTTGCGTAACCGCTTCCTCCTCCTGCGGGGCCAGGAATTCATACAGGGTCTTGTTGGTGTGTGAAAGGCGGACGTCCTTCGGGTCTTCCAGAAGATTGATGAGATTCATCGCATCCTGAGCGAGGTGGTAATAGCTCAGATCTCGCCGACAGGTCAGGAAGTCCTTTAAGAAACGCACCAGATACTCCCTTCGTTCCCGACGGGGAGTGCGGGCGGTTCGTATCGCTGCCTTGATCAACGGCTCGGTGGGCCAGGCTTTACCGCTCTGATGCTGTATTTCTTGAAGCTTCTGGACGATGTCCTTCTTGCTGATGTTTCCGCGCAGTAACTGATGGAGCTGTTGCGCCGAGAATATCGGGGAATAGTCTCGCTGTATGGGCAGCACTTCGTAGGCGGCGATGACCGGAGTCAGCAATCCCGACTCGACGAAGGCCCGTTCGACGTGATCCCGTAACGATCGCTGGAACGGGATCTGAGCTTTCAGCGTGGAGACCCGATCGCGGTCTTTCTCTTTCCGCGCCACGCGCAGTTGTTCCGCCGAGAGTGCCACATCGAACAGCGTGGCCACATTTGCCGGGTCATCCGCCCAGGCGTAATTGGCCTGTAGGTATTTCGCCCGGATGGATTCCAGCTCGGCCGTGGCCTTCTTGAGCTCGCCTTCCAGCTCCTCCTTGCGTGTCTCCAGCGAGGCGATGGCGGAGCTCGCGCTGGCCCGCGATCGTTTTTTCCTGACACGATCGAGCTCGCTCGCGAGCCGCTCGCAAACCTGTTCAGCCTGTGCCAGGGCTATCTCGGTCTGGTCATCCGGACGACGTTGTCTGAACAGATACCCCAGGAACCTGTCGATCGGGGCAAAACTGTAGGCGTCAGCCTGGTCCTGACCGAGTAGGACGTAATGGGTCGTCAGGACGTCGTCGTCAAACTGGGTCTCGGCTTGGAGTATGGGGTTAAACAACACTTCCTGCGGGACGGGCCACCGATCTCCCAGTAGTGATTGGCGCAAATCCCCCAACTGGCCTGACTCGACCTTGGCCAATTGGTCGAATAACTGGCGGTTCATCCGGTATCGAATCCGGGCCCGATGGCGTGCGAACCAGCTCATGCGCTCGTTGTGCTCCAGCTTGCGACTGTCGACCGCCGAACCGCCCGAGGACGCGCTAGCTCGCAACCCTTGCCGCATGAGCTCGATCTCACCCTGGACGCGTTCCAACAGGAATGCCATCACCGCGAACTGGACCAGGGGGACGAGCACACAGGACCCGGTCAGCTTGTCACGATGAACAGCCGCCTCAACCATTCGGGCGTAGCTTGCCCTGAATTGTTCCCAATCCCCGCTGGTTGGGCCGGGAGACTTCTGGCCCGGACGACCCTGACTGGCATGCTGCTCCATCATGCTGGTGATGATCCGTGTCGCGTGGACTACGAACTGTGGGCTAAGGCGGACATCAATATGAATGTTGTCAATCCCCTTGGTCAGGCCGGAAAAATCGAAGCTGAATGGGACGACGTGATGGAGCGGCACCACTGAGTCGGAGGGCGAGAGACGCCCCCGTAGCGCGCGGACGACCCTGCGAAGCATATTGGGGACGAAGGTTAGCACGCCGTTGCGAGGATCAAGGCGAGAGACTGAATGAGAAAACAATGAGTCGCATCATGCGTGATTCCTGTGTGTCGGCACTGCCATCAGGAAAGCCTCCGGGCAGGTCGCCGCTGGTACTTATTCACGGCCCGGTTATGCTCTTCCAGCGTCGAGGAAAACACATGAGTTCCGTCGTTCCGTGACACGAAATAAAGAAAGGTGGTCGGCGCCGGAAAGAGGGCTGCCCGGATCGACCGAGCGCCTGGGTTCGCGATGGGACCTGGAGGAAGGCCTCTGACACGATAGGTATTATACGGACTGGCCACGGCCAAGTCGCGTTTTCTCAAGTTTCCATCGTAGCTTTTAAGTCCGTAGATCACGGTGGGATCGCTCTGGAGCGGAATCTTCCGACGTAGGCGGTTATGAAACACGGCCGAGATCAGTTCGCGTTCTCCATCGACGCTCGTTTCCCTCTCGATGACCGAGGCCAACGTGAGGATTTGATGGACGCTCATGTTGACGTCCCTCGCTCGTGCACGGAGCGCGGGGGTAAATGCCTGCCACAGGTCCGTCACCATGGCACTGATGATCTCCTTGCCCGTGGCGTGCCTGGGCACGTGATAGGTATTCGGGAACAGGTATCCCTCGAGGCTAGGCACGTCGAGACCCAGCGCACGGATGAGGTGTCTGTCGTGCGCCAGTCCGAGAAACTCGGCCTTATCGGCCAGTCCTTTCTGTTCGAGCAGGTCGGCGATCTGGGCAACTGTGTAGCCTTCCGGAATCGTCACCGGGTACTGCACGACGTGCCCGGTGCGAAGCTCTCGGAGAATTTCCGTTGGGCGCATCCCGGCATGCAGCGCGTATTCGCCTGCCAGGATGCGGCGATCCGCCCAGGTCAACCGGCCCAGAATCTCGAAGCCCCATTGGCTGGCAATCAGACGCTCGTTTTCCAGCAAGGCGGACAGTTGTCGAAAGGTCGTTCCTTCCGAAACCTCGACAATCCTGACCGCTGGAGGCTCGGGTGAGCTCGACGGATCGACGAGCGGCAGTATCGTCCACCTCGCTGCCAGGTCCCCCACGACTCCGGCGGTACACAGGAGAGAGGCGATCAGCAACACTGCTGGCTCACGCCTCATAGACCCTCAGGGGACGCGCCCCCTGGAGCCTCCCCATCAGACGAGAGACTCTGGAGGTAGCTTTGAAGCAGGATCGCGGCGGCGATGCGGTCCACCGCCCCTTTCCGTTTCTTGCGGCTGACGTCGGCGTCAATCAACATCTTTTCCGCAGCCTTGCTGGTGAGTCTCTCATCCCAGGCGATCACCGGCACGTCCAGGGCCCGTTCCAGCGTTTCGAGGAACAATCGCACGGACTCAGCTTCGGGGCCGGCACGGCCGTCCATGCGAACCGGAAGCCCCATTACCACGCGGCGGACATGGTGCTGCCGGACCAACTGCTGGATGTGCGTCACATCCTCCGCAACCGACCGCCGTTCATACGTCTCAAGCGGCTGAGCGGTCCAGCCGAGTTCATCGCTGAGCGCGACGCCGATCCGTTTGCTTCCCGGGTCCAAGGCCAAGATACGTGTACCGGCCATAAGCTTACCGCCGAATGGCCTTTTCGACCACCTCAACCGCTTTTTCCAACCCCCCCTCCAGTCCTGCCGTGTTCTTTCCGCCTGCCTGTGCGAGTTCCGGTCGGCCACCGCCGGTGCCGCCGATTTCGGCGGCCAGCGGTTTGATCAGTTCGCTCGCGGGGAATCGCGCCGACAGATCAGAGGTAACCGACACCAGCAACGACGCCTTGTCGTCTTGGACCGAACCGAGCACGATCACCCCGGACCTCAGCTTCTCGCGGATCGAATCGGCCAGCGTCCGCAAATCCTTCATCTCCATCCCGTCCACACGCTGCGTGTAGACGGTCACACCGGCCACCGTTCGAGTCTGCCCGGAATCCGCCGCAGCTTGCCCGGACGCAAACCTGGCCTTGAGTTTGTCCAGTTCCTGCTCTTTCTCCTTCAACAGGGCCACGACCTTCCGGGCTTTTGTGAGGACATCACTCCGGTTGGCCTTCAGCACCTCGGCCAGGTCGTCGAGCTCCGCGTCCCGCAGCTTTAACAGTTCATACGCCCCGACACCCGTCTGGGCCTCGATGCGCCGCACTCCCGCCGCCACCCCGGTCTCCGACACGATCCTGAAGAGCCCGATCTCCCCCGTGTGCCGGCAATGGGTGCCTCCGCAGAGCTCCTTGCTGAACGACTCGATGCGCACGACCCGCACCTGGTCCCCGTACTTGTCTCCGAAAAAGGCCAGGGCTCCCTCAGCCACGGCCTCCTGGACGCCCATGATCTGGGTCTGCACGGCATCGTTCCGGCGCACGTGCTCGTTCACCATTGACTCGATGTCATCAATGTCACGAGAGGAGAGGGGCTTGAAATGGGCAAAATCGAATCGCAGCCGGTTGGGGGCCA
>JAHFEU010000193.1 GCA_023248295.1 Nitrospirota bacterium | reverse complement strand
TACCGTCCGGGGTATCGGCCACGCTGGATGGAAAAGTCGTACGCCACCCAGATCGCCCTTGGGCCGCTCACGCCCCAGGACGGCCTGGACATCATGCACTCCGTCTTCGGAACGGTGCAGGTCCCGGACTCGCTCGTCCAATTGATCCTCTCGAAGGCTGAGGGTAACCCGTTCTTCCTCGAAGAGCTGGCGCGGGCCGTACGAGAGGAAGGCGGCCGCACCCCGATCGGACCAGTGCCAGACACCATCCAGGAAGTGCTCCTGGCCCGCATCGACCGGCTCCCCCCTCAAGAGAAACGTCTCCTCCAGGCCGCAGCCGTCATCGGCAAAGATGTGCGCTTTACCATCCTTCAAGTCGTAGCCCAGCTGCCCGAGGACGCGCTCGGACGTAGCCTCATCCATCTCAAAGCCGCCGAGTTGCTCTACGAAACGACCCTCGCCCCCGAGACCGAGTATACCTTCAAGCACGTGCTGACCCAGGAGGTGGCCTACGGAAGCATTCTAGAGAACCGCCGGCAGGCCCTCCACGCACGGATTGTCGAAGCCGTCGAACAGCTCTACCCAGACCGACTGTCCGAGCACGTGGAACGCCTTGCCCACCACGCGTTCCGCGGCGAGGTATGGGACAAGGCCCTTGCCTTCCTCCGTCAGGCGGGCGCCAAAACGGCTTCGCGCTCGGCGCACCGGGAAGCAGTGGTGTACTTCGAGCAGGCGCTGGCGGCCCTCAAGCATCTCCCGGAGCGCGGCGACACGGTCGAGCAGGCGATCGATCTCCGGTTCGATCTTCGCAATTCGCTCCATCTGCTCGGAGAATTCGGGCGGATCCTCGGCCACCTCCGCGAGGCCCAAACCCTCGCCGAGACCCTCGGTGAGCAGCGGCGGCTTGGGTGGATCTTTTCCTACCTGACTCAATACTTCCGAAATACAGGCGACCAAGCAGGCGCCATCGAGTCCGGACAGCGCGCCCTCACCATCGCCGAGAACCTGGAGGATTTCACCCTCCAGGTAGCAACACATACGCACCTGGGCCCAGCATACGATGCCTTGGGGGACCGCCGGCAAGCGATCGACATCCTCACGAGGACCGTGGAATCCTTGAAAGGTAATCTCAGCTATGAACGCTTCCGCCTAGCCGGCCTTCCCTCCGTGATTTGCCGTGCGAACCTTGCCTGGTGCCTTGCAGAGCTGGGAGAGTTCGCTGAGGGGATTGCCTACGCAGAAGAAGGGATCCGGATTGCCGAGACGATAGACGATCCCTACACCCTCAGCGTCGCGTGTTTCGGTATCGGCACTGCTTTCCTCGTGAAGGGCGAATTCCGACAGGCCGTCCCCGCGCTGGAACGAGGCGTTGAACTCTGCCGGACATTCACCCTCCGGCTCACGTTCCCGGCCATTGCTTCCTGCTTGGGCTCTGCGTATGCGCTTTCCGGGCAACTGGCCCAAGCAGTGCCTCTCCTGGAGCAAGCCCTGGAGCAAGCGGTTTCCATGCAACTGATGAACAGGCATTCGATCTTTCTCGCCCGGCTCGGCGAGGCCTACCTCCTGGCAGGCCGCCCGGATGACTCGATCCCGCCAGCGGAGCACGCCCTCCGGCTCTCCCGCGAGCGAAAGGAACGCGGACACGAGGCCTACGCGCTCCGCCTCCTCGGCGAGATCACCTCCCGCGACACTCGCCCGCATGTCGAGAAGGCCGAAGCCTACTACCGACAGGCCATCGCCTTGGCCGAAGAGCTCGGCATGCGCCCGCTCCTGAGCCATTGCCACTGGGGCCTCGGCACGCTCTATCGGCGAACAGGGCAACACCCGAACGCCGAGCAGCATCTCGCCGTTGCGACCAGGATGTTCCGCCAGATGGACATGCAGTCCTGGTCGGAGCGGGTCGAACGGGGCTAACGGGCGATCACGCTGGGGAGTGGGTCGCCTCCTTCTCGATCCGAATATCCTTGATGTCGATGCCATAGCGCCTGGCCAGGCGCCGAATCTCCAGATAAAGAGCCTCCGCAGAGTGCCGATCCGAGATCCCGGTGATCTCGATGCACCGGATGGCCTCAGCGGCATCCCTTTCCATTACTTCCCCTTCCGCTGTTTCTTCAGCTTTCTGACGTGGTGTGTCGCGTACACGTACTCCTTCGTCGTGACTCTCGCTCCGTACCGCTTCGCGCATCTCATGATATCTGCCCTGTACCGCTGATACACCCCGCGCTTCTTAGGACCCCTGAGCTCAAGGACCATCCTGTGAATCTCGCCCGGTGCTGGTGTCATGTTACCCATATCGTCTCCTCCTCTCGTGTGATTGACTGTGGCTCCGCCCCCGCACGCCTCTACCTCCGCACGTCATCGACCCCCTCGAAAAACTCCTCGGCATGAAAAATGCCGGGGAGCGTGTCAAGATCCCGCAGCATGTAGTAGTCCTCAGCGACGTCATACTCGTCACGGATATCCACCGGTTCGCCCAGCGCCAGACGGACATAGGTGACCGCCATATTATGTTTTCCTGTGAGGTCAAAGATGTTCGTCGCCGACGAGAGGCGGCCGACATTGATCTCCGTGATGCACGGGACGCCGCCGGTATTTTCCTTCAAATCAACGCTGAAGGCGCCCGAGGCCTTCTTATCAACGGCGCGGACCGCCTCCGCACACACCTCCACCACCCGCGGCTCAAAGACAGTCTTGGCGAGCGCGGCGACCGAAGAAACCTGGCTGGGCTGGCCACCTGCTGCGAGATAGGACAGGCGCTCATAGGTCTTGATGAGGATGAGCTTCCCCTCCTTCCAGAGGCTCTGGCAACCGAAATCCCGACCTGGAAGGTATTCCGACAGAGTAAAGGACGTGACGGAAATGCCGCGCATCTCCTCCCAGCATCTGATCCAACTGCGGGCCTGCTCCGGGCTCTTGACCGGTACCGCTCCCATGGAGCCGCTACCGGTCCGAATCCGGCACCACACCAGGGAACGCCGAGGCAGCCGTTGAAAGATCTCTTCGAGACGGTCTAAATGGGTCACCGGATACGTGACAGGGGCGGGAAGGCCACGGGATCGGAGAAAAGCGGTCAGGTTGTATTTGTCCTGACATAACTCGATCGTTGCGTTTTTCGGGAGAAAAAGAGGACAGGGGATCTTATTTCGAAGTCTCGAAACCACCCTGACATCCGAGTCGCTGTTAGGGATCAGGAGATCAATTCCCTCGGTCCGAATGACCCGGCGCAAGGCAGTGAGAAAGTCGCCGTGGTGGGTCGTCGGAATCAGGAAATTCCGCTCCGCTGGCGACTTCTTGAGGACGAACCGATCAGCGTTGCACCCGTAGATGACCAGGGAGGGATCCCCGGTCCTTAAACTCCGGATCAAATTGTTGCCCGCGCCAGCCCCCGCACCGAGGATGAGTAACCGCGTCGCCATCTCTTCCGCCACCTTAAACCCGACCGACCGTTTCTCCCGCCATTCGAAGGATCCGCCGATGAGCTCGCGGTGGTTCCCCCCGGCGTCCACCCTGCTTTCAATCAGCTCAGTAGCGCTTCAGGATCTTCCCCCA
>JAHFEU010000014.1 GCA_023248295.1 Nitrospirota bacterium | reverse complement strand
CCCGGCCCCGCTGGGTCCCATGAGCAGAACAAACTCACCCTTCGCGATCTGTAAATTGACATCGGAGAGAGCCGCACGCCGCTCATAATACTTGGAAACATGGAACAACTGGATCATGAACGACTAACGAGTGGCGAGCGATGAGTAGCGAGTAACGAGAACGGGCACTTCTGTATCATCCGTCGTCGGAGCTTATCACGCGGCACCCAGCACTCATAACTCATCACTTCTTCGCCCCTCACCAGCGCAGATCGTCTCCCGGCACTTCAAACGCGTTTTCAATGTGCTCGATCTCGGCCAGCTTGGCCGCTCCACCCTTGAATAGTACCACATCGAAGCGGCAAGCCCGATTCCGGAGACGATGACGGGAGAGATAGTGCCCGGCGAGTCGAATGAGACGGGCCTGTTTGCGTCCGTCCACGGCGTAGGGGGCTCCCCCCAGCGCAGACGTCCGCCGTGCTTTCACTTCGACAAACACCAACACATCTGCCAGTTGGGCGATCAGGTCCACCTCCCCCTGAGGGGACCTGACGTTGCGAGCCAGAATGCGGTAGCCTTTGTGACGCAAATAGCGTTCAGCTTCCGACTCGGCGACCTGCCCGAACGTGTGTCGCTCGCCGCTCACTCCCCGCCTCCTCTTCCCGTCTTCAGCAGCACGGGGCGGAACGTCCGGCGGTGGATCGCGCAGGGCCCATGGGCGGCGAGCAAGCGAAGATGTTCCGAAGTGGGGTACCCTTTATGGGCTTGGAAATTGTATTGGGGGTAGCGCCGGTGGTAGTCCCGCATGAGCCGATCCCGGCTGACCTTGGCCATGATAGAGGCCGCCGCGATGGAAACGGACAGGCCATCGCCTTTAATGATGGCCCGCTGCGGAACGCGCACGGACGGAAGCGTCACGGCGTCGATGAGCAAGAAGTCCGGAGACGGCGCAAGAGCCTGGATCGCGCGGCCCATCGCGAGCCGAGTCGCTTCCAGAATATTCATGGCATCGATCTCGCGCTCGGTTGCCACCCCGATCGCCACGCCAAGCGCGCGTTGGGCGATTTCGCCATAGAGCCGCTCTCGCTCGGGTTCGGCCACCTGTTTGGAGTCCTGCAGGCCGGTCAGCGGACAGCGTCGCGGCAGAATCACCGCCGCCGCGACGACAGGGCCTGCAAGCGGGCCGCGCCCGGCTTCGTCGAGGCCGGCTACGAAACGGTACCCGCAGCGTCTCGCCTCCGTCTCAAAGAACTCGGTGAGCTCCACTCGTATCTGCCACGCAAGCGGCGAATAGCTGGCAGCAAACAGCTCCGAGCTATTCGCTGTTTGCTACTGGCTTTCTTAGGCTTTACCGGCAGGAACCGCTTTCTCCGACAGGGCCACGGCTTCCACGGGACCGGCCGCCGGGCGAGCGGCGCCTGCTTGCGCCTTGGATTCCTGGGAGAACTCCCGTTCCCCGACCCTTCCCATCTTGCCCTTCTTCTCCCTGAGATAGTAGAGCTTGGCCCTCCGCACTTTCCCCTGACGGACCACCTCGATTCGAGACACGATCGGTGAATGGATCGGAAAGATCCGTTCGACCCCGACCCCGAACGATACCTTGCGGACCGTGAAGGTTTCGCTGTTGCGGCCGCCCTTGCGAGCGATCACCACGCCCTCGAAGATCTGGATGCGCTCCTTCTCGCCCTCGACCACCTTGGCATGGACTCGCACGGTGTCCCCGATCTCGAACGACGGCAGCGTCTTCTTGCTCAACGATCGTTGGAGACGCTCCAACCGATTCATGTGACTACCCCTCCTCCCCGCACTTCACAGACGTTCCTCGCGCTCCCTCCCGCACGATGTCATCCAACAACCGTCGATCTTCCTCATTGAGCAACCGGTCTCGCAAGAGATCAGGACGCTTCAGATAGGTGCTGCGCAACGCCTCCTTCCGACGCCAGAGTCTGATGGTCTCGTGATCGCCCGACAGCAACACCTCGGGAACTGCCAACCCCTGCACCTCCGGCGGGCGCGTGTACTGAGGAAAATCCAGCAGGAGATCGGCAAACGATTCAGCGCGAGCCGATTCCGGATCGCCGAGGACGCCCGGAATCAGGCGCGTCGCCGCGTCAATGATCACAAGAGCCGGCAGCTCGCCACCCGTCAGCACATAGTCTCCGATCGAGACTTCTTCCGGGTCCAGCGCGAGCCGGACGCGTTCGTCGATGCCTTCGTAATGCCCGCAAAGAAAGACCAGCCGTCGCCTCTCCCTCCCGAGTTCCTCGGCGAGATGCTGCGTCAAGGAGCGCCCCTGCGGCGACGGCAGCAGGAGGCGCAGGCTCGAGCCCGGAACGGTCTCGTGGTATTCCCGACGAAGCGCGTCAACCGCTCGGAGGATCGGTTCCGCCTTCATCACCATGCCCGCCCCGCCCCCGTACGGCGCGTCGTCCGCCACCTGGTGACGGTCCAGCGTGTAGTCTCTCAGATTGCGGACCCGGACCTCCAGCAAGCCCTTCTCCTGGGCCCGCTTGAGGATGCTCTGCCCCAGGACCGGCAGGACCATCTCAGGAAACAGCGTAATGAGGTCACACCGCATCGGCATCCGCGTTCTCGTCGTCACCCATCCCTGGGATCAGCCGGACCGTCATGGTCCGGCTCTGCAGATCAACGGAAGCGACCACCTGCCTGAGGGCGGGAATCAATGTTTCCCGCCCTGCTCGGCGGACCACGAACACATGGTTGCTCCCGGTCTCCAACACTTCTTCCAGCGTACCGAGCAGCCGGCCCGTCTCCTCCACCACGGTCATGCCGACCAGCTCGTATTCATAGTACTGCCCTGCCGGCAACGGGGGAGCCTCACCACGAGAAATTTTCACCAACGCTCCGCGAAACGCCGCCGCTTCCTCCGGGCTGGAAAACGCGTCAAAGCCGAGGACATAGGACCCGCCATGCTTCCGTACCCGGGTCACCACCGTGACCAGCGCCCGTCCCGAGGCCGCCACGAGCGTCACGTCCTTCAGCCCCTCGAATCGCCCCGGCACGTCGCTGAGCGACCTGACCCGGACTTCGCCCTTGACCCCGAACGGCTTCTCGATCATCCCGATCGCGATCAGTTCAGTCGCATCGGCCATAGACGTCAGGAGGCTGTCTTGGCTCGCGCGCGCCTCTCCTCGAACTGCTTCCACAGGCCGGACCGGCGGAGCAGCGTGCGCACGGTCACGGACGGCTGGGCGCCTTTCCCCAGCCAATCGAGCACCCGCTCCTGCTTCAACTGCGTCACCGGTGGATTCTTCAGCGGATCATAGGTGCCCAGCACCTCGAGGTACCGCCCATCCCGCGGCATTCTGGAATCCGCCGCCACCAGTCGAAAAAAGGGCACCTTGTGCCTGCCCGCTCGCGTCAATCGCAAATGAACCGCCACGTCTGTCCTCCTTGGAACATCAGGTTCAGGTTGAGCTCACGGTCGAGTCTGGCCTGCTGGCTTGGGTTTCCTCAAGCTCGCCCTGAACTTTACCCTCGCAGAAGCTGCGCCAGCTGCCGTCTCCCACCCGCATCCGTCATGGTTTTTATCATTTTTCGTGCAGCTAGAAACTGCTTGATCAACCGATTCACGTCCTGCACGCTCGTCCCGCTGCCGCGGGCGATGCGCTTCTTTCGGCTGCCGTTGATGATCGTGTGGTCCCGGCGCTCGCGCGGAGTCATCGAATCGATCATGGCCACTGTGCGGCGGATCTCCCGCTCCGGCACTCCACCACCCGACATCGCTGCCATCTCCTTCAGACGCTGCCCCCCGGGAAGCATTCCCAGAATCTGATCCATCGACCCCATGCGATGGACCTGGGCGATCTGTTCGCGAAAATCCTCCAGCGTCAGGGACTTCGCAGCGATCTTCTTCTGAATCGCTTCCGCCTGATCACGCGAATAGGCCTCCTGCGCTTTTTCGATCAGCGACAGGACATCGCCCATCCCGAGAATCCGGGACGCCATCCGGTCCGGGTGGAAGGCCTCCAGCGCATCCGGTTTTTCCCCGACGCCGAGAAACTTAATCGGTTTCCCGGTGGCGGCCCGGATCGACAGCACGGCGCCGCCGCGCGCATCTCCCTCCACCTTTGTCAGGATCACGCCGGTCAGCCCCACGCGCTGCTCGAACCGTTCTGCCATGGCGACGGCATCCTGGCCGGTCATGGCGTCCGCCACCAACAGCACTTCGTGCGGCGTGATAGCGCGTTTGATGTCCTCCAGTTCCTCCATCAGCTCATCGTCAACGTGGAGGCGACCTCCCGTATCCAGGACCACCACGTCATAGCCCTGATCGTGGCCGCGCGCCACCCCTTCCACACAGGCCCGCACCACATCCGCTCGTGATGCGCCGGGCTGGTCTGACCGATGCACCGGCACATCGAGATCGGCGCCCAGGCTGGCCAATTGGTCGCCGGCCGCGGGGCGGCGCGGGTCGGCCGCAACCAGGAGGACGCGTTTGCCTTGTTGTTTGAACACCCGCGCGAGTTTGCCGCAGGTCGTCGTCTTGCCGGCCCCCTGTATTCCCACCAGCATGATCACGGTGGGCGGAACCGACGCGAAGCCGAGGCCGGCTTGCTCCCGGCCCATCAGCTCGCGCAGTTCGTCCCACACAAGTTTCACGACTTGGTGGCCCGGGGTCAAGCTCTCCAACACTTCCTGGCCGGCCGCCTTCTGACGCACCCGGTCAATAAAGTCCTTGACGATCTTGAAATGCACGTCCGCCTCGAGCAGAGCCAGCCGGATCTCCTTCAGCGCCTCCGCGATGTTCTGTTCGGTCAGGACTCCCTGGGCACGGAGTTGTTTCAGAATCTTTTCGAACTTTTCGCTGAGGCTCTCGAACATGTCACACACTCCCGGAAGGCTGTCGCAGAACTCCGTTGTGGCAAGACGGCCGTTGTGGATTGTTTCGAGAGTAGGCCAGTGATCCGACGACAGGCTCGGATAGTCTCGAAAAATCAGAACAAAGAGCAGTCAGCAGTCTAAACAACGGGTGCTGAGAAGTCAAGGTGCAACGGAGGGTTGACGCGGAGAGAGTTGGGAATTTCATCGCTCGGACCCGACCGGACGGAGACTCCAGACAGGTGTGTTTCTTGACTTCTTAGAGCGGGTTCGTTATGGTGCACCGCAATTTCCCGGGAGAGGCCCGAATGCGAAAATCCCCCTGGATGCTGCTCTTGTTTATCCTTCTGGGAGGATTGCTGGGCGGAATCCTCGGCGAGATCCTGAGGGTCATGGCCCCGGAAGGCGCGATTCAGAGCATTTTTTCGACCGCGCTCACGCCCGGCATCAACCCTCCGCTGACCGTGAACCTCATCCTGCTCAGGATCACCATCGGGTTCACATTGAAGATGAACCTCCTGACCTTCCTCGGGATCTTCCTCGGCGTCTACCTTTACAAGCAAGTCTAGCCCGGATTATTCATGAGCGCTTCTGCTGCAATCGCGGATCCGCTGCTGCGACAAGCCTGCCCGCGGGGTCTCCAGCGGGCAGGCGGGCGGGCTCGCCGCTCAGTCGGTCACCGTATTGCAGCGAATACGCCTCCCTCCCTCGCGCCTCCGCGCGCCCGTCTCCCGACGCGGCTGCGCGATTTCGCGACGAACCGTCATGAATAATTCGGGCTAGGCACTTCCAGCTCTCTCAGCCTGAGCGTGCGAATCCGATCCCGTAGTTCGGCCGCGCGCTCGAACTCCAGCGCTTTGGCCGCCGCCTTCATCTCCTCCTCTAACTTCTGAATGGTCTTCTCCATCGCGTCGGGGCTCTCGTAGGGTTGCACGGCTTCCGCCGCGAGCGGAACGGTGAGATAGTCCATCTCCGAGACGTGATACGCCAATTCCGGAATGCCCTTCTTGACACTTTCAGGGGTAATTCCGTGGGCCGAGTTGTAGTCCGCCTGGAGCCGGCGTCGGCGGGCCGTTTCTTCGATCGCCAGCCGCATCGACTTAGTCACCAGATCCCCATACAGGATCACTCGCCCCTCACTGTGGCGGGCCGCGCGGCCGGCTGTCTGGATCAGGGAACGGTGGGATCTGAGATATCCCTCCTTATCCGCGTCCAGGATTGCGACCAGGCTCACCTCCGGGATGTCCAACCCCTCCCGCAACAGGTTGATGCCCACCAACACGTCAAAGACACCGCGCCGAAGGTCCCGGACGATTTCAGCCCGCTCCAGGGTCTTGATGTCGGAATGCAGGTACCGGACTTTCACGCCGAGGTCGTGATAGTACTCGGTCAGATCCTCCGCCATGCGCTTGGTCAGCGTCGTGACCAACACCCGGCGGCCGTGCGCGACCTCAGCCCGCACCTGCCCGAGCAGGTCGTCCACCTGGCCGCGCGCCGGACGGACCTCGATCACGGGATCCATGAGGCCGGTGGGCCGGATGACCTGCTCCACGATCGCGGAACCCGCCTGTTCGAGCTCGTAGGGACCCGGGGTCGCCGAGACATAGACGACTTGATTGACGCACCGCTCGAACTCCGTGAAAGTCAGCGGGCGGTTATCGTAGGCGGAGGGCAAGCGGAAGCCGTACTCCACCAAGCTCTTCTTGCGGGACCGGTCGCCCTCGTGCATCCCCTGGACCTGCGGGATCGTCGCGTGGGATTCATCAACGATGAGGAGATAGTCTTTTGGAAAGTAATCGAGGAGCGTCGGCGGTGGCTTACCTGGGGCCCGTCCGCTGAGATGGCGGGAATAGTTCTCGATGCCGTGGCAGTATCCCATCGCCCGGATCATCTCCAGGTCGAACCGCGTACGTTGTTCAAGACGCTGCGCCTCGAGCAATTGGTCGTGTCGCTTGAAAAAGGCGAGGCGCTCGTCCAGCTCGGTCTCGATGCCGCTGAGGGCGCGCTCGTAGCGGTCCGGTGCGATGAGATAGTGCGTGTTGGGATAGATCGGCACCTTGGGCAAGCGGGCCAGCGACTTCCCGGTCAGCGGATCGATCTCATGGATCGCATCCACCGTATCGCCGAACAGCTCGATCCGCACCGAGAGGGCGTCGGATGACGCCGGAAAGATCTCGATCACGTCACCCCTCGCCCGGAATGTGCCCCGGTGAAAGTCGGTGTCGTTGCGCGCGTACTGGATCTCCACGAGCTTCGACAGAATCTGCTCCCGCCTGATCTCCATCCCCTCTTCCAGGTACAACAGCATGCCGTGGTAGACCTCGGGGGAGCCGAGGCCGTAAATGCAGGAGACCGACGCCACGATGACAATGTCGTTCCGCTCGAACAGCGACCGGGTGGCTGAGTGCCGCATCTGATCGATCGCGTCATTGATGGACGCATCTTTGGCGATATAGGTGTCGGTCTGGGGCAGATACGCCTCCGGCTGGTAGTAATCGTAATAACTCACAAAGTATTCGACGGCGTTGTGAGGAAAAAACTGTCTGAATTCCTGGTAGAGCTGACCGGCCAGCGTCTTGTTGTGGACCAACACCAGCGTCGGCTTTTGAACGCGGGCGACCAAGTTGGCCATCGTGAACGTCTTGCCCGACCCGGTCACCCCCAGCAAGTCCTGGTGCTTTGTTCCCGCCCGCACCCCGGCGGTGAGCTTTTCAATCGCCTGGGCCTGATCCCCCCGAGGCGAGAACTCGGATTCCAGTCTGAACGACATCATGGTTTCTTCCGGCGGTCATCTTAACATAACCAGCCCGGCCGACAGAGGGGACACGTGAAGCCATGACCGTTCCCCTTGCCACTCCCTCTCGCTGAGGGAACCATTTGATCTGATACGTGTTTTTGCGGCTTGACCCCGCTAATTCGGGAGCGTATCATCGCCCAGCTTCTTTCACCTTCACGGTATGTAAGGCGAGAGCCCATGGATCAGGAAACGCTGGCCGCCTGGAAGGCCACGCAGGACGGATTCGCGTCGCTGTCCGGCCTGTCACTCCTCAGCTTCGACCCCCAGCGTACCCTCGTGTGCGCACCCAGCCAGGATAACCCCATCTGCGCCGCCGTCCAGCATACCGACGTGGGCGAACGGCATTGTCAGGCCCATTGCGGCAAAGCCGTGGCGATGGCCGTGGAAACCGTTAAGCCAGTGTTTCTCAAGTGTGAGGCCAACCTCCATGTGTTCACCGTCCCGATCGTGGTGGGTGGCAAGGTCACGCTGATTCTCCAGGGAGGCAAAGCCTTTATCGCCGAAGAAGAGCGGATCCCAACGGCGCGGCTAACCGATCGGACCAACCTTCCGGAGGAGACCTTCGTCGCGCTGGCCAAGGCCCACCCCCCGGTCGACAATGCGCGGGTGCTCGCCGCCGCCCGCTACGCGGAACAGGCGGCCCGCGCGTTGCTCGAGAGCCGGCATACCCGCGCCACGATCGGATCGAAATTCTCTTCGTTGCTGACGCTCTTCAGCCTGGTCGCAGACCTCCAGCAGGAATCCGATATCGACATCCTCTGCGCGACCGTTCTCAACTCGATCGGAGTCCTGTTCGACGTCAACACGGTGGGGTTCCTCGGCGTGAACGGGACAAACGAGGCCGTCATACTCAACCAGGCGTTTGGGTATAAGAAGGAACTGCTGCAAGGATATCGCGCGAGCGCCCGAGAAGGTCTGCTGAACCAGGTCCTGGCTGAGCGTCGACACCTTCGGACCGAGGAAACTCGGGAAATCCTCAAGATGGGGTTGCCAGCAACGGTGCATTCGGTGGACTTATTCCCGTTGGTCACGCCGGAGGCCCGGGTCGAAGGGTTGATTCTGATCCTGGATTCCACCCTGAAGCCGGATGATCTACAGATCCTGGAAGCCTTCTGCGCTCAAACCAGCTTGGTCTTACACAACCGCCGGCTCCAGCATCGTCTGCAAGAGGCGACCAAACGGGATTCGGCCATGAGCCGCATCGCCCAGGAGCTCGGCTCGACCCTCGATACCGACCAGTTATTCGACCTGATTCTGGAGAGGCTGGTCTCCCTGGTGGATGCGGAAAAAGGGTCTCTCATGCTCCTCGACGAACAGGAAGGGAGTCTGACGGTCAAGGCCGTGAAGGGACTCAACCAGAAGCTGCTGGAATCGGTTCGAGTGGCCCCCCACCAGGGGATCGCCGGCAAGGTCCTGGCCACCGGAGCATCCTTACTCGTGTCCGATCTGGAGACGGACGAGCGGGTCTGTCAAAAGCAACGACCTCGGTACCGGACTAAATCCTTCATCAGTCTCCCGCTGAAGCTGAATCATCGCACGATCGGCGTGGTCAACTTATCGGACAAAATCAGCGGGGAGGTGTTCTCAGTCGAGGACTTGGAGCGTCTGTCGGCCGTCGCGACGTATGCGTCCGTGGTGATTGAACGGGGCACGTATTACCGGAAAGCCGAGGAGCTCAAGCGGATCTCAACGATGGATCCGCTGACCCAGCTCGCGAACCGCCGGTCTTTTGAAGAACGGCTGCTCGAGGAGGTGCAGCGCGCGAAACGGCACGAGTCGCCGCTGTCTTTGGTGATGGTGGATCTCGACGACTTCAAGAAGATCAACGACAAGTACGGGCATCCGGCGGGGGACGAAGCGCTACGGATCACCGCGCGCATCATTCGTCAAACGATCCGGACGATCGACGTCGCCTGCCGTTACGGCGGCGAAGAGTTCGCGATCATCCTGCCGCAAACCGGAAAGCCGGGCGCGGCCGTCATCGCGGAACGGATCTGCGCAGAATTCCGAAAACTCGACCTGCCCGTCCAGCAGGCGGACAGTTGGCTGAAGGTCACCGGCAGCTTGGGCGTCGCCTGCTTTCCGGAAGATGCCGACAGCCCGGAAGCTCTGATCCAGCAAGCCGACATCGCCCTCTATTCCGCCAAGTTGCACGGCAAGGATCAGGTGGTGGTGTTCCAGCGCCGCTAAGCGGCGGCTCCCTTCGCTCTCTCCCAAGATTCCCCCACAGGCCGGCGGTTCTGCTCGAGTCCTGCGCGCGTGCATGGCACACTCCTGCCCCTCTGACCGAGTCATGCCTGCCTGTGACAGGGCATGACGCGGCGGCCGCCGCGAGAACGGTTATCGGTGAGACGATCGTTTGAGGTGGATAATATCCTGGAGTTGACGGTCTCGTTCCGCCCGGATCTTTTTCAAACGTTTCCAGCGATCCCAGGACCACCAGCGAAGTTTCTGCAAGAACGTGACTTTCGGCGGCTCAGCGCTGCCGGAGGGGGCCTGTTGGAAGTGATAGCCCTTCTGTGTGCCTCGATTCTTCAGGAAGTCCACGTACTGGCTCGAGAAGAGATCTTCCTCTCTCATGCCCATGCGCTCCTCAGGTGGCGTGATGACATCCGGGTCTTACATCATACCCCGCTGGTTCGAGCCGGTGCAACGGGCAATCGGAGGATATGCTATAGTCGCGGCCCAGCATGCAGCCTCTCCCACCCACCGGCCAAAGGCTCATCGCGCTGTCCTGGTGGCTCCTCCTCACCGATCCAAGCATGCTCTTGGCCGAGCTGTCTGGAGACCAGCCTGCCCACGTCAGGCTGGTCAAGGCGCTGGAAGGCGTGTCGGTGACCCGGATGCTTGCGGACGTGTCTCATCTGAGCAGTTCCGAGCTTAACGGGCGCCAGACCGGCACGGCGGATGACCTCCGATCCGGTCTCTTTGTCGCGGAGCGCTTCCAGTCGCTGGGTCTGCAGCCGGCTGGGACGGAGGTTCTCAAACCCCTCTCCCACCCCTGGGTGACAACAGCCGCCGTGACGGCCACTCAGATCAGAGGGATCGCGCAGTTGGAATTTTCCTCCGACTCCTTCACGATCGTGGCTCGTCCCGGAGACGACTACCTGCCGATCCTGGACTCCCCCTCCGTCAACGTGACTGCGCCGGTGGTGTTCGTGGGATACGGAATCTCGGACCCCGCGCGGGGGTTCGACGAGTACGAGGGGGTGGATGTGCGGAAGAGCATTGTGCTGTTCTTCAGGGGGAAACCTGAACGATACACCGCGCCGGTCTCGCAGGCTGATAAGGTCCGGCTGGCGCGTGAGAAAGGTGCCATCGCCTTCCTGACGCTGACCGGGCCGATCCTGAGCGCGTATGAATCCCGCCGAGGCCTCAGCGGAGGGCCGATGGCTTCCTACACGAGTTCAAGCGGGAGCCCCCTCCTGCCAGGTGCGTGGATCAGTACCGGACTCGCCGATCGGGTCGTTGCCAGACCGGAACGCTCACTCCACCAGATACAGGAACAACTGAACCGCACGCTGGCTCCCCAGTCCTCCGCCACCGGCAGGCGGGCCCGCCTCGCCTGGGACAGCAAACAGGCGCCCGGGACATTGGTCAACATTCTGGGCATCATCCAGGGCGCCGATCCTCCCGTGTCTTCAGATCGGAACGAGACAGTGCTGGTCGGGGCGCACCGCGATCATTTTGGGCGACAGGCCGGCTTCCTGTTCCCGGGGGCCGACGACAACGCGTCGGGGACAGCGGTCTTGCTCGAGGTGGCGAGGGCACTGATCCACTCCGGAATGACGCCCAGGCGCTCGATTGTGTTCGCTTCTTTCAGCGGCGAAGAGCAGAACCTGCTCGGGTCCCGGCTGTACGTGAGCCGCCCGGCGCGGCCCCTCGCCCAGACCATCGCGATGATCAACGTAGACCATGCCGGCGTCGGGAACGGGCGACTCACGGTGGGGATTGCCGGGCTGCCCAAGGAAACGGCAACCGGCGCCGGTCAGGTCGCCGGCCTGGCGGACAAGTTGGATCTCTTCGGCTTCTTTCCCGGTGGCGATCATGTCCCGTTCAACGAAGCGGGGGTGCCCACGATCGCCATCGTCAGCGCCGGCGCCCACCCACGCTTCCACCAGCCCACTGATACCGCGGAGACAGTCCAGTCAGAGATTCTTCAGGCAGTGGCCCGGTACGTGCTGTCCTTGACCTGGCAGCTCGCGAACGCGCCATGAACAGGGCGAAACGCGAGGTCCGTTAGGCGTGAAGCGTCAGGCGTAAGGAGACAAGCATCCTCCCCTTACGCCTCACCCCTTACGCATCACGAGGTCTATCGTCGGTCAAGGGATCTCATCCAGGATGGACGATCCGATCTCCGGAAGGGGCGGGAGTTCGCGGGGGGGAGAGGGGATAACCGTGGGGGATGAAAACAGTTGCACGGTTCCCGTGCCGGTGGAGAAGAAGGACTGGTTTGCACCGGCGACCAGGCCCACGGTCGAGCGCGGCCCGAGCGTCATCATGCTCCCGCTCCAGGCAGGCCCGTTGGGGATCCGGAAGTTGAACGATTCAAAAGTCCCGGCACTGTAGAGGTAACCCTGGGCGCCTTGGACATCGGTGTAGAAACTGCCCGTCGGGCCGGTGAGACTGTGCAGGGCTCCGACTCCGCCGCTAATGCCCCGGACGCCGGACACAGCTTGGCCCCAGGCTGGGGAATGTAGAGCGACCAGAGCCACCGAGGCGAGGAACACTTGCCTGATCATGTGACACCTCAGGAGATAATCGGTGACACCGCACCAGACTCAATGATAGCATTATGCATCCACACTGTCCCAGAGAGCAAGGGGGAGCGCGATGCATACAGGCACTCACTTATATCGCCGGGTGTCGTTGATCATGGGAGTTCTTGGCCTATCCGTCCTGCTGCCGCTGGCAACCACGCGGAGCGCGGAGATACCGCAGCAGCCACAAACTGACCGGCGGGAAGCGATTTCCCTGGCCGACGCGGTGCTGCGCGCGCTTCAGCACAATCTGGACATCTCGATCAGCCGCCAGACCAAAGAAAGCCGGTTGACCGACATCATCTTCGAGCAGGCCAAGTTCGACCCGCTGTTGAGCCTCAACGGTCAGTATAACCGGTCGGTTTCGCCGTTGAACCGGCCGGTCCTCGGGTTTGGTGGGAACGTTGCCGGTGTCGGAGGGGAGCCGGCCCGCTTCGATCAGAACAGTTCCCAGGTGACCCTGGACGTGACGCAAAACCTGCTCACTGGTGCCAACTACGATCTGAATTTCAGTCCCTCACGGGTGTTTGTCTCAGGGAATCCCCAATTCCTGTTCAATCCCGGGTATCAGTCCGGCTTGGCCTTTACGCTGACCCAGCCTTTGTTGCGAAACTTCGGCACGGATGTGAACAAGACCTTCATCCGGATCGCGCAGAACAACGCCAAATTTGAGGAACAGGTGTTTTTTGACCGCGTGCTGACGGTGATCGCCACGATCGAGCAGAACTTCTGGGAGCTGGTCTTCACCAACGAGAATCTGAAGGTCGCTCAGGCCGCGCTGAAGGCGGCCGAAGAGCTGCTCGCCAGCAACCGGGCTAAAGCCAAGGCGGGCGTCATGGCGATCGTCGAAGTGCTCCAGGCCGAAGCGGCCGTCGCCTCCAGGGTCGAACAGGTCCTGGTTGCCGAAAAGGCGATCCGTGACCAGGAAGATCAGCTTCGGCGACTCTTGAATCCCTCCGAGGCAGAACTCCGGCAGGATGTGCGGCTGGTCCCGCTCGACAAACCAGTTCAGAGTCTCGAACCGATGAGCGTGGAGGAGGCGATTGACATCGCGATCGAACGGCGGCCGGAAGTGCTCCAGGCGAGCAAAAACATCGAAACGAGCGAACTCAATATCAAGTTTGCCAAGAACCAGCTCCTGCCCAACCTTTCTTTCCAGGGAACCTCGGGTCTCGCAGGCCTCGGAAAGGACGGAGGGGATATGCTCCAGCGAAACTTTGGGGGGGATTTCTATAACTATGGGGCGGGTCTGGTCCTGAGCTATCCCCTCGGCAACCGGTCGGCGTGGAGCCAATACAACAAACGCCAACTCGAGGCCCGCAATGCCCAGGTGTCATTGCAAAGCATTCGGCAACAAGTTATAGTCAGCGTCAAAGAAGCGGTGCGGCGCGTGCAGACGGACTTCAGACGGATCGAGACCACACGGTCCGCGCGTATCACGTCCGAAAAGCAGCTGCAGGCGGAACAGGAACGGCTGAACGTGGGCCTGAGCACCACCCGCTTCGTGCTGGACTTCCAGCGTGACCTGGCGACCGCCCGTGGAAATGAGCTGCGCGCGATCGTGGACTACAACAAGTCGCTCTCCAACTTGGCTCGGAATAAGGGCACGACGCTCGAACGGTACCAGATCGAACTGCAATAGCCCTTGCCCGGTAAGGTTCCTCGTAGCCGATCGTGTCTCGTGATCGCCGCGCCGAATGCGTGACACCTTGCGAGCAGTCCCTCGATCCTGAACCAGAGCGGCTGGCATGGCTCGCACTGATGCCGGCATTCACAACCGGCCTGTACTATGCGCTCCCTCCTCGACTCCAGAACCTCCCGGCGATCCTGTTCCTTCCGCAGGTGCTGGCCTATCTGGGACTGGCGATCTGGGCCAGCCAGAACACCGCCATCCCGAGACGCCTGGGACTCGGGCTTCATCAACTCGGCCAAGGTCTGCGGTGGGGGCTTGGCATCGGACTGATCCTGGGTTTGCTGAACGTCTCGGTTATCCTGTGGCTCGTGCCGCTGGTGGATGGCGACATCTATTTTTTGCGGGACACACCGCATGCGCGCCTCCCCGTCGTCCTCATGCTGCCGTGGGGCATCCTGCTTATTGCGATCCTGGTGGAGCTGAACTTCCGGGGATTCCTGCTGGGGCGATTGCTGGCTCTGTGTCAGAGTCCCTGGCTCCGCAAACACCCCGCGGTCGGGCCGGCCCTGGCACCCCTGTTGGCCATAACGGGCGCGTCGACGGTCTTCGCCTTCGACCCCTTTATGGTGGCCACCTTCAAGCACTTGCACTGGATCGCCATCTGGGATGGCATCATATGGGGAGCGGTCTGGGTGAGGTTCAGGAACCTGTACGCCACGATCGTGGCCCATGCGGTCGAGGTGACGATCATGTACTCGATCCTTAAGTTCGCCCTATGACTCCATCGTTTTCCAGTTACCTGGTCAACCACCCGTTCGGCGACCCAGGCCTGTACGTGGAGATCAAGTGGGCTCGGCGTGCCCTGCTCTTCGACCTGGGCCAGAACGAGGCGCTCGGGCCGACGCGCCTCCTGAGGGCCGGCGACATTTTCGTCTCCCACACGCACATGGATCATTTTATCGGCTTCGACCGGATTCTCCGTGTGGCCCTGGGCCGCGGCAAAGCGCTCCGCCTGTTCGGTCCGCCGGGACTCATCGCCAATGTCACGGGGAAGCTCCAAGGCTACACCTGGAACCTGGTGGACGGATACCCGCTCACGATAGAAGTCCACGAGTTTCACGTGCATGAAATTCGATCGGCCACGTTCCTCGCCAGCGAGGGTTTCGAACCGCGTGGGGCCGCTCCGCGGTCCCGTTCAAACACCGCGGTTTTTTCGGTCCTGGAGGATCCCATGTTCACCGTGCAGGCGATGGCGCTCAACCATCGGATTCCCTCGTTCGGATACGCCCTCCAGGAGCAGTTTCACATCAACGTCAATAAGGAAAAACTGCGCGCCGAAGGGCTGCCGGTGGGATCCTGGCTGAAGGAGTTGAAGCAGCACCTCTGGCAAGGTCAGCCGGACGACTTCCGGTTCACGGCCACCCTGTTCTTCGAGCACCGCCGGGAGGAACGGGAGTTCCAGCTGGCTGAGGCCCGTGATCGCTTCGTCACGATCACGCGCGGCCAGAAAATCGCCTACGTGGTGGACGCGCGGTATGATGACGAAAACGAAGCGAAGATCGTGGACCTGGCCCGCGAAGCGGACATCTTCTACTGTGAAGCCCCGTACCTCGACCGCGACGCGGACAAGGCCCGGGAGCGCTACCATCTCACCGCGCGCCAGGCCGGTCTGATGGCCAGAAAGGCGGGTGTCCGCACCTTGGTGGTGTTCCATTTCTCGCCCCGCTACACGGGGATGGGGGACCTGATCGTGAAGGAAGCAATGGAGGCATTTGCGGGCGCATGACGAGAAGAGTTGCAAATTTCTGACGGGTCCTGTCGCCGACCAGCCCAGCCGTCCTCGCACCCCGCCCGGTGTAGGGACCCCGCTGCGGGCGGCCGGGCTGGTCGGCGCCACCCGCAAAGAAGGAAATCCGAGATAGTGACCCACTATGACGCGAGAAGTGGGAGTTGAGTGAACTCGGTGCGGCAGGACCCAGAGCGCACTTCGCCGGAGGAGCGGGGACCCGCCGAGACTCTGCCGGGAAGGAAAGCTGAAACTGACTGAGTCCTCGACGGAATTTCAGAAGGCTTCCGCCCGGCAGAGTCCGGAAGGGTCGCTCCAGGAGGCGCGGGAGCGTCGGGTCCTGCCGCACCGAGTAGGGTTTCAAGATCCATCTTGCTGGAGGGGGAGTGAATGAGTGCGCTGATGAAGTCGGTGCTGTATTTTGTGTTGGGTGGGATGATGGTCAGCCTGTCCACCTACCTGGGAACGATGGGGCGAGGCTTCCTGGCGGCTTTTGTCAGCACGTTCCCGGCCATCACGGGCGTCACCATCGTGCTGATCTATCTCAACAGCGGGAACGAACACGCCTACATCTACGCCAAGCACCTCCTCTGGTTGCTACCCGCCTGGGTGGTGTACGTCTGCTTCCTCATCCTGACGATCCACCGCCTGGGCTTCTGGCCTGCCATGGCCGGCTCGCTCACGCTCTACATGGGCTGCGTCGCGCTCATCAAGCTGGCGATCCGATAACTCCGGTGTCCACCAGACCCAACCACGCCGAACCGTCCGGCGACCTGATCATCGAGGGCGCGCGGCAGAACAACCTCAAGAACATCACCCTCCGCATTCCGCACAATGCGGTCACGGCTATCACTGGCGTGTCGGGCTCCGGCAAGTCCTCGCTGGCCTTCGACACCCTGTTTGCCGAAGGCCAGTGGCGCTACGTGGAATCGCTGAGCACCTACGCCCGGATGTTTCTCGAACGGCTGGACCGCCCCGACGTGGATCGGCTGGTCAACATCCGCCCGGCGATCGCCATCGAGCAGAAGAACCCGGTCCGCACGGCCCGGTCCACGGTCGCCACCGCCACTGAGATTGCGGACCTTCTCCGGTTGCTCTTCGCCAAAGTAGGCCGCCCCATCTGCCCCGACTGCCAGGAAGAGGCACGGGGCTATCATCCGGGGGCCGTGGCGGACGATCTGCTGACCCGCTTTCCCCAGGCACGCGCGATGATCTTGTTCCCGATTCAGGACCCCGGCCCGGGGCACGACCGAGCCCTGGTCGAGTCTCTGCTCACCCGCGGGTTTGTTCGGATCAAATCTGGGGACGAACTCGTGGACCTCCAACCAGGAGTGGCCTTGCCAAGAACCCCCCTCACTGTTCCCTCTCCCCGGGGACCCGTTGCTCTTCCCATTGCAACGGGTGATGGGGAGAGGGGTGGGGCGAGGGGGGACCTGCATGTCGTGTTGGACCGGCTGGTCATTCGTCCCGAGAACCGAGGTCGCCTGATCGAAGCGGTGGAGACCGCGTTCCGAGAGGGCGAGGGCGTCTGCCGGGTGGACGTGATCGGCCACGGGTCGCAGACGTATAGCTTCCGCTACCAGTGCCAGAGATGCGGACGGGCGTTCGATCCGCTCCGGCCGGCGATGTTCTCGTTTAACCATCCCCTCGGCGCCTGTCCGGACTGCAAGGGCTTCGGCAACATCCTTCGCTATGACGAGGATCTGGTCGTCCCCGACCGCCATCGCTCGCTGGCGGAAGGCGCCGTCGAGCCCTGGACCAAGCCTGGCACGGACTGGTGGCAGAGGCAGATGCTGCTGGCGATGAAGCGGCGCGGAGTCAGTCTGACCACGCCCTACGCCAAGCTGTCGGACAAGGAGCGGGCGCTGCTCTGGAAGGGCGATAAACAGTTCGAGGGAATCCACCAGTTCTTCGAGTATCTCGAACAGAAGCGGTATAAGCTGCACGTGCGGGTCTTTCTCAGTCGGTACCGCAGCCCGTTCCCCTGCGTCGCTTGTGCGGGCAGCCGGCTCAAACCGCACGCGCGCTTCGTGAAGATCGCCGGGCGCGATATTCATCACGTGTCGGAACTCACGATTCGGGATGCAGCCGAGTGGCTGGACGAACTGACACTCCCGGAATTCGAAGCCCAGGTGGCTCATGACATCCTGCGCCAACTCAGGATGAAACTGGGATTTCTGCTCCGGGTCGGCCTCGGGTACCTGACCCTCTCGCGTCAGACCCGCACCCTGTCCGGCGGGGAAGCGCAGCGGATCGCGCTGGCGAACCAGCTCGGGGCTCGACTGGTGGGGACGCTCTACGTCCTGGACGAGCCGACCATCGGCCTGCACGCCCGCGACACCTCCACGCTGGCGGTAATCCTAAGAGATCTGGCCGAAGCCGGCAATACGGTGGTCGTGGTGGAACATGATCGGCAGATGATTCTGGCGGCCGACCATGTCATTGAACTAGGCCCCTGGTCCGGAGAAAAAGGGGGCGAGGTGGTCTGCGCGGCGCCGCGGGATGCGTTCCTCGCCGACAGCCGTTCCCTCACCGCCCGCTACCTCCGAGGCGATGAGACCGTCCCGGTGCCGCGGACCCGCCGCAAAGGCAGCGGGAACGCGCTCATCCTGGCCGGCGCGCTCGAGCATAATCTGAAAAACCTGACAATCCGGTTCCCGCTCCGGACGCTGATCTGCGTGACCGGCGTGTCGGGCTCGGGGAAAAGCACGCTGGTGCAGGACACCCTCTATCGGGCCGTGGCCCGCGCGTTTCGTGTCGAGTCGTTGCCCATGGGCCGGTTTACCGCGATCAAAGGTCTGGAACACCTCCGTGGGGTGCGTCTGATTGATCAGCAGCCGATCGGCCGGACGCCGCGTTCCAACCCGATGACCTATTTGAAGATCTTCGATGAGGTGCGTCGGATTTTCGCCGCCACCCCCGAGGCGAAGCGGCGAGGCCTGTCCCCCGCGCACTTCTCGTTCAACACGACCGGCGGCCGATGCGAACGGTGCCAGGGGAACGGGTATGAAAAGCTGGAGATGTACTTCTTCGAGGACATGTACGTCACCTGTGAGGAGTGCGGCGGCCGACGGTTCGGGCCGGAAGTGCTCCAAGTCCGTTTTCGCGGGAAGACGATCCACGACGTGCTCGGCATGACGGTCAACGAGGCGCAGTCCTTCTTCTCCGGCTCCATGCGGCTGGGCGAGACGCTCCACCTGATGACATCCATCGGCCTCGGGTATCTGCGGCTCGGGCAGCCAGCCACGACCCTGTCCGGCGGGGAGGCGCAGCGGCTCAAGATCGCGGCGGAATTAGTCTCGAGGGCTGGGGACAGGCACCGGCGGAGCCAGTCCCCTGGCGACGTGCTCTATATCATGGACGAGCCCACAACCGGCCTCCACCTTGAGGACATCAAGAAGCTCCTCGCAGTCCTGGCCAAGTTGGTGGACGCCGGCAACACCGTGGTGGTGGTGGAGCACCATCTCGACGTGATCAAGACCGCCGACTGGATTATTGATCTCGGGCCGGAGGGCGGCGAGCAGGGAGGTCGGCTTGTCGCGGAAGGACGCCCGGAGCAGGTGGCGGAGGTGGAAGGGTCTCACACGGGCCGATTTCTGCGCCCGTACTTAAAGGAAGGACTGAGGGCTGAAGACTGAGGTCTGAGTCATCGCGTCTTTCGCGTGCCGTGTCGTCGCGATAGACGCAAGGACGCAACGACGCAATAGACGAAGCCCTCCGTTCTCGTTCTTCAGTGCTGGTTTTAATTCAAGCCCGGGTCAGGCGGCATTTCGGCGTAGTGGTCGAACGGTGATCCCAGCGACCGCAGAATATCCGGCCAAATCCGGGAAGGGTCCTTCTCGAACACCACGGTGGGGTCGGCAGGCAGCGTGATCCAAGAGCCGACCTTCATTTCATTCTCAAGCTGGCCGGGCCCCCAGCCGGCATAGCCGAGATACGCTCTGAACGCCTCCGTGCTTGCCGGCTTCGCCAACACCTGCTCGAGCGATCCGAGGTTGCCTCCCAGATACACCCCGTCGAACACGTGGTGGGTGTCGGGCGGCTCCTGCGCTAGACGGTACAGCAGCAGCACATGATTCGGCTGCACGGGGCCTCCCGAGAACAGGACATGCCGCTCGCTTTCCAACACGGGAACCTGGGGCAGCACTTCCGAAAGGTGCATGGCGGTCGGCCGGTTCACGACGACGCCCAGCGCGCCTTCCGGCCCGTGCTGACAGAGCAACACGACGGACTGCCTGAAATTCGGATCCCGCAGGCCCGGGCTCGCGATCAGGAAGATGCCTTTGCCGAGCGAAGGAGCCATGATGAAATCCTACACCGGGAAGCCACGGTGTGCAATGGAAGTTCCGATCAAGAGAAGGCAAGGACCGGTCAAATCTCGTACAGGTGCGGTTGTCGGTCACGGAGGAGGTCGTTATACGGGGTCAGGGATTTGTCGCGCGCCTCCGTGGGATCGATGTCGAGGATCGTCAGTTCCTCCTGATCGCTCGGTGCGCGGTGGAGGACGCGACCTTGTGGATTGACGACCTCGCTGCTCCCGATATAGGTCAGCCGGTCCTTTCCGCCCCGCGCCTCGAACCCGATCCGGTTCGCCGTGATGCTGAACACGTGATTTTCCAGGCAGCGAGTCACCATTGCGTCCGGACAGTGCGGCAGCACCAAATTCGAGGGATGGCACAGGATGTCGGCGCCCTTGACCGCCAGCGTCCTTGCCGCTTCGGGGTAGAACCAGTCGAAGCAGACCATGATCCCGACTTTCGCCGACCCGATGTCCCAGACCCGGAAGCCGGTGTCGCCCGGGGTGAAAAACAGCGTCTCTTCATAGAAGAGGTGCGCCTTTCGGTACAAGCCGAGAAACCCTGATGGTCCCACCAGGACCGCCGAGTTGTAGCAACGGTTCGCGTAGCGCTCCGGCAGACCGGCCACCACGTGCATGTCCCGGGCTCGCGCGAGCTCGAGGAGCCATCTCGTGGTGGGACCATCGGGGACAGGCTCGGCCAACGACTCGACTTCTTCTTTGGAGAGGAACTGGTAGCCGGAGGCGAAAAACTCCGGCAGGACCATGAGATCGCAGCGGGCCTTGGCGAGCCGGGTGGCGACGACGTCCAGATTGCGTTTGACGTCGCCGAAGACAGGATTGAATTGATAAAACCCGACCCGCATGGCACAGGCCAAACAAAAACGGGCAGGGAACCCCTGCCCGTCCAGTGAGCGAACAGCTAACGGTTCACCGCGATGAGCTCCTCGCCGCCCTCTATGTCTTACTTCACTTCGGAAAGATGCATGACCGCACTTTCGGCGGCCTTCGTGCCCTCGTTCGGATGGCCGGCCTTTCCGTGCTTCACCGCGTCCATTAGCGCCTTAACGCCCTCGTCAAGATGTGGGCTCTTCACGTCCTTCTGGGCTGCCTGTGCATGCTTTAGTCCTTCCTCCGCATGCTTCACCAACACATCAGCATGTCCTTGCTGCCCGTGTTTGATGGCTGTCTGGGCATGCTCAATCGCCTCGGCGACATGCTTGTTACCTGCCAGCGCATTCGAGTACAGGAATGATGCGCTCACCAGCACTGTCATGAAGCCAAGCGCCAATGCTAAGCGGAGAACTCTTGTACCCATGGCACACCTCCTAATCCGAATTCGTTCCGTGATGCGCCCGTGTGCAATTCTCCGGGAACATCGATCATGGCCAGGACAATACCACGTGGAATTTTCTAGTGTCAAGAAGGCTTGGACTCCGCTTGTCCGATGATCTTGTGCAACAGTTTCACATCCGTCTCGACCGGCGCCGCGAAGTCCCGACTCCACTCCCACCACGAACCCGGATAGTTCCTGACTTTCGAGTAACCGGCCAGCCGCAACACGAAGTACAGCCACGCGGAACGAACTCCGCCGGTGCAGTAGCAGATCACCTCCTGGCTTTCATGGAGCCCCTTTTCCTCCAAACTTGCTTGGATGGCGTCGAGGTCTTTGAGGGTGGCGTCCGGCTTCAAAAAGGTGTTCCAGGGCACGCTGATCGCGGACAGGATGTGGCCGGGCCTGGGAATCCCCTGCATCTCCTTGCCGGCGTATTCCTCCAGGCTACGAGCATCGGCGATGACGGTCTCGGGATGGGGGCGTTTGACCAATTTCTTCAGCTCGTCCTTGAACACGATCAGCGCAGGGGCGGGCGAAGCGCGGAAATTGCCCCGTTTCGGAGTCACGGTCCCGTGCTCGTAGCGCCGCTGTTCGGCGATCCACTTCACCCACCCTCCGTCCAGAATCCTGAGCCTGGTGAGGCCCAGGTACTGCAGCATCCAGAACATGCGCCCCTCATCGCCCCAGTTATCGAAGGGATTGGAGTAGATGACGATGTCGCTGTCCTGGCTGATGCCCAGCATCTGAATCTTTTGTTCGATGCGGGAGAGATCAGGGTCCAGCAAGCCTCTGGCGGCCGCGGTCGGGTCGCTGAAGTCGTGCCAGGTGGCCTGCACCGCTCCCGGGATGTGGCCACCGAAGGCATAGGCCGCCTTGCCACGGACATCGATCACCACAAGGTCAGCGCGGCCTAAATTCTGTTCCAGGGTGACCGTGTCGATCAGAAACGGATGGATCATGGGTCTCCTTTGGTACAGTGAAGCCTTCTGACGCTAGCCTGGCCTCTGGCCATCCGCCGCGCAGGCCAGTCGTGGATCATGTTCTCCTCGGCTCAAGGAGACCGCCAGATCCTCGGAGAGGGGAAAGTCGCGCTCGTAGATCGTAAACGCGTACGGGTCCTCGGCCGTGAGTCCGTGCTTCTTCTGCAACGTCTGGTGCTGTGCGTCCGTCAGGATGTGGTAGCGAACGCGTGTCTTGAGCGTGAGCCCCGCCGCCTGGGCTGGAAGGCGATACGCGAATGTATAGTCCCGGCTCGCCAGCGGCATCAGGCGATTGTCGTACACCTCGACGATCACCGGTTGCCACAGGATCCAGCGGCCCATGGTCTGCGACTGCTGAGCCAGGATCTTTGCCTGATTGTCCAGAACGACAAACTCCACGGTAAAATGGCGATCCGGATCGCCAGTGGGAATCTTATGCCCGGCCCCCGCATTGATCAGCGTCAGCGTGAACCGGACGTGGTCTCCCACCTTCGGAGCCGGTGGATCGGCCTGCACCTGCACCGCCACCGCGCGCTTGATCATCTCCGGATCATGGCCGCCCCGCCAGAGATGCCGACGCCCTTGCCGGATCGGCCCCCCTTCCGAGACCGGGCGTTCCACCTCCGGCATGTGGCAACTCTGGCAAATCATCCCCCGTTCCTTCATGAAGTACTTGTCTTCATATTCCGCATAGGTTCCACAGGGCCCAAACCTATAAAACTGGGCCGGCCCAGACACTACGCTGTGGCACCGGTAGCAGACCTGGGTGGTGCGGAAAGCCGGATCAAACCGGGTGGGGTGTGGCGCGACCGAATCATCGAACGGCCCCAGAATCACGCCATCTCGGACGTGGCAGGCGGCGCAGGTGATTGACTCCTTCTGGTACTCGGGATCGTAGCGGGGGTTGGGCTCTTGGACCGCTTTTTCCACCCGGTTGCGAGGGATCTCCTTGATCAGCGTCGGCTGCTGGTTCTCGAGCGGGGTATGGCAGTTCAGACAGACCCAGATATTCCCGTCCCTTTTCCAGTAGGCCTGAAAGAATGGATCGTCGAAGGCATGCGCGTGGATGCTGGTCTTCCACTCCTCGTAGATCTCGCGGTGACAGGTTCCGCAGGATTCGGCGCGCAAGCTGTCGATCCCCGCAGGAATCCTCTGGTAGGGGATCGCCAGGGCATAATCGGACCGGAGACCGAAAATCACGGTGGGCCTCACTTGGGTATAAAAGAGATAGACAAGGCCGGCGGCCACTACCAGGCTTCCCAGGATAATCGTCCAGGCTCTTCGCATACTGTCTTGCGGACCTCGTGAAGGCCTCACGCCTCCATTAAGGAAATCACGTGCCGCTCCACTGACGCGGCGAGGGCCTTCAGGTTATAGCCCCCCTCCAGACAGGAAAGGATTCGGCCCTTCGAGTGGCGCCGGGCAATCCCGGCGACGATGCCGGTCAAGGCAGCATAGCCGTCCTCGGTCAATCCCATCCCGGCCAACGGGTCATCCCTGTGCGCATCGAACCCCGCCGAGATCACCACGAACTCTGGCCTGAACGTGTCAGCAGCGGGCACCAACACCCGCTCGAAGATCTCGATATACTCCCCGTCTCCCTGTCCGGGTGACATCGGAACGTTGATCGTCCCCCCCTCTCCTCGCCCTTCCCCGCGCTCGGTGGCACGGCCGGTCCCGGGGTAATAGGGATACTGGTGGGTGCTGAAAAAGAGCACCGAATCATCATGATAGAACGCCTGCTGCGTCCCGTTCCCATGATGGACATCCCAGTCCACGATCAGCACACGGCCCATACCGTAGCGGCGTTGCACGTACCGCGCGGCGATCGCGACGTTATTGAACAGACAGAATCCCATGGCTCGGGCCCGCTCGGCGTGATGGCCCGGGGGGCGGACCGCGCAGAAGACGTTGTCCACCGTTCCGGCCATGATGGCATCGGCCGCCGCCAGCGCTCCTCCAACGGCCAAATACGCGGCCGGCAGTGAGCCGACCGACATCGACGTGTCCGGGTCCAAGGGCACAACGCCACTGGCCGGCGCCCGGGCCTTCAGATCCTTCACGTACGAGGCCGCATGGATCTGGGTGATCCACTCGTCCGCGGCCTTGGTGGGCTCGATCCGCACCAGACGACCCAGCACCCCGCTGGCCTCCAGTCGGGACACGATCGCTCGCAGCCGCTCCGGCGATTCCGGATGGCCAGCCCCCATCTCGTGCTTGAGGTAGTCCGGATGGTAGACGAAACCGGTGCGCGCCACGCGGTGCCCCTTGTCATGAGCGTGATCGGAAGGCGGTATCGTAACACGGCGGAAACTGGCTAGACAACGACGAGCTGGGCGTGTACAGTACCTCCCGTTCCAGGGCGCGGGAGGCCCTTCGCAGCCAGGAGGTCAGGTGGCGCATCCGCGGATTGAACCATTGAAGAAAGTGCTGGCGATGGACCCGAATGACGAAGTGGCATGGTTCGGGTTGGGGAAAGCCTACATGGAAGACGCCAACTTTGCAGAAGCCATCACGGCCCTGGAGAGTTGCATCCGGGTGAAGCCGACCTATTCGGCCGCCTATCTCGCTCTCGCCCAGTCGCTGCAAAAGAGCGGGCGGATCGAACAATGCCGGCAGGTCTGCCAGCAAGGCATTGCCGTCTCTACCAAAAACGGCGATGCGATGGTGACCAAGAATCTGGAACTGCTCACGCAGGGCCTCAGCTAAGAGTCGTTCGAAGCCCTCCACAATAATCCTTTCAGCGCTTCAAGCTCCGATCCACGTAACGGGTACGATGCGGCGGGGGTTGCGGATCAACAGCCGAACCCGTGGATACGCGGCCTACTGCACCGCTCGGTTGATCTCGTTCTCCATCACCGCCTTGCCCCCTCAATTTGGGGGGGATTTTAGAATTCCTGCCCACTCTGTCAACGGATCGGAGCCTGCGGCTCCCTTCGGGGGACACCGACGTTCTCCTCCTCTCCCCGACCCGTTAGACGTGTACAACCTATTGATATAATTTATAAACATTAATTTTCGTACCGATTCAGGTTCAATGGTATGATCAAAACGTCTTGCGTCAGGGCCGGAGAGTGATGCCATGAGACACCCTGTCACAAAGCGGTTGAATATGAAGCCTTCGTCCCCGAGCCGCCGCTCAGGAAGCATGCCGGAGCGCTGGGACCTCTCCCATTTGCTGAAGCACCCCGCGGAGGATTTTGAGCCCCTGGTGAAGGACCTGGACAGCAAGGTCTCGCAGTTCGAGTCGTTTCGCGACCGCCTGAACCCTCAGATGACCAGCCAGGCTTTTCTTGAAGTGATGCGTCTCAGCGAGGAAATCGCGGCGCTGTCGGCAAAATTGGGGGCCTATGCCTACCTCTGGTTCTCCGAGGACACCAAGAACTCCCAGGCACGTGCCTTCAAGAACCAGGTGGAAGAGCGGCTGACATCGTTCCAGAACCGCGTCCTGTTCTTCGATCTCTGGTGGCAGAAGGTGGATGAGGCAAGCGCAACCCGGCTGCTCCAAGCATCCGGCGATTTCCGGTACCATCTGGAAACGATTCGCCGGTTGAAGGACCACACGCTCTCGGAACCCGAAGAGAAGATCATCAACATCAAGAACGTGACGGGTCGCGACGCGATCCACACCCTCTATGACGTGCTCACGAACGGCTTCACGTTTACGCTCACGGTCAACGGCGCACGAAAGACCCTGACCCGCGAACAACTCTCGAGCTACCTCCGAAGTTCCAACCCACGGGTGCGGGAGCAGGCCTATCAGCAGCTGTTTCGGGTGTTCGCCGGCCATCATGACCTGATCGGTGAGATCTACACCACCCTGGTCAACGAGTGGAAGGGCGAGAACCTGGAACTGCGTCGCTTCTCGACGCCGATCACGGCCAGAAACCTCGGCAACGACGTACCGGATGAGGCGGTCGATGCCCTGCTCTCCGTCTGCTTCAAGAATGCCGCCATCTTCCAGGAGTACTTCCGGATCAAGGGCCGTTTATGCAAGATCAAGCCGATGAACCGGTACCATCTGTACGCGCCGCACCGTACGGAGCGGAAACGGTATCGGTACCCGGATGCAGTGCGCATGGTCCTGGACGCCTACCGGGCGTTTTCACCGCGCCTGGCCGAGCTGGCCCAACGGGTCTTCGACGATCGCCATATCGACGCACGGATCCGGCCGGGTAAGTTGAGCGGAGCCTACTGTTACAGCGTGGTCCCGGAATTCACGCCCTATGTCCTGCTGAACTACACCGGAGAGGCGCGGGATGTCGCCACCTTGGCGCACGAGCTGGGCCATGCGGTCCACGGCATGATGGCCTCCGATCATTCTGTCTTTACCTTCCATTCCACGCTGCCGCTGGCCGAAACTGCCTCGGTCTTCGGTGAACGTGTCCTGTCCGACACCCTGATGGCCCAAGAAACCGACAAGGCGGTCAAGCAGGGCTTGCTGCTCGCCCAGCTCGATGACATCTATGCCACCGTGCTGCGCCAGGCCTACTTCGTCCTGTTCGAGAAGACGGCCCACGAGATGGTGGCCAAGGGCGCAACCGTCCAGGATCTCTCGGAGGTCTATCTCTCGAATTTGCGCCAGCAGTTCGGCAAGAGTGTGACGGTTGCGGATGAGTTTCGGTGGGAGTGGCTGACCATTCCGCACCTCTTCGCCAGTCCGTTTTACTGCTACGCGTACAGTTTCGGCAATCTCCTGGTGCTGGCGCTGTATGACAGCTACAAGCAGCAGGGCTCCGCGTTCGTGCCAAAATACCTGGACTTGCTGGCCGCCGGGGGCTCGAAGAGCCCGGAGGCGATCCTGGCCCAAGTGGGCGTGGACATGCGCGCAGAGACGTTCTGGCAAGGGGGATTCAACACCATTCGGAGCATGGTGGAGGAGCTGGAGCGGACGGCAAGCTGATCCCGGAGGTTATTCCGCCCTTCCCCGCTTGACCCGCCATGTCACCTCGGCCACCCGCCGGCCCAGCTCTTTGGCGCCCGCTAACTCCTTGTCGTCAATGCCGGGACTGTCCCCCTCGGTGGTGGCTGAAGCTCCAAAGGCGCCGCCGCCGCCGACCACGATCATCTGATTGCCCAGCATCGCGGCCAGGATCGTGAGCATCGTGAGCTCCTTGCCGCTTGCCGCCTGCCCCCCGGTGGTGAAGGCCGCGCCCACCTTATCCCGCATTTTGAACTCCGGAAAGACCCCGAACTTGAACTGCCAGTCGTCGAAGAACGTCTTGACCTGGCCGGCCATGTTGGACCAGTACACCGGGGAGCCGACTATGAGGGCATCCGCAGAAAACAGGTCGGCCGCCGTCACTTCTCCCACAGACTTGAGGACCACGGTCGTCCTGGGCACTGCCTGCGCTCCAGTGACAACCCCCTTGGCCATTTTCTCCGTATGACCGGTCACGGAATGGTACGCCACCAGCACCTTGATGTTCGGTGAGGAGGAGGAGGCGGCGGCCTCTACGAACTGGGGCGGCACGGGAGAGAACCAAGCGAACGCGACGAGCAGGACCGACATCTTGCGCATAGGACTCCTCTCGCGGTGATGAGCCACAACAGTGAAACGGGTGAGCACCTGCGGGCTGATTTCTAGCTCTAATCCGAAAGAAACGACCTTCTCCTCGTGTCTTGCTCCAGCGGGTGGCGTGGCGAGCGGGTCCCCCGTCGCCCGCAGCGCAAGGGGGGAAGAGCCAACAGGGTGCCACCGAGAACCGTCACACAGCGCCCGTGCAATGCCAAACCCCGAAGTCACCCCCACGGGGGGA
>JAHFEU010000192.1 GCA_023248295.1 Nitrospirota bacterium | reverse complement strand
TTCGATACCCCGCTGGCCGAAAACGCGATGACCGGCGTGGCCATCGGGGCGGCCCTGGAAGGGATGCGGCCGGTCCTGGTCCATGCCAGGAACGACTTCCTCCTGCTCACGATGGACCAGGTCGTCAACCACGCGGCCAAGTGGAAATACATGAGTGGGGGGAAACTGTCCGTCCCCCTCACCATCCGCGCGATCATCGGGCGCGGCTGGGGCCAGGCGGCGCAACACTCCCAGAGCCTCCAGGCCCTGTTCATGCACATCCCCGGGCTGAAGCTCGTGATGCCGAGTACGCCCTATGACGCCAAGGGCCTCCTGATCGCCGCGATCGAGGACGAGGCGCCAGTCGTGGTGCTCGAGCACCGGTGGCTCTACGATCAGACCGGGCCGGTCCCCGAAGGCTACTACCGCGTCCCGATCGGGCAGGCTACCGTGGTCCGGGAGGGGGAGGACGTGACGATCGTGGCCATCTCGCATATGGTCGTGGAAGCGCGCAAGGCCGCGGACACGCTGCTGGCGGAGGGGATCGAGCCGGAGATCCTGGACCTGCGGACTTTGGCCCCGCTCGATGTACCGGCCATTCTGGCGTCTGTCAGGAAAACCAGGCACCTGGTCGTCGCCGACCATGCCTGGCGGACCTGCGGTGCGGGGGCCGAGGTCGCGGCCGTCGTCGCCGAACACGCGCTGGACGCCTTGAAGGCCCCCGTGCGCCGGGTGACCCTGCCGGACACGCCGACGCCCTGCGCGGCTCCCCTGGAGAAGATGTACTATCCCGGCGCCGCCGAGATCGCGGCGGCGGCCCGCGAGTTGGTGTTCAGCCAGAAGCTCTCGGCGGCTGCCCCGGCTCTGGACCGGCGCCCGGCCGGGAAGGACCAGGAGCGTGACTTCAAAGGGCCCTTTTGACATGCCTCGCACACTCTCGGTGATCGTGCCGGCCCTGAACGAGGAGGGGAACCTCGCGGCCGCCGTGCGCACGATCCTGGACGCCATTTCTGATCGCTTCGAAGATTTCGAGCTCCTGATCTTCGACGACGGGAGCACAGACCGGACCGGGGCGATCGCGGACGAGCTGGCAGCCGCGAATCCCCGGATCCGGGTGATCCACAACCCGCGGAACATGGGGTTCGGCTACAACTATACGCACGGCGTGCAGCTCGCCCGGATGGAATACGTGACCATGTTCCCGGGCGACAACGAGATCCCTGGGGAGGCGATCCAGTCGATCCTGAGCGCCGTCGGCGCGGCCGACATCGTGGCGCCCTACATCTCCACCCCGGCCGTCCGGGCCTGGAGCCGCCGGGTCATCTCGGCGGCGTTCGTGAGCCTGGTCAATCTCCTGTTCGGGCTTCGGCTCCGGTACTTCAACGGCCCCTGCGTGCACCGCTGGGTGCTCCTGCGGGTCGTGCCGATGCGGACCCACGGGTTCGCTTACATGGCAGCCATCCTCGTCCGGCTCATCCGGTCGGGGCATACCTACGTCGAAGTGGCCATGCCCTTGCAGGCGAGACAGCACGGCCGATCCAAGGCGTTCCGGCTGAAGAACATCCTGAGCGTATTGCGCACCTTGGGTGAGCTGTTCTGGGAAGTGCGAATCAGAGACCGGCGGAAGTACGCCGGCGCCGTTCATCGGGTCGAATCGCGGGTCTGACCGGACAGGGAGGATCGGATCATGAAAATCCTGTTCGTCATGGTCAAGGAAGACTACATCGATCCGATGAACATCGAGCTGCTGTCCGCCCTCGCCCGGCGCGACGGCCATGAGACGTTCCTCAACGTTCTGGAGCATGACAATCTGATGGAAGAGGTCCGGGCGATCCGTCCGGACGTGGTGGCCTACAGCGCCAAGACCGGCGAGAGCAACGTGATGTTCCGGGCGAACCGGGCTATCAAGGCCAATTACAAAGACTCCATCTTCACCGTCATGGGCGGCCCTCATGCCACCTTCAACTACATGCGGATGCAGCTTTACGGGGAGAAGCTGAAGCTCCCGCTCACCTTGTCGGGCCCAGCCATGCCGCGTGTCGTCGAGGACACCCAGATGGACGCCCTAGTGGCCGGCGAGGCGGACGAGACCTGGCCAGCCATGCTGACAGCATTATCCACCGGGAGCGGCCTGGACGAGATCCCCAACGTCGTGACCCGCACGAATCGCAGGAGCGACGGCAGCGTCTCGCTGCGCGAGCGGAACATGGCACTGGACGACCTGCCGTACCTGGACCGGGAGCTAGTGTGCGCAAAGACCCGCCTCAAGGAATTCGGCATGCGGAGCCACATGGCCGGACGCGGATGCCCGTTCCCCTGTACGTACTGCTTCAACGCCAAATACAATGCCATGTACAAAGGCAAAGGAAAGATGCTCAACCGCTACAGCGTGGACCGGCTGCTGGCCGAAATCGAGGACATGGTGCGTAAGCATCCGACCCAATTTATTAAGTTCTATGATGATGTGTTCGTGTTCCGGACGGACGACTGGCTCATCGAGTTCTCGGACAAGTACCCCAGGGTGATCGGCCTTCCGTTCCACTGCCTGGTCCGATGCGACCTGGTCCGGCGGGACCCGGAAATCGTCACCTATCTCAAAAAGGCCGGCATTAAGTCAATCAGCATGTCCATCGAATCGGGGAGCCCCTTCATCCGGGAGAACATTTTCAAGCGTGGGATGGACGCCGAGGATATCCGGTTCGCCTTCGATCTGTGCCACCGGGAAGGAATCAACACGTTTTCGAATACGATCCTGGCGGTACCGGTGCCGGTGATTCCGGATCCGGCTGATCCGCAGTTTGAGCGCAAGGCGGGTGAGATCTGCGCCCACCTCGAGTCCTATCACAAGGTCAACCTAGGGTCGCTACGGGCTGAGGTGGATCTTAGCGGGACGCTCGACACGGCAGCGCGGCGGAAGGTGGTGGAGCGCCTGGAGAAAGTGGGACTGCGCCATCGCGTGCTGGACTATGACATCGAGTCGATCGACATTAATATTCAGAATAAGGTGGTCTTCGGCGAGTTTCCTGAGCTGCACCCGTACCCCGGTACGCCGGTCTCGCAATACACCATTGACGTTGGTGCCTTCGACGGTGACTTCGAAAAGCTCCATCAGAATTACCAGACCGAATCGCCCTTCACCTGCTTTACTGCCCAGGAGAAGCTGGAACAGGTGAACCTGTCACTGCTGGGGTTGGTTCTGTTGGTGTTCCCGTCCTGGCGTAACCTGGTCGTGAATCACTTGATCAAGCGTCGGTGGACCAAGCTATATTTCGTCATGTACTACCTGGCAAAAGCCTACCTCATTGGGACCAAGATCTATCCGATGAAGTATTCGGCCGGCCATATCGTTCGGACGATCAAGGAGAGCTTCTTCTCGGAACTGCTCAAGCACTCACGGGAAGAGGGGGAGAAGTTTTACAGAAAGCGGAAGGGTATGAATGCCGCGCCGAGCGAAGTGCTGGGGGGACCGTGGCAGAGTTGAGTGGCGAATATATTGCCGACTCATTGGATTCCCGTCGCTTGTTAGCGCTCCTCTTTGTTTGTGAATGCGAGAGAAAAAGAGGCCTTGGCGCGATGAATTTCGACGGCAGCCATAAGCCCCGTCA
>JAHFEU010000117.1:4594-8328 GCA_023248295.1 Nitrospirota bacterium | reverse complement strand
GCTGAACAGATGCACATAGGCCGGCTGGCTGGAGCGTATCCTGATCGACGCTTCCTCCCCATCGCGGTAGACCTGTTTGTCGAGCGCGCCGTGCACCTCGAAGTCAGCCCGCCGCTCCACTCTGACCGGACGGACCTGGGCCTTGAGCTTGACATGATAGGCCGCGCCCGGAGATCCGGGGCGCTTCTCATCTCTGACCTCCCGAATGCCTTCTTCGACCCACTGCTCTTCTTCGATGACGCCACGAGCGACGGACGAGATCAGTTCATCGACGATCTGGGAATTGTGGACCACCGATTTCCCTCGCACGAACACTCCTACCGCCTGCTCGATGGCGTTGCGGCGCGCCTCGTCGCGAGCCCGGCTGCGCACTTCATTCAGCGACAGGTCGGACTGAAACGGGACCAGCCCTTCGGCGACCACCGTAACCGCCACGATCGGCTCGGTCACGGCCATCGCCTGACCCGGCGCGGCCAACCAGACCGCACCGAGGAGGGCCGCCCGCCATGTCCCGCGCCTATTCATCGCAACGGTTCCATCAGTCAGGGAGGCCGGCGCACCGTGCCTCAGGAGGTTGGACAGCTCACCATGATTGAAGAGGGAGCCAGAATAGAGAGAACCATCTAAAAAGTCAATGAACCCGATCAGGGTGGAGCCGCCGGGGAGGAAGGCCCTGAATCCTGCAGCGTATCGAACTCGTTCTGGAGTTGCTTGGCGTCCACCTGCCGCCCCTGCGCACGGGAGAGCGCCAGCGCGCGATTGAATACAGCCAGGGCCCGGGCCGTATCTCCCAGCGCCCGATAACTCCAGTACGCCCGCTTGGCGTAGGCCAACGCCACGTCCTTGTGGTTCTGCGCCTCGGCGATGCGGGCGAGGTTCACCAGGTCTGCGGCGATGGAATCGCGGTTCTCGACCGTCTTATCCAGCGCCAGCGCCGCCTCATACCGCGCCCGCGCCTCTTCCAGCCCACCCGCCTCCTCCGCGATGAGCCCCAGGTTCACGAGATTGGCGGCCTGGCCGCGCGCATCACCGATCGCCTGATTGATCGCCAGGGCCGCCTGAAATGAGGCCTCGGCCTCGCGCACCTGGCCGGCGCGCTTCTGGATCAACCCGATATTGTTGAGCAGGACCGATTCGCGGCCACGGTCGGCCGCCTGCCGAGCCAGCGAGAGGGCTCGCTCATATCGTGCCTTCGCCTGCTCCGGCCGGCCGGAGAGCTGCAACGCCGTTCCCAGCTGCGCCAGCGTGTCAACGAGCAGGTCGGGACGTCCGACTTGTTCCGCGAGGGTCAGGGCGCGATCATGCAGCTCGGTCGCATCGGCCGCGCTCCCCTCGAGCGCCGCGACCGCGCCAAGACCATTCAAGGCCTGCGCCATCCCCGCCCGATCGTCCAGGCTCTCAGCCAGCTCCCTGGCGTCCTCGAACGCCATCTTGGCCAGCTCGCGCGCGCCTCGCTCGAGCAGTCGTTGTCCCTGGGCATGCAGCGCGCGAACTTTCATGGCCAGCGGAGGCACGGCTTCCGTCGGAGTCCCACTGGCACAGGCCGTGGCCAGCAGCATCACCGCCAGTCCCGCTCTGCCCACATGCATGGTTCGCCTCACCGGCCGAGCTGGTCCCCTCGAAGGCTCCGCAGGCCATTCTCGGACTTGGTGGGAGGCTTTGACTCCGCATTCTTCACGAAGGCGCTGACCGGGAACGTCTTTTTCGCTCCCCGGACGATCGTGCTCACGTCATCCAGCGTCTCACTGGCGCCTTGCACGATTGGGAGGAGATCCTTGCTGATACCTTTCAGGGATTGAGTCGTGGACTTGACGTTATTCACGGCATCCTGCGCAGCCTCCACGAGGCCCGGCAGCTTCCTCGTTGCCGCGCGGACGTCGCTCGTGGCCCCTTCCATCGTCGCGAGCGTCTTCTTCACGGAATCGGTCAGCTCCGGCAGCGTCGCCGTCGTCCGCTCGACCGATCCGACCGCACGTTGGACCGAAGCCATCACCTCGGGCAGCGCTCGGGTCGACTGCTCGACCTGGGCCAGGACCTGGCCTGCGGTCTGGACCCTGGCGTGGACATCCTTGGTGATCTCGTCGACGCGCAGGAGCGTCCGTTGGACCGATTCCAGCACCGGTTTGACATCGGTCACCAGCTCGGCCAAGTCCCGCGGCTCGATCGTGTGAATGGTGGCGCCGTCATACAGAATCGGTTTGGTGCGACTCCCCATGGCAATCTCGACCTGGGGTTCGCCCACGAACAGGCTGCTTGACGTCACGCTCGCGACCGAATCCTCCCGCACCTTGTCCTGAAACTTTCTGAGCAAGAGGAGCGTCGCGTTGATGGTGCCATCCTCCGTAAACTCCACGGCGTCCACCTTCCCGATCGGGATCCCCGAGACGAGCACTGCCGCTCCCGGCCCGAGGCCATGCGAATGGTTCACCATGGCATGGAGACGGTATTTCTCCTCGAAGACATGCTCGGCCTTCGCCTTGAAGATTCCGGCGACGACCAGGCCGAGCAGCGGCACGAAGACGAACATCCCGACAATCTGCGCGATCCGGCCGCCGGACAACTTGTGTGCATAGTGCAGCTTCATGGAACACCTCGATCGGTTAGAGGGATTGCTCCGCAATTCCTGGTGCCGTCAGATACTGTCTCATGCCCGCGTCCGCCGTCGTCAGGAGGTCCTGGTGGCGGGCGACCGCCTCAAGCCGCCCGCCTCGCATGAAGGCGATACGGTCGGCGGTTTGCATCAGCGAGGAGAAGGCGCGCATCGTGGCCAGAATCGTCAGCGGTCGGGTGCGTCGGCACTCCGCAAAGAGTCGTCCGAGTCGCTGAATCATCTCTGCGTCGAGCCCCTCCGTCGGGTCCTCGAGCAGCAACAACTCCTGGTCCATGATGAGCGCCCGCACGATGGCCGCGCAGCGAGCCTCGCCTTCGTTGAGCTGCGCCGGGAACCGGTTCCGCAGCGGGGTCAGCCCGAGGGTCTCCAACCGGGCCATCACGAGCGACTGAATGGCGGGCTCGGCCATGGTGCCGTGATAGCGCAGCGGCAGCGCCACATTGTCATAGACCGTCATGTTGCTGAGCAAGCCGGGCTGCTGCAGGACGATGCCGATGCGCAGCCGGAGTTCCACCAGCTCTTCCTCGCTGAGCTGAGACATGTCACGCCCGAGGACGCGCACCATGCCTCGACTCGGGGAGACCAGTCCCGCGCAGAGCTTGAGAAGCAGGCCCCTTCCAGACCGACTTGGTCCGACTAGAGCCATGAATTCAGCAACTTCGACTGACAAGCTTAACTCGACCTGGAGGTCCTGTTCCTCCCAATCAAGACGCACGTCCGATAGTTCAACCGCGGCGTTCATGACGCTAAGTATCCTACCCCTGTTAAGGACTCACAAGCACCACAGGCACCGGTTGCGGGTCGAAGTCGAACCGGACTCAGGATACTCAAAAAGGCCCTTCTTGCACCCGCCCACCCCAGGCACCTTTCTCACCCTCCCGCCCCAAGCCTGCCAAGACAGGCTCTTGACCCGAGGGACGCGCCCCGTCCCGAAGCGCGGCCACTAATCTTCTGACCAACAGCAGGGTGGCCTGACCGTCCTTTACTGCGCGCGTCCAGCGAGCACCTTCTTAGGTGCGCGATGCGCGAGCACGGAGGGCGGTCTGGCCAGCCCTGCCCCTCTCCTTTTTCAGCATCCTGTTTAGAAGTAGGCCGTCACCGTGACCAGGATATCAAGGATGAG
>JAHFEU010000117.1:0-4494 GCA_023248295.1 Nitrospirota bacterium | reverse complement strand
GCACCTTCTTAGGTGCGCGATGCGCGAGCACGGAGGGCGGTCTGGCCAGCCCTGCCCCTCTCCTTTTTCAGCATCCTGTTTAGAAGTAGGCCGTCACCGTGACCAGGATATCAAGGATGAGGCAGATCGTCACCGAGTTAATCATCGCCCGGGTCGTCTGTTGGGGCACCTCCGTATACGAGGAACGGACCGAGAGGCCGTGATGGCAACAGATCGTCGCCACCGCCGTGCCGAACAGGACGCTCTTGACCGCCGTGACCACCACATCAACCAGAGAGAGCGAGTGGGTGACCGCCTGGGCGAACACCTCGAACGGCACCGTCAGCTCGGCCTTGGCCACCACGAACCCTCCCAGCACCGCCACGGCATCGAAATAGAGCGTCAGGCACACCATGGCGATCACCATGCCCACCAGCCTCGGCATGACGATGAGCCGCGTGACCCGCACCCCCATGAGCTCCAGCGCAGTCACCTCCTGCCCGACCCGCATGTTTCCTAGTTCGGTGGCGATCGCGGTGCCCGAGCGGCCCACGACGATGAAGGCCGTGAGCAGCGGCCCCAGTTCCCGGATGACCACCACCACGATAATGTTGCCGAGGAGCGCGCCCGCCCCCACTTTCGGAAGCTGCGTGCCGGCCTGGGTGATGATGATGAACCCCAACATCAATGCAATCGCGCTCACCACCGGCAGCGCGTCAACGCCGGTGAAGAGGATCTGGCGGGTGATGACGCGGAACGCTTCCCCCCGTCCTTGCCGCCCGGGGATCGCGAGTTCCCGCAGCGACAGGTAGACGAGGCCGGTGAGATCGACCAGATAGGTATACGCGTCGATCGTCCTTTGCCCGAGCCATGCCACGATAGCCACGCGTCATCTCCTCGCCGGGACTGTGGGCCGCCCCGCCGCGTGAAGTTCTGAATGATGTTGAGAATTCTAGGAGAAAGTAGGGGCGATTGCAATGAACGAGGACCTCTCAGGCGACTCCAAGTTTGACACCGCGGAGGCGGTGTGTTACCCTACAGCACCGTACGAGCCACGGTGACTATCCTACCTCTCGCGCTTCCGCTTCGGTGAGTGCATCGCCTGCGCGATCGGTTCCCTGGGAATCGCTGCTCCTACGGCCCATCGCGTCCATGCACCGGCTATCGTGCAAGGCAAGTGGGCTGACGTGGCTGTCACATTCGTGAGTGCGATTCCCTGAGAGAACATCCTTCTACCCACAGGAGCAAATCGAGCCTGGCGGAGACCGTATCGGCCAGGGACCTGATTGTGGGACAAGGCGGCAGAAAGGAGTCCCCATGGGTAGACTGAACGTGGACCCGATCGCCACGTTTCCCGATGGCTCGCAGTTGCTGGTCAGTACACACTACTCTCGAGAAGGCTGTTTTACCTGCGGGCTGTATGTGGCCCTTTCGGGCGACGAAGGCCGACTGGATCTACGAGCGATCTCGAACCAGCATGAAGCGGCAACCTGTCTCGAGGCTCAGGAAATCGCGTACCACTATGCGCAGCGTCTCTACCCAGGCACTGCGGTCGGGATGAAGAAACCTCCCTATCTGGTCTGGCAGGGACCTGTGTCTAATTCATGATCCCCCACGTGTGATCGTACCGGGCGTACCAGGGTTGAAGGGGGATGGTCAGTCGGAAGGAGAACATGATGAAGATGACAATGAGTTGGCCTGGCAACAGAAAACCACACAAGGAGAAGCGCGTCATACACAAGCCGAAGATCCGATGGCAGCAACTGGGATTCAAGGACCCGGCAGACGAGCCTGCTTCCGTTTCAATGGATGAGATCAGGCGTCAAGTCGTGATGCTGTCCGGCCGGGGGCTTGGACGCACGGTGCAGTCGCGCATCGGCGCGCAAAGCAGGCCAGCCAATAGCGCACGCGCTCAAGGAGAACCCGGCCGCCCAAAACGTCGTGGCGCAACTGAACCTGACAATGGTATCTCTATCGCATCGCCTCGGGCCGGGCGATGAAGCTGGACCAGGAAGGCCCTTCACCGATGTTGTATTGTCCCGGGAAGCCTGATTGGAAGCTGATTCACGCCGGCCGTGTTCGCACCGTGCGCCCGTGTCTTCCTTTCGGCAGTGCGCTCTCGAGTTCAAGACAATGTCATAATCCAAAAGGAGGACCCCGATGGGTTCAAAACTGTATGTGGGTGGCTTGCCATATGCCGCCACAGAACCGCAGTTGAATGAGCTGTTTGCAGCTCACGGCACGGTCGAATCGGTACGCGTGGTCACGGACAAATTCACGGGGCAATCACGAGGCTTCGGGTTCGTGGAAATGTCCACCGCCGAGGAGGCCAAGCGCGCCATCGACGCGTTGAACGGCACCCAATTCGAGGGCCGGACGCTGACCGTGAATGAAGCAAGGCCGCAGGAGCCCCGCTCCGGCGGAGGCGGAGGCGGACGAGGTGACCGTGGAGGAGGTGACCGTGGAGGACGTGGCGGGCGCTGGTAATCGACCCCACATATAGGATCGATCCTTAACCACACGAGCGGCAGGGATGTCCATGCGTGGCGTCCCTGCCCGCTTTGGAACGGGCGTGAACACGCCAAAGAGGGCACCATCGGAAGACCAGGGAAAATGACCATCGCGAAACGCGATCGTGAGAAGGCGAAGCAAATGAAGCAGAAGGAGAAGGAAGCCCGTCGCGTCCAGCGCAAGGCCGAGAAAGTCACTCGCCGTACTCCAGCCGAGGGGGAAGATCCAGACCTTGCCGGGCTGAAATGGGGGCCGCAAGCTCCGCTCTTCTAGTCCATCCGCAGCCGAGCGTTTCTTCTCACTGTTTCCCCCCTCTCGACCGCCGAGGGAGGGACTGCTCCGACAACAAGACGACACGCACCCCGCTTCGCTCCGGCCTGCCAGAATGCGTGCCTCTTCTCTTTCCTCCACATTGACTTCCTTTGTTCGCCTCGTCATCATGCCACCCGGCCCGGTCGGTCCGTCTCGACACCCCGCCGCGCCGTCGGGTTGGTGAAGAACAGGTGAGAGGATTTCTGATGCCCTCTTCTTCGGTCTCCGCACTTTCAGCAATCACACTCGCCTGCTGTCTCCTCGTCAACCCCGAACCGGCGTCCGCCGGGGACATCGTGGTGCTCAAGAACGGGAGCACCGTGTATGGCGAAATCCTGGACATGACGGAGGGGAATCTCCGCATCAAGACCAGCTTCGGGACCGAGGAGACGATCTCGATCAAGTGGTCAGAGGTGGCGCAGGTGACCACAGATCATCCGCTGCCAGTTCGATTGAAGGACGGCACCGTGCTGATCGGGACGCTGGCGGAGAGTGAGAAAGGGTCACTGAAAGTGAAAGTGGACCCCCTCGGCGTAGTGGTGCCGGTCCCGCTCGATATGGTCGCCGGCGTCAATCCCCCGGTCAAGCCGCCTGTCGAGTTCCAGGGGAACTTCACGCTCGGCATCGCCGGCGCGTCCGGAAACTCCGAGCTCAAGAATTTCAGCGGCCTGGGCGAGCTGGTCGGCCGCAGCGAGAAACTGCGGCTCACTCTGATCGGCCGTTACGTGTACGGCGAAAGCAACAGCCAGCTCGCCGTCCGAAACTCCCGTGGGACCATCAAGCTCGACTTCTTCACCACCAAGCGGTTCTTCCTCTTCACCAGCGCCTACTTCGAGCAGGATACGTTCCAGGACCTGAATCTTCGGACCGCGCTCGCCGCGGGCCCCGGTTATCAATTCATCGACAAAGGAGATTTCAAGAGTCCCTACATGAGCGAAATGCAGCTCTACGGCGAAGCCGGTCTCGGCTATTTCAATGAGGACTTCAAGATCAAGCCGGATCAGACCTCGACCAGGCTCCGGTGGTCCATCAAGTGGGACTGGCCGATCATCAAGGACAAGATCGCCGTCTATCATTACGACGAGTTCTTCCCGTCAGTGGAAAACAGCCAGGATTTCTATCTCACCACGGACCAGGGCTTCATCTTCCACATCATCCGGGACTTCGTCACCAAGCTCCAGGTGACGTACCGGTACAACAACCGGCCGCCGCCGGGTATTCAATCGAGCGACACAATTTATCTCATTACCTTCGGCTATTCGATCGGCAAGTAAGGCGGCCCCCTAGCAGAAGACACCCCCACCAGAACCCGAGCGCGACAGGCAGGAACAACGCTGCCAGACCAATCACCGGGGACCACATCACCAACGCTGTCCATTCGATGAGGGGCACCAGCGCGACCCGCACGACTGCGCGGAGCGCCTCCGACCGAGCAATGATATCCGCCAGCGGAGGGCTGAGCGTGTAGTAGAGCGAGACCAAGCCTCGCCCGGCCGGATTCGGGAGAAGGTAGCGGTCCCGGAACTCTCGCAGGAGCATGACCTGAGGTGCGAGCGACGACCCGAAGGCCGCCGTGGCGATAAAGCACCCGCCACCACCACCACCCGCGAGAGGCGTCGTATTGAGGAGGACGGAAACGGTAGCGGGGTCGGCGTTCACGTTGGCGACGGCAAGATCGCGCGCTCCGGCTCC
>JAHFEU010000191.1 GCA_023248295.1 Nitrospirota bacterium | reverse complement strand
GGCTAGGGCCGATTGGCCTTACTGGCGGACTGTTTAGCAAAGAGGGCGGCGGCCTGCGCCCGGCGGGTAATTTGGAGCTTCTGGTAGCTGTTGGAGAGGTAGTTCTTCACCGTCTTGGGACTGAGTCCGAGTTCGGCAGCGATTTCCTTATTGGTCTTCCCCTCGGCGACCAGGGCCACGATCCGTTGTTCCTGGGGGGAGAGGGCCTCCCGCGAGGGATCGGGTGATGCCGAGCCGTGGGTTTTGACCCAGGCGAGGACGCGTTGGGTGGCCGCCGGATCCAGGATGGATTCGCCGGCCGCCACACGCTTGATCGACTCGGTCAGGATTTCCACCCCGATCTCCTTGACGAGATAGCCATGGGCCCCCGCAAGAATGGCTGCCAACACCGTGTCGTCGTCCACGTACGAGGTCAGGAACAACACGCGGGCCTGAGGGCACTGGTCCAGAATGTCGCTGCACGCCTGGACCCCGGTCTCGTCGGGCAGGCGGATATCCATGAGGACCACATCCGGATTGACCCGACGTGCCTCCGAGACCGCCTGTTGCGCCGTGCCGGCCTCGCCCACGATCCGAATCCGGGTATCCCTGCCCAGCACCATCTTGAGCCCTTCGCGGACGATCACGTGGTCGTCGACCAACAGAACCCGAATGAGATCAGGTGAGCTCATAGCCGGACACCCCGTTGCTGGAGGGGAAGGTCGAGCGCAATGTGCACGCCATGTCCAGGCCAAGACACAATCGTGAACTCCGCCCCGATCGCCCTGGCGCGCGCGGCCATGTTGGCTAACCCATGGCCGTCCTTCTTGGCGCCGTCCGGGTCAAACCCCACTCCATCATCCTGAATCTCAATCAGCACGGCGCCGTTCTGTCCTTGCGCGGTCACGAAACCTTGCTGCGCACGAGAATGGCGGACGCAGTTGCTCAGCGCTTCACGGACGATGAGGAGAATGGACTCGGTTTGCTCAGGCGACAGGCTGTCGGACACCCCAGGGTCCATGGTTAGATGCAGGTGTGGCCCCTGCGCGATCGTCATGTCCTTCACGAGCGCGGCGAGCGCCATGTCGAGTGTCTCATGACTTGAGGGATGGAAGCCGGCGATATAGTTGCGGATCTGCTGCATCACATGCTTGAGCTGATGCAAGGTGCGGTCGATGTGCCCGATCACGCCTCCTGGATCGTTGAGGCTCGACGGCCGACCAGCTTCCAACTCCAACCCCACGGCGTAGAGTGACTGCAGGACGTCGTCGTGCAGGTCGCGGTTGAGCTGTTCGCGCTCGTCAAAGGCCCGCGAGAGCTCCTGCGTCCGCCGCGCGACACGCGCCTCCAGCTCCTTGTTCAAGTGCCGCAGTGTGTCCTGTGTGCGGCGGTACCGCCAGACCAAAACCGCGGTCAGCCAGATCAGGACAATGGCCGTGGACCTGTTGAAAAGGATGATGCTCATATCGAAGGAAGGGGGAGAAAGGTAGGACCCGAGCAATGTCAGAAACGTGCATAACACCGCGATCCGCCAAATGGTCCGCTCGCGATGAGCCCGTACGGCGACCAGCACGCAGAGCACGTAGAGGAACTGCGGTGGCATTTCTTGCGGCGTATAGTCGTCGATCAGCAGCACCACCACCGCGATCGCCAAGGCTATCGGCCCAGCCGGTATCCTGCTCTGTTCCTGTACAGATTCGGTAGTCATCTGACCCCAGCACGGTGGGGAGGATTGTTCCTTTAACTATTACACCTTCTTTCTTCTACTGCAAGCGGCTCCGTGCGAGGACCGGATGGTGCTTAACGCTCTGCCACGATCCTGCTAGAATCGCCGCATGGATCTCGTCCCAGCAAGATCGTCCCGGGCGCCTGGGCGAAATCTCCGGGGCCTGATAAAGGCGCGTCTGCCGGACTGGGCGTTTGCCCTGCTGGGACAGGCCGGCGAGTTGGCGGATCAGAGTGGCATGTCGGCCTGTGTGGTCGGGGGCTTTGTTCGCGATCTCTTGCTGGGTCGGAACACCCCTTTACCGCCGTTCGCGACGTTCTTTCGGTAAGTAAAGTGTGGGCGGCCGGGCCTCGCTCGTTCCGCCGCCGCGCACACCAGCGTGGCTCGCTCGCAATGCTCGCTCCTGCGGCCGCCCCGACGCGCACGATGAGGCCTGTCGCTTTACGAACCAGGGAGGGGGGGACGAGAGGGCGCTGTGTTGCCCTCACGCCCATGCAGCATAATTCCCCTCGCCCGGGGACCCGTTGCTCGGGGTGCCCATTGCTCCGCAAAATGCAATGGGCCAGTGCAACGGGTGATGGGAGAGGGGAGGGTGAGGGGTCGGCCAGGGGGCTTGCGCCCCCTGGCCGCTGCGTGCGCTAAGGGCTCCGCTTTCAGCTTTTGACTCTTCGCTATCGGCCATCTGCCATCAGCTATCAGCTATTCGCTCTTCAATACTGATCCGCATTCATGCCACCACGGACACACCAGACGAACCTGGTGCCCGTCTTCTCGTCGGAGAGCAGGTCGCCGTCAATGAAGATCAGGATCCACGCGGTTGTGGGACCGGCGGCACTCGTCGTCGCCGACCAATAGTCGGCCGACCGCACGTTGGTGATGACATGACGGTCGTCTCATTCCCACGGCTGTCATCCGTCTTGCGTCTTGCTGGGAGCCACGGACCGCCTGTATACTGTGCGGGCCTGGATGATCCACACGGTCTGCAAGCTCGGGAAACGGATCAGATGCGCCACGAGGCATTGGCAATCCATTGTGCAGAAGCACGAGGCGTTGGCGGGCCTGGCAGACGCCGTGGTGGATACCTTGGAGCATCCATCCTACATTCGGCTGAGCAAGGAAGATGAGAGGGTCTTCCTCTACTACGCGCCACGAGGCAAGTACGTGCTCTGTGTCGTCTGCCGGCACCTGAACGGCAACGGGTTCATCATCACGGCCTATCTGACCGACCGCATCAAGAAAGGAGTCACGGTCTATGAAGCCGATTCGGATCACCTATGACCGCAAAGGCAATGTGCTGTCCGTCCGGTTCAGCGAGAAAAAAGAAGTGTTCTGCCGGGAGAGCGACGTGGGGAAGAAAGAAGTCGTCTATTCGGTTGCGGCGGATGGGTCGGTCATCGGCTTTGAGATTCTGAACTTTCTGGGGAAAAGGGAGCGCCGCCCCTCCAAAAGTCTTCCAGTGCAGACGCGCATCCTCGTCGCCTCGTGAGTTGCGGCCCGCGAAAGGAAACCGCCCATGAAAGTTCGCTACTTTCCCGACACTGATACACTGCTCATCACGTTGAGCGACACACGCATCGCCGAGACCCGCGACCTGAATGACAACATCCTCGTCGAACTGGATGACGACGGGCGTCTGGTGAGTCTGACGCTCGAGCATGCCACCCAGCAGACCGATGTTCGTGAGTTCTCCTTTCAGCAGGTCGCCACGTAACGTCCTATCCGATTGTTCGGTAGCTCCCCCCAGCTTTTCTCTGCTGCCCCCTCCTGATGCTCATCGTGGGCCATGGGTTCTGATCATCACCCCCAGCCCGGGCCACCCCCTCTCCTCCACCTCTCCCCCTCCAAGGGGGAGAGGAACGGTGAGGGGGGGGAGGGGGCTTGCGCCCCCTGCACCCCC
>JAHFEU010000116.1 GCA_023248295.1 Nitrospirota bacterium | reverse complement strand
CTGAACGCGACCGCGAACTGATGCGACTCCTTGACCAGATCAACCAACCCGGCGATCTGAAGGCGCTGCGCCCGGAGCAGCTGGCCCAGCTCGCGCGCGAGATCCGCGAGGAGCTGGTGCACACGATCTCGACCCTCGGCGGCCACCTCGCCTCCAGCCTCGGCGCCGTCGAGCTGTGCCTGGCCCTCCACTACGTCTTCAACGCCCCCGACGATGCGCTGATCTGGGACATGGGCTACCAGGCCTTCGCGCACAAGCTCATCACCGGCCGGCGCGACCGGTTCCACACGCTCAAGCAGTTCGGCGGGCTCTCCGGCTTCAACAATCCGCAGGAAGGCCCCTACGATCTCTTCATCACCGGCCACGGGGGCACTGCGCTCTCGACGGCGCTCGGGCTGGCGCTGGCCGACCAGCAGGTCCGGGGCAAGCGCCGGATCGCCGCGGTCATCGGCGACGCGAGCCTCGGCGAGGGCATGGCGCTGGAGGCGCTCAACCACATCGGCCACGTCAAGCCGAACCTGCTCGTCATCCTCAACGACAACAAGATGTCCATCGCCAAGCCGGTCGGCGGCCTCAGCCGCTACCTCAACCGCATCATCACCAACCCGACGTACAACCGGATCCGGTTCGACATCGAGCAGCTCGTGGGCCGGCTGCCGCACGGCTCGCAGCTGGTGCGCCTGGGGCGCAAGCTGGAAGAGTCGGTCAAAGGGCTGCTCACGCCCGGGCTGGTGTTCGAAGAGCTGGGCTTCCGCTATATCGGGCCGATCGACGGCCACAGCCTCCGCGAGCTCATCACAACGTTGAAGAACGTGCGCCAGCTCGACGGGCCGATCCTGCTCCATGTGGTGACGAAGAAGGGCAAGGGCTACCGGTTCGCCGAGCAAGACCCGGAGCGGTTCCACAAGACCGAGCCGTTTGAGGTGGCTACCGGGCAAGCGAAACACGCTCCAGGCTCTCGGCTCAAGGCTCCAGGAAGTCGGCCACGAGCCTCGAGCCTTCAGCCTTCAGCCACATTCACCGAGGTCTTCAGCGACGAGCTGGTGCGATTAGGCGAGGCGAACCGCCGCGTCGTGGCGATCACCGCCGCGATGCCGGAGGGCACCGGGGTAAGCGAGTTCGCCAAGCGGTTCCCCGGACGGTACCTCGACGTCGGCATGGCGGAGCAGCACGCGCTGGGCGTGGCGGCAGGGCTGGCGCGGGGCGGGCTGCGTCCCATCTTCGCCGTCTACTCCACGTTCCTCCAGCGCGCGTACGATCAGATCATGCACGAGGCTTGCCTGCAGGAGCTGCCGGTCATTCTCGCGATCGACCGCGCCGGCCTGGTCGGCGAAGACGGGCCGACGCACCATGGCGTCTTCGATCTGCCGTACCTGCGCGTGCTGCCCAACCTGCTGCTGGCAGCGCCGAAGGACCCGGCCGAGCTGCGCGCGATGCTGCAATGGGCGTTGGAGCAGCGGCAGCCGGTGGCGCTGCGCTACCCGCGCGGCGGAATCATCTGCGGCGAACCGCTGGCCAAGTCGACGAAGATCGTCACCGGCAAGGCCGAGCCGCTGCGCCCGGGCCGCGATCTGGCGCTGGTGGCACTGGGCAGCTTGGTGTATCCCGCGCTCAAAGTCGCCGATGAGCTGGCGAAGCAGGGCATCGACGCTGCGGTCATCAACGCCCGGTTCGTGAAGCCGCTCGACGAAGCCATGGTCCGCCAGGCGGCGCACACCGGGTGCATCGTGACGCTGGAAGAAGGCCAGGTGGCCGGCGGGTTCGGCAGCGCGGTCTCCGAATTATTGGACCAGATCGAGCTCTCCGCCGTGCCGCACCTGCGCATCGGCTTGCCCGACCGCTTCGTCGAGCACGGCAAGCGCGAGGAGCTGCTGCGCCTCTGCCGCCTGGACCCGGAGAGCCTGACGCAGCGCATCAGCCGCCGGTACAAGGCCGCGGCGTCCGGCACCGACCTGCGCGAGCTCACCGCCTCGGCATGACCCTGCGACTTCGCTCAGGGTCATGGTGAGCGAGCTTCAGCGAGTCGAACCATGAGCGCGCCTGATCGCGCCGCGCCGCCGCGCGTGAGGTTCGCCCCCAGCCCGACCGGCAAGCTGCACGTCGGCTCCGCCCGTGGTTCGACGCGGGACCGCTCTCGCGGTCCCTTGCTCACCACGGGGCCCACGTCGAACCACCCTGAGCAAGCGACGAGCGAAGCGAGTCGCGCGCCGAAGGGCAACCCTGCTGCCTGGCACGTATATATTCTTCAATGCAACGATGGATCGTTCTATATCGGTATGTCTTCAGATATCCAAGAGCGCTGTATGGAGCATCGGTATGGGCGCGGCGCCCTACATACTGCAGCACATCATCCCGCTCGCCTCATCTACTCAGAAGCTTTTGTGAGCCGGACTGATGCTAGTCGACGAGAGATTCAGCTGAAACGCTGGTCACGGGCCAAGAAGTTAGCTTTGATGACAGGTGATTTAGCGAGGCTCCGAACGCTTACTGGCTCGCGTGATTGATGACTATTCGCGTACGGTTTGCTCCAAGTCCAACCGGGAAATTGCACGTCGGCTCGGCCCGCACGGCCCTCTTCAACTGGTTCTTCGCCAAGCACGAAGGCGGCGCCTTCATCCTCCGCATTGAAGACACCGACCAGAAGCGCTCCAACCCCGAGTTCCTCAAGGACATCTACGCCAGCCTGGAGTTCCTCGGCATCCGTGCCGATGAAGGGCCCATCTTCCAAAGCCAGCGGCAGGCGATCTACCGCGAGCAGGTGCAGCGGCTGCTGGCCTCGGGCGCGGCCAAGGAGCACGAGGGTGGGATCATCCTGCCGGTCGCGCCGCGCCAGGTCACCTTCCGCGACCTGCTGCACGGCGACATCACCGTCGACACCGCGCTCTTTGAGTCGCTCGTTCTGATGAAGTCGGACGGCACGCCCACGTACAACTTCGCGTGCGTCGTCGACGACGCGCTCATGCGCGTCAGCCACGTGATCCGCGGCGACGACCACATCGCCAACACGCCCAAGCAGATCGTGCTGTATGAGGCGCTCGGGTTCGCGCTGCCGGCCTTTGCGCACATCCCGCTCATCGTGGGTGCTGACCGGGCCCGGCTCTCGAAGCGGTTCGGCGCCACCTCGGTGGACGAGTACCGGCAGGCGGGCTACCTGCCGGAGGCCTTCATCAATTATCTTGCGCTGCTGGGCTGGGCGCCGGGCGGCAACCGCGAGTTCGTCCCGCCGGAGGAGCTGGTGCAGCTCTTTGATCTGGCGAAGGTGCGCAAGGCCGCGGCGCAGTTCGATCAGCGCAAGCTCGACTGGCTCAACAGCCAGTACATCAAGCAAACACCGATCCCGAAGCTGGCCGAGCTGCTCGCGCAGCGGCTGCTCGCGAAGGGCTGGCTGCCGCCGGACTACGACCGCGCGTGGATGGAGCGCGTGGCGGCGCTCTTGCAGGACCGGCTGCGGGTGCTGGAGGATATCATCGACGAGCACGCGTTTCTCTTCCAAGACCCGCCGGCCTACCAGGATGAGGCGGTGGCCCAGTTCCTCCGCCACGACGGAGTCGGCCATCGCCTGCGCGAGCTGCGCGACCGGCTTGATCGGCTGCCGGCGTTCGACACGACCGGTGTTGAAGCGGTGACGCGCGGGCTGGCCGCCGAGCAGCAGCTGGCACCGAAAGACCTCATCCATCCGGTGCGCGTGGCGGTGACCGGCCGGTCGGTGAGCCCGCCGCTCTTCGAATCCATGGCCCTGCTGGGCAAGGCGCGCGTCTTGCGGCGGCTGGACCAGGCCGTGTCGCTGGCGGAGTCCCGCTGATGCAGGAGCGCCGCCGCTCGATCCGGTTCGACGCCCCCATGCTCGTCGAATTTCCCAATCCGGAAACGATGAAGACCGAGCGCAGCTACACGAGCGACGTGAGCGAGCGCGGCATGCGCTTCCCCACGGCGGTGAGGCTCCAGATCAGCCAGAAGATCCCGCTGGCCATCCAGCTGCCCTTCGGCGGCGCCTCGATGCACGCGACCGGCGAGATCATGTGGGTGCGCGAGATCGCGCGCCAGGGCGAGCCGCAGTACGAGGTGGGCGTGCAGTTCGAGTGGGTCGAAGACCCGGACCGCCAGCACCTGACCCGGTTCCTCCTCGAGATGGGCCGCCGCCGCGTGTGATAAGATAGTGACCAGTGGTCAGTGATCAGTGACGAGTGTCAGACGGGCCACTGGCCACTGGCCACTGATCACTGGCCGCTTTGTTGGCGGATGGTGTAACGGTAGCACAGCAGATTCTGGATCTGCTTGTCTAGGTTCGAATCCTAGTCCGCCAGCCATTTTCGCCAGCAGGTTCTCCCTGAGCGAAAATGGCCCTCGACACTAGGATTCGAAGGGAGCCCCGCCTTTTTTTGATGGACGTCGGCGCGACGAACAGGAGCGCCGACCACCGCTCGGCGGGGCGGGTGGCCGACCCGAGCGAGCCGGATCCGAATTCAACGGTTCCGCGCGAGTAACCGGGTCCGGCGAGGCGAGGGCGCCGAATCCTCGTCCGCCAGCCAACTTGATGTCTCCCCCGCGCGGTTCTCTGGCTTGTCAGATCGGGTCCACAAGATCGCCCGTCGCTGGCGATTTAGTGAGCGAGATATAATGATTTGGGTATCAAGAAAGCGGAGGGGTACTTTGAAAGCCGCAAAGCAAATCCATAACTCACAGATTTCTCACTCATGAATCGTGAGATCGCGGTAGTTTATGGAGCCGGAGCTACTCGCGACTCCGGTTATAAGATGCGCGTTAAACCCGGATCAAACGACCCCCCACAATTAATTGACCCACCGCTCAACAGTAAGTTTTTCAAGGAGGACATTATTAAGAACACGTTGGCTTTTGAGTCCATACGTTTCTTTGTTGAGAAATACTTCGCCGTTCCTGACGGTACGAACAATCGGAATTGTGATCTGGATTTGGAAGAGGTATGGAGCGCTGTAGACTTGAACCATAAACACATCGGGTTAGGAACATATGACTGGAAAAGTGTCAGTGATGACTACCTACATAATCGTGTAAGGCGGGAGAATCTCGACTGGGAGGATATGCGGGACGATCCGACAGCGCCGGGGCGAAAGAATCCGTCGGAGCGCAAGTTCCTGGGAGATTGTGGCCGAGACCTCAAGCGGCTTTGCCACCACATTTACGGGGATTCCCAACTACCCGATAGTTTACAAAATGGTGCGGATAATTATTCGAGTCTCCACTTTTTGTTAACAGGGATGGAGTACAAGGTCGAGTATATAACGTTCAACTACGATACCTGCTTGGAAAAAAGCCTGGATGCAAGGGATGTCCCTGTTCAGTATGTCACGGACTACGGGATTCCAAACGTTGGGTTTGTGCAAAAGAGCGTGCATGTTGCCAAGCTCCATGGATCGCTTAATTGGGAATTGAACAAATCGCTAGTGAGACCTTTGGAAATTAAAGTTCCACCCATCCCGTACGTGAAAGATAATTTCTTGGCCGTGGAACCTAGATATCCAAACCGCTTCCAGCCGGACATCGCTGTAACAGAACCGCTGATCATCCCGCCCACATGGTTCAAAAACGAAATCAATGATGATTCCCGTGCCGAAAATCGGGTGACCCAGCTCATCCTTCATCAATGGCGCGTCGCCTTAGAAATCTTGAGGCGAGCTGATCTGATCATCGTTGTAGGATACTCTTTCCCCGTTACAGATTTTCATGTACAGCGACTTTTCAGGCTCGCTCTTATGGGCCGAGCCAATGCCGACTCTCTAAGACTTTTGTATTGCACTAAGGCTGACGATGGCAGGGAAGCAAAGCAAAGATTGTCATTCCTGAAAATTAGTGACGACAAACTGTTGGTGGAAATCAACGGTTTTTCGACCTTGTGCCAACAGAACTGTCTGCAGGAACACTTAAAGACGTTGGGAATGCCAGTGACGCCTAAAGAAAAGGGAGCTGTCTTGGCCTAGAAACGCCGGGCTAGGATGAGAGATTGGTTATGGAAAGAGAATTCCCGGGCGGAATTCCGGTGACACAGACCATTTTTCCGAAGCAGGTTTGTGTCACCGGGTTTCCTTGATTCCTCCCGAATTCCGGTCAGGCACGACTACAAGAAACCAGGTGTCTGTCCTCTCGAAAATTTCACTTGTCTTCGCAAGTTAATGGGCATGTAATACCTAAATTCTAGCCCTACGTTCATCCTCTGACTCGGCAGTACCACGCAACGGGGCTCCAAGCCCTAAACGGAGGTGTGCGATGCGTCGTGGGTGGCTGAGTTTTGGGCTGGCACTGCTGCTCGTGGCGGGAATCTCGCCGGCTGTTATTGCCCAACGCGATCCCGATTTTACCGTCACCCAAGACCCCCAAGAATTCGTCTACTTCGGTAGCAGCAAATCCAATAAGTTCCACCGATCCGACTGCCAGTATGTCCAGCGGATTAAAGCTGGCAATCTCGTCGGCTTTCGCTCACGGGAGGAAGCGCTGCGGATGGGCTACGTCCCCTGCAAGGTGTGTCGTCCATAAGTGGTACATGGCTCATCCGGGAATCGGCTGACGTAAGATGCTTAATTCGATCCGAGTCACGAATGTCCTGTTAGCTCTCATCGCGGTCCTACTATTCTTCCTGCTGATGAAGCCACCGCAAGGTCACATCGATGTATCAGGCAGCGATGTGACTGTTGACGGACCAGTTACCGTTGATGGGGAGGTCGAAGTCTCAGGGGGACAAATCGCAGTCAGTGACCTTCCTGAGCCAGTAATCGTGAGCGTACAGTAAACGTTTGGAGATGCATGATGCGGTGGTTTATTTCGGTAGTTATTGTTCTAACCATCATATCGCCATCCGCAGAGGCCCGCGGAGGAGGGCGCTCAAGCGGTGGGGGTGGAATTCGCTACACTAGACCCGCCATTGATCGCAATGGCACTTACCGCCAAGGCCACTACAGCACAAGCCCAAACAACTCCAAGCTCGACAACTGGAGCAGTAAAAACAACGTCAATCCCCTCACAGGGAAGAAAGGCACCAAGAATCCGTGATGATCTACCCATCACAATGCTGGAAGAAACAATCAAAAAGTTCAAAATTCCGGTGACGCAGACCATTTTTCCGAAATAGGTTTGTGTCACCGGATTTTGCGTACGCAACCGGGCCTGGATTTTATCGACATAAACGGCGATGGCCGCTACGAGATGCTTTGGGTGCACTACTTCTTCGAAGGCGAGCATTCTTACTGGGTGTACAGGGTCGTTGAAATTACCGATGAAGGACTTCGGCTCAACGATACTCTGCTCTCCGATTTCCCCAAGATCATCTGGTTCACCGAGAAGCCAAACGACCAGCCCACCCGGCGTCTGACGTTGGCTGAGCGGGAAGACTTGATACGTCAATCAACGGCCCAGTGGCGTTCGACATGTGGATTGTAGTTAAAATTCTGCGCGAGAAGACCCCTTGGTGGGTTACTCTTTTGACCATTGCTTTTGCAGCGTGGGGTGTCAGAAATGGTTGTAGTGCTAATCGAATAGCAAGGGAATCGGCTGGAACGGCTCGTGAGGCCAATGAGATCGCTGGACGTTCATTTGCTATTGCGCGAGAAGTTCACGAGGCGAAGGACATACCAAGAATTGTGGCCTACCCATTCGGCGTTCGATTCTATGTGCCTACTAATCCCGAAGTTCCAGGCCAGGTGAAGATTGACATGAGCGCGATCATTGAGAATCTGAGCGAAGCGGACGCCCGACACGTTAAGGTAAATTTTGAGACGCAGGACTGGTTCGATCATCGAACAAGTTTGTTCCAAATATATGAAGAACGAAAGCACCCGATTCCGCATATCTTGTCATTACCCAAGGGATCGCGGTTCATATACCCTTCATATGCTCCAGATGCCCCGTCTGGTGGTGAGGCGGGCTATCTGGGCCAGGAAAAGCCTTTCAAGCTCAAGCTCTGCGTTTATTGGAAGGACATCAATGAGAAGGAATACGTACATGTCGGGTTTTATGAACTGAAGGCTGCTCCTTTGCTAGATGGACAAAACATGCTCTATTTCCAACCAGTCGAGACTTACGACAGCATTAAGGATGGCGATGTTGCCTGGAATCGTGCAAAGCCATCTAATCAATGAGTCAGATTCAGATAGTTCCTCTTGTATTGCTCGCCGCTGCGCTCAGCGTAGCGGCCATGGTGTCTGCCGAGGAGTCGCCAAGTCCGACCGGTCCGATCGATCCGCTGTACCAGGACGTCAAGGCCGGGATGTATTTTGAGGAAGTTCCCCCGACCACCGGGCCGGCGCTGACCATCGATTTGGGCAAGGCAGGCCGGCTGATGCTCCCTCCACGGTTTGCAGAACAGGACGT
>JAHFEU010000013.1 GCA_023248295.1 Nitrospirota bacterium | reverse complement strand
GGGGGATTAGCCTGGCCGCCCCACCCCGTCCGCCCTCCGTCAGCCCAGCCTCTTGCTGCACGCCATTCGTCATCCGAGCCCAGCTTTTTCTACAGCAGCTAGGCGGGCACGCACCGGAGCGGCATCCATTGCCGTGGCGGACCATGCTAGGTTCATGTCATCCGACCCACACCCTCGACCCTGTAATACCCCCACAGCCCCAGCAGCACCAACGTCATCAACACAAACGAGATCGCCGAGCCGAACGGCCAGTCCCGCACCACGAGATATTCGTGCTGAATCAGATTGCCCAGCATCATGCTTCGAGCGCCCCCCAACAGATCCGGCGTGATAAACGCCCCGAGCGAAGGGATGAACACCAGGATGCAGCCGGCGATGACCCCGGGCTTCGTCAAGGGGAGGATGACCCGCCACAACACGTTCCAGGCCGAGGCATACAGGTCCCAGGCGGCCTCCACGAGAGAATAATCCATCCGCGCAAGCGCGGCATAGAGCGGGAGCACCATGAAGGGAAGATAGCCGTACACCAGCCCGATCAGGATCGCGGCATCGGTGTACAGGATCTCGACCGGGCTGGCGATCAGCCCCAGATTCATCAAGACCGTGTTCATCAGACCTTCTGTCCGAAGGATGAACATCCAGGCGTAAGTCCGAACCAGAAAATTGGTCCAGAAGGGGATCATGACCAGCAGAAGCCAGATGCCCTGCCAGCGGAGCGGGGCACGCGCGATGTAGTACGCCAGCGGGAATCCGAGCAGGAGGCAGACCGCGGTCGTGACCAGGGCGAGCGCCAGCGAACGGACGAAAATCGTCAGATACAGGGGATCGAGCAGGGTGGTGTAATTGGCGAGGCTGAAGGTCCATTCCACTCCGCCGTACGTTCCGCGCGCCGCGAAACTGATCACCAGGACCAGCAGCAGGGGGATGAAGAAGAAGATGCCCAGCCAAGCTAAGCTCGGCATGAGCAGCCAGCCGGGAAGTCGGGGGAGCGGAGCGTGATGGGCCGTGTCGGTGGAAGGGTCGGTGGGGGTCACTCGCTAACCCGGATGGTTCATGGACGCCGTCGCGAGGCGGCTGAGGCCGAAGCCCGCCGTGGCTTCTCGCAAGTGAGGACGACACAGGCGTACTCTCTGGAGTACGTCGAGGAGGCCGAACGAGAAAAGCCTCGCCGGGCGAGAGCATCGGACGCCGGAGTAGGTGTTCATGAACTATCCGGGTTAGTAAGAATTACTCCCTCGTCCGCGTTCCAACGAACAAAGACCGCCTCGCCGGTTAAGAACCGTTTCTGTTCAACCCCCGAATTGGGGATCCGGACTTTCCAGAGGGCGCTGTTGGACAGACGGAGCAGGTAGTGCATCTCGTTTCCATTGTATATTGTTTTGTCGATTCGCGCCGGAACCGTGTTGTCGAACCCATTCTGGTGAACGTCCCGGGACAGATGGAGTCGCTCCGGCCGCAACACCACGGTCACCTGGCTCCCCTCGACCACCCCGCCTGGTCGCCGTACGAGGATCGTCGGGAGATCGGGCGCGCTGACCGTGCAGCGGGCCTCGGTCATGGCGGCGATCCGGCCTACCAGACGGTTGGACAGGCCGATGAAATTGGCCACAAACGCGGAGACCGGCGATTCATAGATGTCCTGGGGACTCCCGATTTGGAGGACGCGCCCATGATTCATGACCGCCACTCGGTCGGACATGGTGAGCGCCTCCTCCTGGTGGTGCGTGACATAGATAAAGGTGATTCCCACCTGCTCCTGGATCGCTTTGAGCTCGACCTGCATCTCCTGGCGAAGCTGCTGGTCCAGCGCGCCGAGCGGCTCATCCAGCAGCACCACGGCAGGACGGTTGACCAAGGCGCGAGCCAGCGCCACTCGCTGCTGCTCCCCGCCGGAGAGTCGAGACGGCATCCGGTCGTGTTTGCTCCCCAGTTTGACCATGTCGAGCGCCGCGTGGACTCTGGATTGGATCTCCGCCCGCGTGATCCGCCGCATCTCAAGGCCGAACGCGATATTGCCGAACACGGTGAGGTGGGGGAACAGGGCATAGGATTGAAAGACGAGATTCACCGGCCGGAGATTGGGCGGCACATCCCGCATGGAGCGCCCCTCGATCAGGATTTCGCCCTGATCCGGACGCTCGAACCCGGCCAGCAACCGTAGGGTGGTGGTCTTCCCGGACCCGCTGGGACCCAGGACGGAAAAAAACTCCCCTCTCCGAACCTCCAGCGAGAGATGGTCCACAGCGAGGACCGTCCCGTGGTACTTGACCACGTCCCGTATCTCAACGCTGTTCAGGGCCATGGTTCGTCACGCCTGACTCGTGACACGTGACTGCCCATACCGATCCAGTCCTGACGCCCGTGTCACGCTGACCAGTGACGTGTTACGTTTCCCGGCTGGTGAGCCCGGCGTTGGAATCAGTTGCACGCGCCCGCTTCCTCACGCGCAGCCTGGCCTGGTGTTCCCGCAGAAGCTCTCGCCGCAAGACATCCCGGTCCTCGGCCACGATCGTGACCAGGCGATCCGAGTCTTCGGCATGATCCCGGACCAACTCCGACAGCGTGCGAACCTGCCGCTCTAACCGATCCAGCCGCCAGAGCACATGCTGCAGCGCGGTCGGCATCTGGCTGTCCTTTGAAAGGCGCGGCACGCGTTTGTCCTTCCTCGTGGCCAGCCCTCTGGGCATGTGATCCTCCTGACCAGCGCAAAGCGAATGGCTCATAGCTCGTCATTCCGAGCTATCCGCTACGCGCTGCTAGCGGGTAGTATCGTCGGACCAGGCCGCGGTGTCAACCTCCGCCGCGTCCTTTCTATTTTCTTCTCAACCTGCTAAAATTCCGCTGCCATGCAGAACATCCTCGTCATGGTGCTGGCCGGGGGAAAGGGTGAGCGGCTCTATCCGCTGACCCTGCACCGGGCGAAGCCGGCCGTGCCGTTTGGGGGAAAATATCGGATCATCGACTTTACCCTGAGCAACTGCCTGAACTCCGGTCTGAGAAAGATCGCGGTCCTGATCCAGTACAAATCCCACTCCCTGGACCGGCATATCAGAAGGGGTTGGGATATCCTGAATTCGGAACTCGGCGAGTTCATCGCCTCCATCCCGCCCCAGCAACGCATCAGTGAAGACTGGTACAAGGGGACCGCCGATGCGGTCTATCAAAATCTGTTCCTGCTGGACAATGAACAGCCGGAGTTTCTGCTGGTCCTGGCCGGCGACCACATCTACAAGATGAATTACGCCGAGATGTACGAGTTCCTGATCGCCAAGCAGGCCGATGCGGTCGTGGGAGCGATCGAGTTTCCGCTGGCGGAGGCCAGCCGATTCGGCGTGATCGGCGTGGATGAGGACTGCCGCATCCTGCGATTCGACGAAAAACCCGAACGTCCGCCCCCCCTCCCGAGCGACCCCTCGCATGCGTTCGTGTCGATGGGCATCTATTTGTTCAGATCCGACGTCATTCGGGAGCAGCTGGTGGAGGACGCCAAGCTTGAGACCTCCCACGATTTTGGGAGGAACATCATCCCTCGCATGATCAAGAACAGCCGCGTCTTTGCGTTCAAGTTCCATGACGCGAACAGGAAAGCCGTCAAATACTGGCGCGACATCGGGACGCTGGACGCCTATTGGGAAGCCAACATGGACCTGGTGGCGGTGGACCCCCTGTTCAATATGTACGATCAGATGTGGCCGATCCGGACGTACCAGGGTCAGTACCCCCCGGCGAAGTTCGTCTTCGCGGATGACTACGAGGGCGGTCGAATGGGGATCGCGCTGGACTCGATCGTCTGCGGCGGCTGCATCATCTCGGGCGCCCGTGTTCAGAACTCCGTGCTCTCGCCGAACGTCCTCGTCCAGGACCATGCCGAGGTCAAGGAGTCGATCGTGATGGAAAACGTGGTGATCGGCGAACATTGCCGGATCAGGCGGGCCATCATTGACAAGGACGTGAACATTCCGCCCAAGACCGAGATTGGATACGATCCCGACGCGGACCGCAGCCGTTTCACGGTGACCGACTCCGGACTGGTGGCCATCTCGAAGGGAATGAAGTTGCATGCCTCCCTCCATCCATCCGGTTGACCTGATCGGGGCACTCCGCCACAAACGCCTCACGCCAGCCATCGTGTTCCTGACTTCGCGTCGTGCCTGCGACGACGCCATGCAGGCCTTCCAGCGAAGCCACACTGCCCTGGCGCCTGAGCGCCAACAAGCCATCACCTCCGTCCTGGACCAGTTGATCGTGCAGTACCCGAGCATCGGCGAACATCCGCTTCTCCCCACGGTCACGCGGGTCGGCGTCGCGGCCCATCACGCCGGGCACCTCCCCTCATGGAAAATCGCCATCGAGGAGTTGATGCGCCAGGGATGTCTGGACGCTGTGTTCGCCACCACCACCCTGGCCGCCGGCGTGGATTTTCCGGCCCGCACGGTGGTGCTCACCCAGTCGAGCGTCCGGAAGACCAGAGACTTCACCGAGTTCACGATCAGCGAAGTCCAGCAACTCGCCGGTCGTGCCGGCCGACGGGGCAAGGACCTGGTCGGCTTCGCGGTGGTCACCCCCTCGCCCTATATCGACTTGACCGTGATCACGAAGGGGCTGACCGGCCACCCCGAACCGATCGATAGCCAGTTCGTCATCGCCTACCCCATGGTGTTGAACCTGCTCAAGGCGCATCCGCTGGAACAGATCCAGGCCATCCTCGCCAGGAGCTTCGCGCAATTTCAACTCAACCGCCGGGCCGAGACGCTGGAAGGCAAGCTCGACGCCGTGCACGTCCAGATGGAACCCTACGGCCCACGCGTCTGCACGGACTGGATCTCGCAGTGGCAGGTCTTCGAACAGGCGCGGAAGCAGAAGGCGCATCGCATCCAGGTCAGACACCGCGAGCCGCCCGAGCTGGCAGCCCGCCTTCACTTCTTGACGCCCGGACGCGTGGTGGGGCTGCCGAAGGGACGGGGCCTCGTGCTGCGGCAGTACCGAAGCCGCGGCCAGCGGAGTCCGATGGTGACTATCCTGCGTCCAGGCGGCGCGGTGGCGGAGTGCCAGGCGAGCACGGTCACCCAGGTATTCGACCGATCGTTCGAGGTGGCGGAAGCGCCCGTCTATCCCTGGTGCACGCCCAGCAGCCTGGAAGAATTGATCCGGCAGATGTCGGAGTTGCCCGTCCGGATCCCGACCCTGCCGATTCTCACGGAGGACGGAGAGAAGGACATCGCCGAGAGCCAGATCGCGCAGACGTTGAACGATGAGTTTCCCTGCCCGACGTGCCCCTCGCGCCCGGCCTGCCAGAAGGACCATGCCCAGGCCCTGCGTCTCCGCCAGGAAGTCCACCGTCACACGAAGACAATCCAGGCGCTCCGCACCGGTCTGTGGCATCGCTTCCAGGCGCGAGCCGAGGTGCTGCAGCAGTTTGGATACCTGACGCCGACCTGTCACCTCACCGACGAAGGGGAATGGGCGAGATTGATTCGTATCGATCACTCGCTGCTCATCACGGAACTGATCCGCGCCGAGGCCTTCAGCGGCATCGAGCCGCAGATCCTGGCCGGGGTGATGGCCACCATCGCGCATGACGACGATCGGCCGGGTGCATTTCCGCGTATCAGTCCCGGTCTGGGCTCGTTGCTGGGACAAGTCCGGCAACTGGCTGACTCGTTGGCGCCGCACGAGGATCCACCCCTGCTTCGCGCCGATGTCGCCGCCTTGACGGAACGCTGGGTGGGCGATCCCGCCCTCACCTGGATCGGCCTCTGCCGCGCCACGACCATGGCGGAAGGAGACATCTATCGCCTCTTGGCTCGAACCCTCGAATACTTGTCCCAGGTCCACACCTTGAGAGCGACCCACCCGGGGCTGGCCGACACCGCCAGCCAGGCGATCAAGGTGCTCCGGCGGGGCGTCTTGGAGGAACTGCCGTGACAGTGTGAAGCGTCGTTCGTGAAGCGTATCTCGTCAGATTCTTCACGAGATACGAGATGCGAGATACGAACGACGTTGGGGGGGGCTTCACGAGCGACGAGATACGGTCGCCCAGGTATGCTCCACCAGGACCGAGCGGGAAAATGACTACCGAAGAACTCGAGGCATTGCTTGCGGCACAGCCGATGAGTCTGCTGCAGCGGCTTGCGCAAGGACGCGTCCACCGGCACGTCCGGCTTGGGAAGCGGCATCTGATTGACGCGCTGCTCAGGCACGCGTCCGTGAACCGGGCAGGACTGGAATCAGATCTGCAGGCGCTGATGCAGCGGGACGCGTCAGCCGGCCATCGGCGGACATCGGGACCTCCGGCCCGGCATCGCGGTCGGCCCCCTCAGGCCGAGAGGCACCCGGCGAAATCAAGCGAGTCGGAGCCGGCCGAACCGGCGACCGACCTCTCCGCCCTACTGGAGGGAATCGGGGTCCCTCCGCCCCAACCTTTTTTCCCGGACCCCTGGCAGGAAGAAGCGCTCTCGCGCCTGACCACGACGGACGTCATCGTCAGCGTGCCGACCGGGAGCGGCAAAACATATGTCGCGATCGAGGCCGCCCGGCGCGCCATCGAGGCGGACCGCACCGTGATTTATACCTCTCCGCTGAAGGCCCTCTCGAACACCAAGTTCACCGAATTCACGCGGATCTTCGGCGCCGACCGCGTGGGGATTTTGACGGGGGACCGACGTGACAACCCACAGGCGCCGTTGCTGATCATGACGACCGAGATCCTGCGAAACCTGCTCTATGATGCGGCGGGTGGCGAGATCGACGTGCGCTTGGACACCCTGGGGTTGGTCATCATGGACGAGTCCCAATATCTCGCCGACCCGGAACGGGGCGTGGTGTGGGAGGAAACGATCGTCTTCTGCCCGACCCAGGCCCGGCTGTTGTTGCTCTCGGCCTCGATCGGGAATCCTGAAGAGGTGGCCGCCTGGCTCACCAGCATCCGGCCGACGGCCTGCCATCTGGTACGCCATCACCGCCGGTCGGTCCCCCTGCGCGCCGGGTATCTCCACCCGAACGGAAAGCTGGTGCCGCTCTTCCGATCGGTGGGTATTCCCCACAGCCATGGAGGGTCGCTGCACCCCGAGGCCAAACGTCTCTTCGCCCAGTACGAAGACGAAACCCTCCGGCCTCGATCCACCAGTCGGCGGGTGTCGTGAAAACCCCACAGACGTGGTTGATTTACGACTCCAACCAATGTGGATACCCTAGTCTTAACTGAGTAATTTCAAATACATTTCAATAAGTTGGAAAATCTTGTCGCGGGGCATCCGTTTTGCTCACCACTTTGGTGCTGCACATAGGAAGGAGAAGAGCCGGATCGAGCCATGAAAAAACTTCTTTCCATCGTGAGCATGCTCGTCGTCCTCGGTGGATGTCAGACCCCCCAGCCGGCTGGCAAGTCCACGACTCTGGAGAACACCGCCTTCATGCACCTCTGGACGACCTACAGCGAATGCCGGTCAAGCTCGGACCTCGACGCCATGCGTGCTGCCGCCCGGCAGTTGAACCAGGCGGCGACCACCCGGACATCCGGCAGAGACTTCGTCCTCCCTTTGCCGAAACAGATTCAACGCCTCGTCTCAAAACCCCCGACCCGCCTCGCGGTTGACCCGAAAGCCATGGCCGCCGCTTGCACCCTGCACACGGGGCACGCCGCTCTGGAGGCCGGCCGGAATGATGTGGCAGCGGAAATGTTTCGCTCGGTCATGGATGGTCATCCGCAGGCCGAGTACGCGTACTACGTTGAACAAGCGAGACTCGGGTTTGCCCAGGTTGTGATCGGACCGCAAGCGTCGATTCAATCGCCTCCCAAACTGTTCGCAGACTGATCCCGCCCAAACGCGCGATTCATCACGCGCGTGAATCCAGCGCCGTTCGGTATAACTCGACATAGGAGCGCGCCGGCCGAGCCCAGGATACATCCGTTCGCATCCCCGCCTGGATGAGCGAGTTCCATTCAGCCCGGTCCGTATAGACCCGCAGAGCCAACAACACCACCGAGAGCAGTGACTCCGCCGTAGCCTGGCTGAAGAGGAACCCGGTGGCGCGACCCTCCCTGACCGCCCGCGGCGTATACGGCACGACCGTATCAGCCAGCCCTCCCGTCCGCCTGACGATCGGGACGGTCCCGTATCGCAGGCTGTACTGCTGGCTCAACCCGCACGGCTCATACCGCGACGGCATGAGGATCATGTCTCCCCCGGCTTCAATCCGGTGGGCCAACGCGTCGTCGAACCCGATGCGGAGGCCGATCTTGTCCGGGTACCGGCTCTGCAGGGATCGGAACAGCGCCTCGTAGTATGGATCGCCGGTCCCCAGCAGTGCGACCTGCAGGTCCAGCTCCATCAGTTCGGGCAGCACCTCAGCCACCAAGTCCAGACCCTTCTGCTGGGTGAGCCGCGACACGACCGCCAAGAGGGGCACATCCCGGACAGGAAGTCTCAGCTCCCGCTGTAACTCGGTCTTACACAGCCGCTTGCCCGTGAGGTTGGACACCGAGTATCGGCTCGCCAAGTGAGGATCCGTGGCGGGGTCCCAGACCTCCGTATCGATCCCGTTCACGATCCCGACCATCCGGTCCCGCCGCTCGCGAACGACACCGTCCAGGCCATAGCCGAACTCAGGAGTCTGAATTTCACGGCAGTAAGTCGGGCTCACGGTGTTGAGGAAGTCGGCGAACACCAGGCCGCCCTTCAGTAGATTGAGTGAGCCGTGGAACTCCAGAGTCTTCGTGGTAAAGAGCTCGGCTCCCAAACCGGTCTTCGGATACCCCGCGGCGGGGAACAAACCCTGGTAGCCCATATTGTGGACGGTGAAGAGCGTGCCGATCCGCTTCATCGAGAGGGACTTCGCATACAGCGTTTTCAGGTAGACGACACTCAGAGCCGTCTGCCAATCGTGCGCGTGCAGGAGATCCGGCGTCCAGGCAGAGACCTTCCTGAGCGCCGGCAGCAGTTCCCCCACCGCACGGCAGAAGAAGGCGAACCGTTCGAGGTTGTCCGGATAGTCAACGCCGGATTCCTGATAGAGACCCATGCGGGCAAAATAAGGATCATGCCGGACGGCCAGGATTTGAACGCCGGAGTCGGCCAACTGGCCTTGCTCGATGGTCGCGCCAATCGTTCCCGATGCGGTCGGGACGGCGAGGCGCATCCAATCTTTGAACCCGGCCGTGGTCCCATCAATCGAGCCATACCGCGGGATCACCAGCCTGATGCTGTGACCCAGCCGGGCCAACTCGCGCGGGAGCGCCCCCGCCACATCGGCAAGTCCACCAGTCTTGGCGAATGGGACGGCCTCTGAGGCGACGAGCAGGATCTTGAGGGGTTTGGGGTCCATCACACCGGACGGAGCGGGCACGACAGGCATGACAGGCTAAGGAGACGGGGGTCGCGCCGGCGGAGCTTCCAGTCTTGTCTTGAACAGCTCCTCTCTCTTCCATTGTGTGGCGATCGCATGGATCTGTTCGGCGGGCATTTGCTCTCGATAGACCAGCTGCTTTTCCAGGAAGCCGAGCAACTCACCGTGGTCCGCGTACCCGAGGAACAGCGCTTGTCCCGACACGATCGAGTCGTTCCACCCCGGCGGGGATTCTCCCAGCGGAACTCGAAACCGCGGGATATAGTTTCCATTTGCCACCGGGAAGAACTGCATCGACTCATAGTGTGTGTAGGTGGGCTCTCCCCATGCCGCAAGAAACGCCTCACTGGTCAGGGTCTGAAGGGCGATCTCATTGCTCAGAATGCGCGCTTTCTGTTCCTCCAGGGGCGGGAGTGAGTACAGACCACAGGCCACCCCGGAGAGACCGAGACATGCGAAGAGGACGGGGAGCGCTGAAGGGAACCAGGCCGAGCCGGTGGCGTTCTTGAGCATACAATTACAGCAGCCGCCGACTTTTCGGCTGCTCAGGTTTCACGGGTTGACAGATATCGCACTGGCACATCCGGCGCAGATAGTTGAACGAATAGATGCCGGTGTCGTGGCCGTCACTCCATTTGAATTGCAGCGCATAGCGGCCGACCGGTTCGACATCCTTGACCATGATGAGCAGCGGCACCTCGTCAGGCTTGATGCGGAGCTGACCGGTCCACTCATCGGTGCAGGCTGCGCAGGGGCAGTGCTGCCGGAGGTACCGGACCGGATACACTCCCTTGTGCCCGTCGTTCCACTCGATCCCGAGCACCCCCTTGTCGATCCAGTCCATGTCTTTCGGTTCAAGAACCGTCGTAGCCATGTTTTATACTTTTTACCTTACACCTTTCGCTCTTCTGGAAATTATGTGGCTCATGTCCAGGCCGGCAGGGCAAGGCATTCCGCTCCGTGCGGACTCGCCGCGCTGCTGTAACGAGCAGCCACCCGGCTCCGGCTCCCCCCATCCCCCACTTCGTGGGGGTTCTCCGATCCGTCCACGCCTGTTACACCCGTTGCACCTAGAAGAGCAACGGGTACCCGAGGCATGGACGGTCGGACCTCGCTCGGGTGGCCGCTGCGAACACCAGCGGGGCTCGCCCGCAAGGTCGCATCAGCCTCGCCCTGACGGCCTCGCGCGGGGGTCCCGACCGAGCCGAGGCTCGTAGGGCTTGGCGCGAGGGACCTTCGCCATGGCGGGACTCATGAAAGGGGTGGCCAGGCTGATCCCCTATTGCGCGCGTCATCACCCGTTGCATGTTGAAGCGCAACAGGTACCCGGCACTTTCTGAAGTGCGCGATGCGCGAGCACGGGGATTAGCCTGGCCGCTCCGCCCTTCGTCAGCAGAAGCGCCTACACGAAGTCTTTGCCCAACCGAAAGCCGGAGGAGCCGCACCTTTTACTTTTCTTCCTGGCCCGACCGTTCAACCAGCGTCCGGAACAGCCCGTAGCCCATGGCCACAATCCCGGCCGCGACCAGGCCGAGTCCGGTCCGCATGAGCACCGGACTGCCGTCGGTCAGCCCGTAGATGCTCAACAGAAATCCGGCTGCCAGAAAACCCTTGCCAACGAAACGAACCATGCTCGACTCGCACCAATGCGGGCACTATATCGTAATGGTCGAGGAATTGACAAGGAAGGTCAGGAGAACGTCCCAATTCCGTAGGCGGGCTCTCTTCTCTCCGCCGCCAGGAAGTCAACCGGGGGAAGCCGTTTGCCCGCCACGACCGTGACGTAGCACTCGACCGCCGCTTCCAATTCGGCCCGGACCCGGCCGGTGGCTTTGAGGCGGTTCGCCACGGAAGCGGTCATGCGCAGGGCCTGCTGGATGAACGCAAGGCTGCCGGGAGACAGGGACAGGCAGCGATCAGGATGCCGGCTGGCGCAGGTGGCGCAGACCAGGCCGCCGGACGCGGGCAAGAACTGGGCAGCGCCGTTGCGACGCAGGTGAGGAGAAGAGGCGCCGCATGCTACGCAGTGGTCGGTCTGCGGTCGAAAGCCGGTCTGCCCGAGCAGCTTGAGCTGGAACAGCAGCGTGGTCAGCCCGGGATCGCCGCCGTCTTGAAGCGACCGCAGGCCACCCAACAGGGTCTGGAAGATCCGAGGGGCCGGGTCTCCTTCTGCCGTCACCGCAGCCACCAGGTTGACCATGCGGGCGGCCCCGGACATCACGGCGAGGTCTTCCCGAAGCCGCGGGAAGGTTTCCCGGATATCCGCCTGGGTCACGCGATACAGCGGATCGTTGTGCTTCTCAAACAGGTTGAGGTCGCAGTGGACGAACGGCTCTAGGGCGCTGCCGAAGCGGCTTTTCATCCGTCGCGCCCCACGAGCGACCCCGCGCACCTTGCCGAACCGGATGGTATAGAACGTGACGATCCGGTCGGCTTCCCCCCACTTGAGGCTCTTGAGCGTGATGGCGGGTGTCTTCAGCAGCGGCATGCGCACACCGATTGTATCCCTTCACACCATCGCGTCTACTGGCAGGAAGGCACGGGCGAATTCTGGAACATCCGCTTGAGCGTCTGCCAGCGTTCGCTTTCTGTCGGGGAGCCAAAGAGGAACCCGCCCTGCGTCTTGAGTTCCAGCTCGAGATATTCCTTGTACAGCGCGCACATCTCGGCACTCACTGAACCGGGCGCCGATTGCCGTTCCCGGCGCATGCCGGCCGGCGCTGTCGGATCAACCGGCGCATTCGGATTGGTGTTGAAGCCCGGAGCCTCTGGAGTGACGTTGAACCCCTCCTTCTCCCCCGATGCCTCGAACGGCTTACATCCTTCGCGGGGCTCACTCGTAAACACATTTCCGGGGCAGACCCAGAGCGTGGCGGCAAGGATCACGAGATTGAACATGATGCCCTCCCTCTTCTATGATCGGATTCGATCGCTGATTGGAGCGTCAGCCGTCACTTGAGGTATTCCAGCAGCAACGTGGCCAGAGCCAGGTAAATGCTGATGCCCGTAATATCGTTGGCGGTGGTGACAAACGGACCGGCCGCCACCGCCGGGTCGATGCCCAACCGCTTGAGCAGAATCGGCATGATCGTGGCCATGCTGGTTGACACCAGGAAGGCCATGATGAGCGACGCACCGACCACCATCCCCATGAACCACTGTCCGTGCCACAACCCGCCGGCAGCCGTGAGGAGCACGCCGCACGCCACCCCGAGCAGCAGACCGATCCAGGTCTCCCGGAAGAACATCTTCCACACATCCGTCAGCTCGATCCGGCCGGTCGCGAGTCCTCGAATGATCAGGGTCGAGGACTGCAGCCCCACATTCCCGCCCATCGCAGCGATTACCGGAATGAAGCTGACGAGCGCGACCACTTCCTGGATCGTAAAACGGAAGTACCAGAGGATCGCTCCGGACACAAGGCTCCCGACCAGGTTGGTGAACAGCCAGGGAAGCCGGGAGCGGGCCGCAGCCAGGCTCGATGACTTGAACTGCGCATCCTCCTCCGTCGCGCCGGCCATCTTCAGCATGTCCTCCGTGGCCTCTTCGCGGATCACGTCTACGACGTCATCCACGGTGATGATGCCCACCAGCGTGTTGTCTTTCTCCACCACCGGAATGGCCAGCAGGTTGTAGCTGGCGACCTGCCGGGCCACTTCCTCCTGGTCCATATCCACCGACACGCTCATGACGTCCCGCGTCATGATGTTTTTCAGCGGGGTCTCGGGCGGCACCGTCAGGAGCTGGCGCAGGGACAGCACCCCGACCAGATGATCCTCTTTGTCGGTCACGTAGATATAAAACACCATCTCGGCATCGGTGGCCCGCTGCAAGCGCCGGATTGCCTCCTGAGCGGTGGTATCCTCCGAAAGCGACAAGAACTCTGTGGTCATGATGCCGCCCGCCGTGTCCTTGGGGTACTTCAGCAGGCCGGCGATCTCTGCGGAGTCCTCGGTTTTCATGAGCGTGAGAATCTCTTTGGACTGCTCCTCCGGCAGCACGCCCAAGATGTACGTCACGTCGTCCGCCCCCAGCTCTTTCAACAACCACGCCACATCAGCCGGCGGGATATCGGCCAGCAGTTGCTGGATGCTGCCGCTATCGAGCTCGCTCAACACCTGACCCCCCCGGGCCTCGCCGCGCACCAATTCGAAGACGGTCCGTTTTTCCTTGGGCGAAGACAGGTGGACGATCACCTTGGCGATGTCGGCCGGGTGCAGGCGGCCAAGCATCTTGCCGATGTTGTTGATCGCGCCGCGCCGGAGCAGACGCTGCAGGGAGGCCAGGACGAGGTGGAACTTCGCCTGTCCCTTCTCCGCCGTATCCTTGGAGAGGTCTTTCAACAGATCCTTTTCAGCCTGTCGCGAGCGCTCGACCGGTTGCATGTTTACACCACGCCACTAGTATCCCAGTTCCTTGAGCACCAACTCGTCCTGGCGCCAGGATGGCCGCACCTTGACCCAGAGTTCCAGAAATACCTTCAACCCGAACAGCCGTTCCATCTCGATCCGCGCGTAGGTCCCGATCGTCTTAAGCCGTTCCCCGCGTTTGCCGATGACGATCGCTTTCTGGGACTCTTTTTCCACCAGCACCGACGCGGCGATACGCGCCAGCTTCCCTTCTTCGACGAACTGGTCAATCTCCACGGCCACCGAATAGGGGACCTCCTCCCGGGTTTTCTGGAGTATTTTTTCGCGGATGATCTCGGCCGCCAGCGTGCGCATCGACTGATCCGTCACCACATCCTCCCCGTACAGGGGGTCGCCCTCCGGGAGGACTTTCACCGTCAGATCCAGAAGCCGATCCAGATTGAGGCCGGTCTGGGCCGACACCGGCACGACCTCGTTCCAGTCCATCAGCGTACTGTACGACTCGATCAGCGGCAGCACCCGAGCTTTGTTCACCAGGTCCACCTTGTTGATCAGAAGAAACGCGGCCGGGCCTCCTGCTCTGGTCGTCTTTCGCACCTGTTCTATCACGAAACGATCGCCCGGACCGGGGGCGGCGGTCGCCTCCACCATGACGTAGAGAAGGTCCGCTTCTCGCATCGTTTCCACGGCGGTTCGCACCATCCGCTGGTTCAGCCGGTACCTCGCCTGGTGCAGGCCAGGGGTATCCAGCAGCACAATCTGCGCGTCAGCGAGGTGAACGACTCCCAGGATGCGCGTGCGGGTCGTCTGCGGCTTGTCTGACACGATCGCGATCTTCTCCTTGAGAAGCGCGTTCAGCAGCGTGGACTTTCCCACGTTCGGCCGCCCGACGATGGCAACGGTCCCGGTCTTCATAAATAACCTCAAGAGCTACTGGCTTATAGCGTATGGCTAATGGCCAGACCCGAAGTGCTTATTTGCTCTTTTCATCCTCCACGATCTGATAGACCGTTTCGCCTTCCCGGACGAAACCCAACCGCTCCCGGGCCAATTCCTCGATCCGCGCAGGATCGTGCTGGACCCGATGGATCTCGGTTTGAAGCTCGGCGTTCGTCCGCTCCAGTTCACGGATTTCCTCCTCCAGGGTCTGGGCATGCCTGAGCATCCCCAGATACCTGGGGACACCCATCTCGTCAAAAAAGAATGAGACCACCAAGACCGTGCCGATCACGAGTCCGACGATCAGCGTGATCCCGCGGGAGGTCCACCACCGCCGGTGAAGAGCATTGTGGCTGCGGTTCCGTCTCGTCATCAGTACGTCTCGATCGTCTCTTGCGTCTCGAGCGTCGATTGCGTCACTTGGAGGAGAGTCAGTAATCTCGCACGCAATGACGCGACGACGCTACTCATGGCGAGAGGCGCGTGACGCGAAGCGCATCCCGCCCGCGATAGATGGCCTCGGCGCCCAACTCTTCTTCGATCCGGAGGAGCTGGTTGTATTTCGCGACCCGGTCCGTCCGGGACAACGAGCCGGTCTTGATCAGGCCGGTATTCAGCGCGACCGCCACGTCCGCGATCGTCGTGTCCTCAGTTTCACCGGACCGATGGGACACCACCGCCGTGTACCCCGAGCGCTTCGCCAACTCGATCGCCTCCAACGTCTCGGTCAACGTGCCAATCTGGTTCAGCTTGATCAGGATCGAATTGGCAATCCCTTCGCGAATGCCTTGAGAAAAAATCGCCACGTTGGTCACGAAGATGTCGTCCCCGACCAGTTGAATCCGGCCCCCCAGGCGCTCCGTCAGCATCTTCCAGCCCTTCCAATCGGACTCGCTCAGCCCGTCCTCGATCGAGAGAATCGGATAGCGGTCCACCAGCCGTGCGTAGTACCGGATCATGTCCTCGGACGACCGCTCCGGCTCCTTCTCGGCCTTGAGCACATAGCGACCCTTCTCGTAGAACTCGCTAGCGGCCGGGTCCAGGGCCAGCGCGATATCCCGACCCGGCCGATAGCCGGCTCCCTCGATCGCCTGCACAATAAGGCTCAGCGCCTCCTCGTTCGAGCGGAGGTCCGGCGCGAACCCGCCCTCATCGCCCACCGCTGTGCTGAGCCCTCGCTTTTTCAGCAGCGCCTTGAGCGTGTGAAACACCTCAACAGCCATCCGGAGGCCGTCGCTAAACCGCTGGGCCCCGACCGGCATGATCATGAACTCCTGGAGATCCAGCCGGTTGTCGGCATGCGCCCCGCCGTTAATGATGTTCATCATCGGCACCGGGAGCACCCGTGCGTTCGTGCCGCCAAGGTAGCGATACAGCGGCTGTCCGGCTTCCGCCGCCGCCGCGCGCGCCACCGCGAGGGACACGGCCAGGATCGCATTGGCGCCGAGACGGCCTTTGGTCTTCGTGCCGTCCAGCGCGATCATGGCTCCATCCACGGCAGGCTGATCGAACGCCTCCATGCCCAGCAGCTTCGGCGCGATCGTCTTGTTGACGTTCGCGACAGCCTTGGACACGCCCTTCCCCAACCAGCGCTTTTTGTCCTCGTCCCGCAGCTCAATGGCTTCCTTTTCGCCCGTGGAGGCGCCGGAAGGGACCGAGGCCCTGCCCCGCGCGCCACTCTCCAGCATCACATCCGCCTCCACGGTCGGGTTCCCCCGCGAGTCCAGAATCTGCCGCCCCTTGATCTCCCGTATCGCGCTCATCGTCGCTTTACTCCAGTCAACTAATCAAAAGTCTTTCGTTCACCGTTTCCGATAAATCTCTCGGCGATGACCAATCGCATGAATTACGATAAGCCGCTCCCCGTGAAGCACCTCATAAATGACACGATAGTCGCCGACACGAAATTTGTAGAATCCTGCAAGGTCGCCCGCCATTGCCTCAAGGTCAACCGCGTCGAGATTTGCAGCCAGCCAATTGACACGCCCAACGATGCGCCGTCCGACTGGCTCGTCTATGCGTGTCAACTCACGGGTCGCAGCGTCCAAAATGCGGACGCGATACATGCTGCTCAATCCAGGCCTAGCCGCCGGGCGGCGTTCGAGAGCGACTCACCTCGCCGGCCTGACGCGACAGCTTTTCTTTGGCGAATCAGCCTCTCCCGGAGAGATTGTTTGATCTCCTGTCCCTCATCTGGGTCACCAAGTAACTCGAGCAATTTTCGTTCAACGGTCGTTTCGATGATCTCCTTGAGTTCGTCTTTCGTCATCCGAGACACCGTAGGTGCCATATTCGTGCTCCTCATGATCACGTTGGCGACAAGGCCGCCATATACAACCCAACGGTCGGGTTCCCCCGCGAGTCCAAAATCTGCCGCCCCTTCATCTCCCGAATCGCGCTCATTCACTACTCCACTCTCTTAGAAGAGAGAATCATCTGGTCACCAAATGGGTGGCGGCGACTGGGCCAGATGGCCCTTGAGTTCGTCGGGGCGGTGGGGGAAGCGACCTTCCTGAACCTTCGTTCACCGAGGCTCGGATGGAACGGATGCGCGCGGAGGTATCCGCAATGGCGATCGCTCTCCCACACCTTCTCTCCCTCGCTGTCAGAAGAGCCTTCCGTGCGAATCAGCGGGTGGCACCGACCAGGGAGCCCGGCCGCCCGCAGCGGGGTCCCTACACCGGGCGGGGTGCGAGGACGGACGGGCTGGTCGGTGACAGGACCCGCGCTCATCCCACCAGCTATTTCCCTTCCATCCTTCCTCACCCCAGGCTGAAGAGCAAGCGCTTTAAAAGGACTGGGTGGCCTGGCTGCCCCTTACTGCGCGCGTCCTTCTCACCCGCCCGCCCCAGGCGCGCCAAGACGCGCCCCTTCCCGAAGCGAGCACCACCTGCTTCGATGAAAATTCAAAATGAATCCTGTGTGCGCGGTGCGCGAGCACGAGGGGCAGCCAGGCTGCCCATGTTCACAGCAACACGCCCGCTCATCCCGCCAGCTTCCTCTTCAGCAACTCATTCACCTTTCCCGGATTCGCCTTCCCCCCCGACTCCTTCATCACCTGCCCCACGAAAAAGCCGAACACCGCCTGCTTGCCGCCCCGATACTGCGCGACCTGCGCCGGATTCTTCGCGATGACTTCGTCAATGATCCGCTCCAAGGCGCCTTCATCCGAGACCTGCGTCAGCCCCTTCTCTTGCACGATCTGTTCCGGCGACTTGCCGCTGGCATAGACATCCGGAAAAATCTCCCTCGCGACTTTCAGGCTGATCGTGCCGTTGTCCACCAGCTTGAGCAGACTCACCAGGCGCTCCGGGCTCACCGGTGACCGGTCCACTGACGTCCCGCTGTGATTCAGCTCGCGCAGCAATTCCCCCATCACCCAGTTGCTCACGGTCTTCGGCTGGTCGAACAACTTCATGCAGTTCTCGAAGTAGTCAGCCAATCCCTTTGAAGTCGTGAGCACACCCGCGTCGTACTCTGGCAGGCCGTATTCGCTCACGAACCGCTGCTGCCGGGCGGCCGGCAATTCCGGCACCGTCTTGCGCAGCTCCTCGATCCAGTCCTCTGAGATGCTCAGCGGCAAGAGGTCGGGCTCCGGGAAATAGCGATAGTCGTGCGCTTCCTCTTTGCTCCGCATCGTGGCGGTTTCGCCCCGCTCGACGTTCCAAAGCCTGGTCTCCTGGTGGATCTTACCGCCCTCGCTCAGCACCCTGGTCTGTCGCTTGATCTCATATTCCAGCGCGTCCTTCACGAACTTGAACGAGTTAATGTTCTTGAGCTCCACTTTCGTGCCGAAGGCCTTCTGCCCGACCGGCCGCAACGACAGGTTCGGCTCGCAGCGCAGGCTCCCCTGCTCCATGTTCCCGTCACACACCTCCAGATACATCAGGATGTCGCGGAGCATTTTCAGATAGGCGACCACTTCGTCGGCCGAGCGCATGTCAGGTTCGGTCACGATTTCCAACAACGGAGTGCCCGCCCGATTGAGGTCCACCCGACTGCTCCCGTTCCCACCTTCATGAATGTTTTTCCCGGCATCCTCTTCCAGATGCGCGCGGCGGATATGAATTCGCTTGGCCGCGCCGTTACCACCCACCTCCACCCAGCCGTTCTCGCAGATGGGCGCCTCGTACTGGGAGATCTGATAGCCCTTCGGCAAGTCCGGATAAAAATAGTTCTTGCGGGCGAATCGGTTCCCGGTTCGGATGGCGCAGTTCAGCGCCAGCCCGGCCCGGATCGCCATCTCGACCGCCTTTTGATTGATGACGGGGAGCGTGCCCGGCATCCCCAAGCAGACCGGACAGGTCTGCGTGTTGGCCGGCAGGCCGAACGTCGTGCCGCACCCGCAGAACATCTTCGAGTGCGTCAGGAGTTGGGCATGGACCTCGAGCCCGATCACGACCTCGTATGGCATGCGTAAACCAGGATTAGCCCTTCTTCACCCCCGACAGCCGCTCGCGTTCACGCCGCATGGCTTCACGGCCTGCCTGATACGCTTCTGTCAGGACGGACTTGTTCTCCGATACGAACTCGCGGCCCTTTTCCACCGCCTTGTCCAAGGTCTCGCCGGCCTTTCCGGCCAGCTCGTGGAGATTCTCTTCGGTCCGCTTGGCGTACCGCCGCAACTGCTCACGCGACTCCTCGCCCGCCTGGGGCGACAGCAGCAGCATCGCGACAGCCCCCAATGCCGCGCCGCTCAGAAATGCCAGCAATACGGTTCCCAGTGATGTCCCTCTCTCATCCGCCATTTGAATCCCCCCTTTCCGTGTGGATCCGTTCCTTCACCACCGCCGACGCCGCCTTGACTCCCGCCACCACACTGGCCAGATTGACCAGCAGGTTGCCGCTCTTGCCGCGGACGGTCTCGTGCACCTGCTGCACCGTGTCACCCAGCTCGCCCACTGCGTGCAATAACACCGAGGCGTGCTCGACCCCCTCACGCGCCTGGCCGGCCAGCGCGTTCACATTCTCGGTCATCGCGCGAATCTCGTTCAGCAGCGACGGCAACTCGCCGTTCAGGCGGGCCAGCAGTCGCTCCGATTCCGCCACCGTCTTCCGGATCTGGAGCAGAGTCGGAACCAGAAAGGCCACCAGCACGAGGAACCCGGCAGCCAGCGCTCCAGCCGCAATCTCAAGGATCATGTTTCCTCCCATTTCCGTTCCCCCTCATCGGATATTCGGCCGCTTGGCCCGCCATCCGGTCGCCTGTTCATAGGCATACGCGCCGCGAAGCACCGTCTCCTCCTCGAATGGCCGCCCCAGAATCTGCAGGCCGATCGGAAGGCCGGCCTTGCTGAATCCGCACGGCACCGAGATGGCCGGAATCCCCGCCAGGTTCGCTGAGATCGTGTAGATGTCCGAGAGATACATCTGCAACGGCTCCTGGATCCTTTCGCCGAGCTTGAAGGCGGGGGTCGGCATCACCGGCGTCACGAGCAGATCCACTTCCTGGAACGCCGCCTCAAAATCACGCCGGATGAGCGTCCGGACCGCCTGGGCCTTCCCGTAATACGCATCATAGTAACCGGCGCTGAGGGCGTAGGTGCCCAACATGATCCGCCGCTTCACTTCAGGCCCGAACCCTTCCTGCCTGGTCTTCATGTACATCTCGAGCAGATCCTTGGTCTGCTTGGAGCGCAGGCCGTACTTGACCCCGTCGTAGCGGGCCAGGTTCGAGCTGGCCTCGGCGGTGGCAATCAGGTAGTACGTGGCGATCGCGGCGTCCGTCGCGGGCAGCGCCACGTCCTTGATCTCCCCCCCCAGCTTCTTGAGTTCTTCAGCCGCCTCCCGCACGGCCCGTTCCACTTCCTGATCGAGACCCTCGGCGAAATATTCCCTGGGCAGCCCGAGCTTGAGCTTCTTGACATCCTTTTTCTTGAGCGCCTTGGTGTAATCCGGCACGGGCACGTTGGCGGACGTTGAATCCAAGGGATCGTGGCCGGCGATCACGTTGAGCAGCATCGCCGCGTCGGTAACGTCCTTGGTGATGGGGCCGATCTGATCCAACGACGACGCGAAGGCCACCAGCCCGAATCGAGACACGCGGCCATAGGTCGGCTTCAGCCCGACGACACCGCAGCAGGCAGCCGGCTGCCTGATGGAGCCCCCCGTGTCGGATCCCAACGCGGCCACGCATTCGTCCGCCGCCACCGCCGCAGCGGACCCGCCGCTGGACCCGCCCGGAACAGAGCTCAGGTTCCACGGGTTCCGGCTGGGCCCGAATCCGGAGTTTTCGGTCGAGGAGCCCATCGCGAATTCATCCAGGTTGGTCTTCCCCAGGAGCAGATAGCCCTGGCCACGCAGCCGGGCGATCACGGTGGCATCGTAGGGAGGCACGAAGGCGCCCAGGATCCGCGAGGCGCAGGTGGTCAACACGCCCTCGGTACAGATGTTGTCCTTGATCGCGAGCGGCATCCCCATCAGCGGCATCGTCCGGCGCCAGCTCTTGAGTTTTTGATCCAGCGCCTCCGCCTGGGCCATGGCCGACTCCTTGACCAGTGTGATGTAGGCCTTGACCTTCGGCTCGACCTGCTTGATGCGCAGCGAATACGCGGAGACGATCTCTCGCGCGGTCACCTCGCCTTTGGTGAATTTCTCCTGGAGCTCGTGCAGCGTCAGTTTGTGGAGGGACATGGAGACTCAATAGCAATGAGTGCTGAGTGATGAGTGATGAGGTGAATGACGCGGACAAGTCCGCTTTCGTTCCACCGGCTGCCGGACTCATTACTCATTACTCGTTACTCAGTACTCATTACTTGTCACTCGTTGCTCGTTACTGCCGGCTCACGATTTTGTTGCGCTCGTCAACTTTGATGATTCGGGGCGCATGCCGCTTGATCTCATCTTCAGCGTAATACTCGTAACAGAAGATGATGATCTGATCCCCCACCGCGCCCTTGCGCGCCGTCGGACCGTTCAACACGATCTCGCCGCTGCCCCGCCTTCCGGCCATCGCGTAAGTCATGAACCGCTCCCCGTTGTTGAGATTGGAAATGACGATGGCTTCATACGCTAGGATCCCGGCCGCATCCAACAGGTCCTCGTCCACCGACAGGCTTCCCTCGTATTCCAGGCAGGCGTCGGTCACGGTGACGCGATGGATTTTCGCTCGCAGCATTTGTCTGAACATGTTGACTACCTCAATCTTATCGCCTTACTCCTCACGCCTAACGTTCCTCTAAAATCTTCGGCACGCAGAAGAAGCCGTCAGCCTGCTCCGGCGCGTTGGCCAGCGCCTTCTCAACCGGCAGGGATGGACGGGCTTTGTCCTCCCGGACCACGTTGACCTGCTCCAGCACCGTGGCGGTCGGCTCCACCCCTTCCGTGTCCAGCGCCCTGAGCTGTTCCACGTAGGTCAGGATGGCGCTCAGTTGCTTGCTGAAGGCCTCCTTCTCGGCCTCGGTGATCTCCAGCCTGGCCAGCTTCGCCACGTGCTCGACTTCTTCTTTGCTAATTTCCATTTTACTCTATCCGCCTATCGGGGTTGCCTGGATGTGGAGCCCTATTGCTCGCGTCAGCGCCCCGTCGCATCTCTACGAGAGCAATGGGTACCCCGGCATTCCGTCTTCATCTTGGCGGGCAGGAGGGCGGGCGGCCTCAGACTGCGCGCGTCCAGCGAGCACTCGATCATCTGCCGCGAACTCCCAAAAGTCTTGAGTGCGCGCTGCGCGAGCACGTGAGGCCGCCTGCCCTCCAAGCCCCTCTCGTCACGTGCGCGGTCGCTGGAGCAACGAATACCTTTGTCAACAGGATGCTCAAAAAGGTCATCCAACGAGGCCGCAGGCGATGACAAAACCGGAGGCGTAGCCTCTGGGCTACGTTGAGGATTTTGTCGAGCCGAGAACAAAGTTGGTGGCCTTTTTCAGCATCCTGCTATTCTACCGTGACACTCTTCGCGAGATTCCTCGGCTGATCCACGTCGGCGCCCCGCAATACGGCGATGTGATAGGCCAAGAGTTGCAGCGCCACCGTGTAGAGGATGGGAGTCAGCAGTGCCGGCACATCCGGGATCGTGAACACCGCGTCCGCCACCTTCCCGAGATCGCGTTCCCCTTCACTGATGAACGCGATCACCGGCGCGTTGCGGGCCTTGACCTCCATCAAGTTGCTGACCGTTTTTTCATACAGCCGATCGCGGGGCGCCAGGACCACGACCGGCATGTCTTGATCGATCAAGGCGATCGGTCCGTGCTTCATCTCCCCGGCCGCGTAGCCCTCCGCGTGGATGTACGAAATCTCTTTCAACTTCAGGGCCCCTTCCAGCGCGATCGGATAGTTGATTCCCCGTCCCAGGTACAGGAAATTCCGTTTCATGTGGTACCGCTCGGCCAGGGCCACCAGCTCCGCGTCCCGCTTCAAAATATGCTCCACGCGGGCCGGCAGCGCCACGATGCGCTCCAGCCAGATCCGGCCGTCATGGGCGTTGAGCGCGCCGCGCACGCGCGCCAGGTGTAACGCGAGCAGGTAGAGGGCCGTGAGCTGGGCGGTAAAGGCCTTCGTCGAGGCCACGCCGATCTCCGGACCGCAGTGCGTATAGAGGACCCCATCGGATTCGCGAGCCAGCGTGCTGCCCACCACGTTGACGATCGAGAGCACCCGTGCGCCCTTTCCCTTCGCCTCCCGAGCCGCCGCGAGCGTGTCCGCGGTCTCGCCGGACTGGGAGATCGTGATGAACAGATCATCCTTCTTCACCAGCGGATCGCGGTACCGGAATTCCGAACCGATGTCCACCTGAACCGGAGTTCTGACCATCTCTTCCAACAAGTATTTTCCCACCAGCCCGGCGTGCCAGGATGTTCCGCAGGCGACGATCCAGATACGGCCCACCTCGGCGAGCTGGCCGCGGGTCAGCCCGATTTCCGGCAAATCCACCTCCCCGGTCTCGAAGCTGTACCGGCCGCGCAGGGTGTCGAGGATCGTCTGGGGCTGCTCGTGGATCTCCTTGAGCATGAAATGCGGGTACCCGCCTTTTTCCGCAGCCGCCGCGTCCCACGTAATCCGCGTGGTCGCTCGGCTCGCCGGACGGCCGTCGGTCCCCGAGATCCGCACGTCCGAGGCCGTCACCACGGCCAGATCACCTTCTTCCAGATAGGTCACGTCCCGCGTGTGCGCCAGCATCGCGATGACGTCGGAGGCGACCAGCACCGCATCCGCGGTCCGGCCGATCACCAGCGGACAGCCGGAACGAGCCGCCACCAGCCTGTCCGGCTCACTCTCGCACACGGCCGCAATCGCATAGCTACCCCGGATTTCCCGCACGGCCAGGCGCACGGCCTCTGCGAGGGATCGTGTGTGCTTCAGATGATGCCCGATGAGATGCGCCACCACCTCGGTATCCGTCTCGGATTCAAAGCGATAGCCATTCTTCTGGAGTTGCTGTTTGAGCGGGAGGTAATTTTCGATAATGCCGTTGTGCACGAGCACGCAGCCGCCGGAGCGCTGTGGATGCGCATTCTCCTCCGAGGGTTTGCCATGGGTGGCCCATCGCGTATGTCCGAGTCCGACCGTGCCGCTGAGGCTGTGCCCGGCCAGCGCCCGCTCGAGGTTGGCGAGCTTCCCCACGGAGCGTCGCACCTCGATCCGGCCGTCCTGGAGGACCGCAATGCCGGCCGAATCGTATCCCCGATACTCCAGCCGTCGCATACCCGCCAAGAGGATCGGTACTGCCGGCTGATGGCCGACGTATCCGACGATCCCGCACATGGGCTTATCCTTCTCTTCCCGCGCGCTTCTTTGCCACCGCAGCCTTTCGGGGCTTCGGCATCGGAGCACCGGCTTTCTGTGACACGTGACGCGCCTTCGCGGGTCGAAGCGCTCCGGCGCGCAGGCCCGTGACGCGTAACCCGTCACGGCCTTCCGCGCCCGGCAGCGCGCGCCGACGGGCGGCCCAGCCCGGGCGATTCACCTGTTCAGCCCGGGCGATCGCCAGCGCATCCGCCGGCACGTCGTCCGTGAGCGTCGAGCCCGCCGCGATCACCGCTCCCCGCCCCACCGTGATCGGGGCGATCAACTGCGTGTCGCTGCCGACGAAGACCTCATCCTCGATGACGGTCTCGTGCTTGCGAGTGCCGTCGTAGTTGCAGGTGATCGTGCCGGCGCCGATGTTCACGCCCTTGCCGATCCGAGCGTCGCCGAGGTAGCTGAGATGATTCGCTTTGGAGCCCTCCCCCAGCTCGGCTTTTTTCATCTCGACGAAATTCCCGACCTTGGCCGTGCGACGGATCACCGCTCCCGGTCGCAGGTGGGCGAACGGCCCGACCATCGTGTCGTCTTCGAGACGCGCCTCCCGAATCACGCAACTATCCTGCACCACCACCCGATGACCGAGGAGGCTGTCGGCAATCCGGGTATGGGAGCGGACCAGGCAATCCTCGCCGATCTTCGTGCGTCCTTCGAGCGCCACGTGCGGGTAGAGGACCGTGTCCTGCCCGATTTCCACATCCGCGTCGATGGACGTGGTCGCAGGATCCCGCAAGGTGACGCCGTTCTCCATCCAGCGAGCGCAGATCTGACGCCGCAATACCCGTTCCACCTCGGCAAGCTGTCGGCGGGTGTTGATCCCCAGGCCTTCATCAGCTTCGCGCGTCGCCATCGCCGAGACCCGCAGCCCTCGTTCCACTGCGAGCGCGACGATATCGGTCAGATAATACTCCTTCTGGGCGTTCTGCGGCCGGAGCTTGTCGAGCACCTCGAACAAGAAGGGGCCGTCCACTACGTAGGTTCCGACGTTGACCTCGTGGAGCTCGGCCTCAGCAGCCGTGGCGTCAGGGTCCTCCACAATCCGGATGACCTGACCGTCCCGCTCGTCTTTGCCGCCAGGCCGGCTGCGGACGACTCGGCCGTACCCCGCGGGATCACGGAGATTGGCCGTCAAGAGCGTCACCGCCGCCTTCTCAGTCTCATGCAGCCGGATGAGGTCCCGGACGGTCGCTTCGGTCAGGAGGGGGGTATCTCCGTTGAGGATGACGTACGTCGCGGCGGGGCCGCTCCGCGCACGGGCAAAGACCGCACGCGCCTGCATCGCGGCATGGCCCGTCCCGAGCTGCTCCGGCTGTTCGGCGATGAGAATGGGCGGAGGCTGCGAGGCTCGGTTCGTGACGTGCGCCGTCAGCCCCTTCTCACGGTGCGCAGACCCACGATCACCTCCCAGACGTGGGTTCGCCGCGTAATCGGCCTCAATGGCCGCTTTGACCTGCTTCCCCTGGTACCCCACGACCACCACGACGCCCTCACCAGCCAGTCGCTCCGCCAACTCAACGGCATACAGCACCATGGGGCGTCCGGCGACGCGATGGAGGACTTTCGCCAGCTTGGACCGCATCCGCTTGCCCGGGCCGGCCGCCATCACGATCGCGCCGAGACCCTTGACCGGAGATTTCGTCATGCTATCGGGACCTCCAGATCGGGGCGCGAGACTTTCCCGCCCGCGGATTTGGGACCGGCGGGGGGACGCATCGGGTGAGCCGGGGAATACAAGCCGCCGGAGACGATCATTTTCATGGCCTCCTCGACGCTCATGTCCAGCGGCACCACTTCTTTCTCCGGGACGAGCAGAAAATACCCCGATGTCGGATTCGGCGATGTCGGCACGTACACGTTGAGGAGCGGGTCGGGGGAGATTTCCTGCACCTGCCCTTGGGTCACCCCCGTCACGAAGGCAAAGCAATAGTGCCCGTCTTTCGGAAACTGGATCAGGACCACGCGGTTATATTTTTCCCGCTGCTGGAAGGACAGAATGTCCATCATCGACTTCAACGTCGAGTAAATGCCACGGACCACCGGGACGCGGTGGAGAAATTCCTCCCACAGTCTCACGATCTGCCCGCCGATGAAGTTCGTGGCCAGGAGTCCGGTGAAAAAAATCAGGAGGAACAGGGTCAGGATGCCGAGTCCAGGTACGTAGTAATCGGGGGTGACGAGCCTGGCCAGCAGGTTCCCCAAGATGCCGTCCACCGTCACGAACAGCGTCTTCAGGACGAGCACGGTCCCCCAGATCGGGGTGATGACCAGCAAGCCCGTCAGAAAGTACCGTTTCAGTGAGGTTCTGAGTCTCTTCACCGGGGGTCCTTTGAGAAGGTTGATCATACAAGTTTTAGCAGGGTGCCGCAAGCCTTTTATTGCTATTTTCAACAACTTGGACTAGGATGGCCAAATTCTGTTCGGCCGGCCGCAGGGGGCAACCATGGGGGTCAGAAGGGGGCGGGGCAGAGGCGTCTTCATCACCTTCGAAGGCATCGAAGGAAGCGGGAAAACGACCCAGCTTGCCGGGGTCGCCAAGCTCCTGCGGGAGGAGGGCTACCGGGTGCTCGAGACCCGGGAACCGGGTGGCACCCCATTCGCCGAGCGCATTCGAGAGATGTTGCTCGGCTCCCCTGCGGACTCACCGTCAGCCGAACCCATCGCGCCGGAATGCGAAGCGTCCCTGATCCTCGCCTGCCGCAGCCAGCATGTGGCCCGGGTCATCGAGCCAGCTCTCCGAGAAGGGGCGGTCGTGTTGTGCGATCGGTTTTCGGACTCCACCCTGGCCTATCAGGGCTACGGGCGGGGGCTAGACCTGAGTGTCCTGCGCGACCTCAACCGGTTCGCGACCGCCGGGCTGACGCCGGATTTGACGCTGCTCTTTGACCTTCCCGTCCCTGTCGGACTCGGGCGGCGTCGCCGGAAAGAGACGGGACAGAATCGCTTGGATCGGGAGTCCCCACGCTTTCACGAACGAGTGCGGCGGGGGTTCCTGGACTTGGCCGCCCAACATCCTCGACGGATTCGAGTGCTTGACGGGAGACCTGATCCGGAGACCATCGCCATGCAAGTCAGGTCCATCGTCAAAAAGTTTTTACAACGACGTCAGAGGCCCGTGACGCGTCACCATCCGTAGCCCATGCCGTTCTTCGACCTCATCGGACACGAACGACCAACCGCAATCTTGAAAGCCTCCATTCTCCACGACCGGGTGGCCCATGCGTATCTCTTCTTCGGGGAGGATGGCATCGGAAAGCGGCTCGCCGCCCTGCGCTTCGCCCAGGCCATCAACTGCGAGACCGACTACGGTCCCGAGGGCCCTGACGCCTGCGGGGCCTGCCGGTCCTGCCACCAGATCGAGGCCCGGACCCATCCGGACTTCCTGCTGATCGAACCGGATCAGGAACAGGCCCCTTCGACACGCTCAGGGCAGGCGAACCCGCAGATCAAGATCGAGCAGATCCGGGAATTGGAGCAGCAGCTCGTCTACCATCCACTGGTCGGCCGACGAAAGGTGTGCCTCATTGACGAAGCCGATCGGATGACGCCGGGGGCAGCCAATGCCCTGCTCAAGACCCTGGAAGAGCCGCCGGACCATAGCCTCTTGCTCCTGATCACGAGCCGACCATCCGCGCTGCTTCCCACCGTGCGATCCCGCTGCCAGGGGATCCGCTTTGTCGCGCCCGCTCGGCCTCAGGTGGAAGCCGCGCTGACGACGAAGCGGGGGATCCCGCCCGCCGACGCTCGCTTCCTAGCAGTGGTCACGCAGGGGCGGATCGGTCAGGCGCTGGAGACCGATCTGGCTTCAACCCGTGCGCAACAGGAGGAGTTCAGCGCCCTCACCTCCCCCAAGTCTCTCCAATCCGTTGGCACGCTGCTCACGGCGGCAGAGACGCTGTACCGATCGAACCGCGCGCCGGAGGCATTGGAATGGATGGCGGGGTGGATCCGGGACCTGGTCCTGGTCTCCGTCGGCGCCGATCTGGACAACGTGCTGAATCGGGACCGGCTTCCCCAGCTAGAGGAAGCGGCCCGTGGACTCTGGCCAGACGTCATTCTGCACCTGCTGGACCTGCTCGCGGACATCGAAACCATCCAGCAGGCCGCGACGCGGAACCTGAATCTGCAGATGGCCCTGGAG
>JAHFEU010000012.1 GCA_023248295.1 Nitrospirota bacterium | reverse complement strand
TGATACGTTCAGGTCGACCTGGCCTGACATCGTGCCGCGTCGACAACGGTGAATCCCACTTCAGAAACCGTCCGAACAGGCTGGGGAGGGGACTCAGCCCCTCCCCAGCGAGGCCAGTGCCCGTTACGAGGAGACGTCGTTGTTGTCCGGGATCTGCAGGTTCTGCTTGACGTCGTTCACGTGCCAGTTGTCCGTGCTCGCATCCGCGTCAATATTGCCGAAGGCAGTGGCCGTGAACTGCGACGCCGCGCCGGTCGCGGCAAGGGAAGCGACGATGGTGCCGGTTGGAACCGTGGTGGTGCCTCCCACCGTCGCGCTCCCAGCATTCGTGTTAAACAGGTCTGTACCCTGTTGCGAGGCGCTACCAGCGGCGCCGCCTGCCGCCGGACTCCGGTAGGTGTAGCGATTGGTGTTACTCGCAAGGACAAATCCGATCTCACCGAAACTCCCGTACCGCCCCTGCTCACCCAGATAGGCGGTCTCCGAGACGAAGACGCCGCCCAGGTTGGTCCTGGCCTCAGACTGCCGGGCGCGCGCCTGATATTGGAGGAAGTTGGGAATCGCAATCGCCGCCAGAATCCCGATGATGGCGACCACGATCATTAACTCGATCAACGTGAAGCCTTTTTGATCGCGCCATGATGTCAACATGTCTCTACCTCCATTGTTTGGGGTTGTGTGCATCTTGCCCGATTATGTCTCTTATCTGGCATCAGTCCCTCAAGGTTGTGAGTTGGGGAGTATCATGTGCATCTTCCATGCCTAACTATTTTTCAGCGTATTCTTAGATTTAATAGTGAATACAATCAAATTGTTATGATGATCTCCGCCAATGGGCCACATCAATCAGTGATGCCAGGCTCCCGCATTCTGTTCCTGAGTGCCGAGATTTGGCAGCGTCCATAAGGCAACCTGAACGGGCACCCTGCCTGACTCTTGGGATGAACTGAGAAAGGATTAGTTGACGACGTCATTCGAGTCTGGGGTTTGCAGACCTTGTCGGAGGTCATTGACGTGCCACCGGTCAATCGTCGTGTCGCCGTCCAGATTCGCGTTAGCCGTGGCGGTAAAGCCCGTCGCACTGCTCATCGCGACCGTGGTGCCTTCAGCCTCGATGGTTCCAAAACTCGCGTTGGCGGTATCCTGGGTCAGCGCGCCGGGGGCTGTGACATTCGCATTGGCACCTCCGCCTGCTCCGGCCGCGCCTGTCCGGTAGGTATAGCGGTTGGTCCCTGTCAGCACATATCGAATCTCGCCTAGGCTGCCGAATCGCACTGCCTCCGTAAAATACGCAATCTCTCCCGTGTAGATGGCACCCAAGGTGGCCTTCGCCTCAGACGTCCGGGCGCGCGCCTGATACTGTATGAAGGTGGGAATGACGATCGAGGCGAGGATTCCAATGATGCCCACCACCATCATCAACTCGATGAGAGTGAAGCCTCCCTGGCTCCCCTTTGCTTTGAGGCCTCTCCTGTTCCGGTCCAAGGCAGCCTCCCCATTGATGAAGAACCAGTGAGTAGAGTGGTATACAAGCATGTTGCGTGCCAATGATTCTGGCCGGGACCGGAAGATGATATATTTCTCCTTTTATATCAGTTTGTTAGACCATTCTACTCGATACAGACAGACCCGGGTAAGAGACCGGGTTATGCGCAAAATTTGGCAGGTGGGAATTAGTCGGACGATCGAAGAGATGGGCTTAGGGATTCGCCTGCTGCGAGGAAGGAGGTTGTAAGACTCGACGTTTGGCCTGCTGCACGCGTTCCTCCAGCGTGGGGTCGCCCAGCCCTCGTTCGCGAAATCGTTCGATTAATTTGAGATTGGAGGGATCCAATTCGAGTGAACGAAGCCAGGCTTCCCTGGCCTCTTGGATCCGATTCTGCTTGTAATAGATTTCGCCGAGATGCTCGTAAATGACCGGGTCCTCTTTCACGAGCGATGCGGCCTTGTTGATCTCCGCCAACGCCTCGTCAAGCAAGCCCATCTTGAAGAAGGCCCAGCCGAGGCTGTCGACATAGTAGCCGTTGTTGGGTTTCAGGGAAAGCGCCCGTTTGATCAGGGACACCGCCTCTTCGATCTTGATGCCGCGCTCAGCATAACTGTAGCCGAGGTAATTCAGCGCGTCAGCATGTTTGGGATCAAGCCGCAGCGCGGTCTCCATCGCTCCGACTGCATCATCGAACCGGTTCAGCTTGTCGTAAGCCGTCCCCAAATTAAAATGGAGATCCGGATTGCCGGGGTTGTGCGCAATCCCTTGCTCAAAGGCCTGAGACGCCAACGCATACTGGTCGGTCTGAAGATACGTCAGCCCCAGCAACAGGTACGCATCAGGCTTCCTCGGGTTCAGCTTGACCGCTTCCGTGAAGTGCACGATCGCCTCTGGATACCGCTTTAGCCGGTAAAGCAGGAACCCAAGGTGCAGGTGGCCGTCGACGTAAGTCGGCTGAAGCTCCAGATTGCGCTCATACGCCTGCATGGCCGTGTCGTAGTCCTTGAGCTCTTCGTACATCAGCCCCAGATAGTCGCGAACCTTGAGCTCCGCCGGCCGCGCAGCCAGGATCTTGTTCAAATACTGGATCGCCTTCTGATAGTCTTTCAGTTCTCCGTAAATCAACCCCGCACGGAGCTGCGCATCGAGATCATCCGGGTCCTGAATCAGGACGATCTCGAGCTCGGCGAGCGCCTCGCGGTAGGATTTGTCGCTGATCAGCAGCCTGACGAGATGCTGGCGGACTTCCTTGCTGTGCGGGTTCACGAGCTGGAGATATTTGCGGTACACTGCCACGGCCTTCCCCCGGTCCTGCTGGGACTCGTACACCGAGGCCAAGGCGATGTACGCCGGTTCAAACGTCGGGTTGGCCGTGATCGCCCCCTCGAAGTTGGCGATCGCCCGGTCCGGTTGATTCAATTCGACTCCGATGCGCCCCAGGTAGTAGTATCCGATCGGAGAGTCTTTCGCCTTCTCGATCCCCCGTTCGAACTCACGCTCCGCTTCCTCCAGACGCTTCAGATTCACCAGCAGGATGCCTTTGGAGAAGTACGGTTCGCTGCCCTTGGTGTCCTGAGCGATGGCGCGATCGTACAACGCCAGCGCTCTTTCCGCCTGTCCGGCGCCCGCATAGATCCCAGCCAACAGGACCAAGATGGCATCATCGCGCACGTCCGCCACGGCCACCCGATCGGCGAACCGGACCGCATTGTCCATGTCTCCGCGTGAGAAATAGAGCGCGGCAATCCGCGCCTGGAGATAGCTGGAGGATGGGTCGTCCCGGAGTGCGTTCAGGTATTCCCGGATGGCTCTTTCAGAGTCCTGATTCAGTTCCGCCTGGTACCCGAGCATAAAATGGTACGCGGCGGCGGGATCGGTGGGGGTAGCCGTTTGCGCGGACCGGATCGCTGACGGGCTCGGAGCAGGAGGAGTGAGTCTCGTTCCCGCCTGCGGAAGAGTGGTACAGCCTACGAGCATGGACGGGATCGCCAGCAGGCTCACGACCGTCCGCGGCCACCTGGCCCAGAGTCGTCTCGCCGGGATCGACACAGGCCCGCGGAAGCATCTGGTCACGCTCGTCTCCCCACAAGGACGGCCGCTGCTGAAACTTGGGACCTCAACAGGCTGGCGTTCGAAATGATCAGAAAATTATACGAAGTTGGCAGGAGGGGTGTCAAACCGCTTCATGTTTATCGAGGCTCTCGAACTTGGCGAACTTGTCGTGGAAGAAGAGCTGGATGTCGCCGGTCGGACCGTTGCGGTGCTTCTTGAGCATGATATCGGCGAGTCCTTTCTTCTCCGAGTTGGGGTCGTATTGGTCCTCGCGGTAGATGAAGATCACCACATCCGCGTCCTGTTCGATCGCCCCGCTTTCCCGAAGATCCGCCAGCATCGGGATCGGGGGCTTGCGGCTCTCCACGGCCCGGCTCAACTGCGACAGCGCCATGACGGGGACATTCAGCTCCTTGGCCAGGGCTTTCAGGGATCGCGAGATGTCGGAGATCTCCTGCTGGCGCGATTCAGCGTCGCTCCGGCCTTGCATGAGCTGGAGATAGTCCACGACCAGGAGGTCAAGGCCGCTCTCCGCCTTCAGGCGACGGGCCTTGCCGCGCATCTGCTGCACCGTCAGCGCGCCCGAGTCATCGATGAAAATGGGGGCCTGCTCGAGCTTTCCCGCCGCCTCCGCGAGCCGCCACCAATCCTCCTTGTGCAGCTTGCCGGTGCGCAGGGCATGCGAATCCACGTGCGCTTCCGAACTGAGCATCCGTAGCACCACTTGCGCTTTGGACATTTCCAGGCTGAAGATCCCCACCACGGACCCGTGGTGGATGGCGGCGTGCTGGGCGATTCCCAGCGCCAGGCTGGTCTTGCCCATGCTGGGGCGCCCGGCGATCACCACCAGATCGGACGCCTGCAAGCCGGCGGTCAGGTCATCGAGGTCATAGAACCCGGTCGGAACCCCGGTGATCTTTTCTTTCCTCTTGGCGAGACGATCGACGAGATCCAGACTTTCTTTGATGATATGGTGGAGCTGAGTGAACGACCGGCCGAGTTTGCCCTGCGCCAGACTGAAGACGGACCGTTCGGCGAAATCCAGCAGATCGTCCACGGACGCGTTCCCGTCGTACCCCCGCGAGATCACCTCGGTCGAGGCGCCGATCAGGCCCCGGAGGAGCGCCTTGTCGCGTACGATCTTGCAATGGTACTTGATGTTGGCAGCGGTCGGGACCACCTGGACCAATTCCGCCAGATAGGCGGCTCCGCCCACCGACTCAAGCTCGCCCTTGGTCTTCAGGTGCTCCGTGAGGGTGATCTGATCGATGACCTCGCCGTGCTCCGAGAGGTCCAGCATGGCCTGAAAAATCTTCCGATGGGCAGTTCTGTAAAACTCCTCTTCCGTCAACACCTCCATCGCCTTGGCCATGGAGGCGTTGTCGAGCAACACCGCGCCCAGCACCGATTGCTCGGCCTCAAGGTTTTGGGGCGGCAATCTGGGCGCTGAGAGATCGGAGAGACTCACCGTTCCACACCCCTCTCTCACTCACGAAGACTGAACGCGGGATGATGGAGGACGAACGATCGGCAAGTTGAGCAGCTCCTTGATCTTGACTGTTTGCGGCGTCAATTTCACGGAACTGCCGCGGTCGAGGCCCGCCGGGAATTCCGTCACAACCAAGGCCTCGTCGGCAGCCGCGCGCGGGCTTCCCAGAATCACCACGGCCGAGGCGCCCAGCCGGCGCCCCTCCGCCACGGCGTGGTGGACCGCGTCCAACCCCGGTGAAGGCAGCACCGCCTGGACCACGCGAAAGCCCTTCTGTCGCAACATCTGCCCCACTTGGAACACTCGGTCAGAATGGCGCAGCGGGGCCGCGATCAGAAACTCGGCCTGGGTGCTCGGGTATCCGTCCTCTACGCGTTCCATCGCCCGGAACAGTCGATCCATGTCCAACGCGAAGCCGGTGGAGGGAAGGTCCCGTCCGAACCGCCCGATCAGGTGGTTGTACCGACCTCCGCCACCCAACTCGTAGCCGATGCCCTCCGCGAACACGTCGAAGACCACGCCATCGTAATAGTCGAACCCCCGGAACTCGCCCAAATCCAGCAGCAGATGGTCACCCAGGCCGGCGGTCCCCAGCAGGCGGTACACGTCGGTCAGGCGTTCGAGCGCACCTCGCAGCTCTCGGTCACGACCGGCGAGCGCCTGGCCCCGGGCCAGCACCTCTTCCCGTCCGTACAGGCCCGGCGCCTCCAGGATGGCCCGCGCCGATCCTTTCGGCACGCGCTCCGCGTCGAGAATGTCCGCGAGTCGAGGCAGGTCTTTCCGTGCTGCGGCGTGCTCGGCCCGTTTCTGCCCGTCCGGAGACATTCCCGATCTCGCCAGAAGCGCCTTGAAAAATCCGACATGACCCAGAGCGATCTTGAACGATTGAAGGCCGAGTTGCTTCAGGCACTCGATCATCAGCGCGAGGATCTCGCCGTCCGCGGCGACATCATCAACCCCGATCAGTTCGGCGCCGACCTGGAAGATCTCCCGTTCCCGCCCTGCGTGTTCAGGTTCGTGGCGGAACACCGTGGTGCGATAACACAACCTGAGCGGCACGCTCGGTCCGACCATCCCCATGGCCACGATCCGGGCGATCTGCGCGGTCACGTCCGGCCTCAGCAACAGAATGCGCCCGGTGGTGCGGTCCGCGAACTTGTAACATTTCTCGATCAATTCCGGCTCCAGCCCGGCCGAGAGCACATCCAGGTACTCGAAGGTGGGCGGGATGATCTCCTGGTAACCCCAGCGGCCCAAGGTGCTCAGGAGCGTCTCCTCCAGATGACGCACGCGTCGGGCGGCGTGGGGGAGGATCGTGGTCATGCCCGTGGGGATCAGCGAACGCTCGTGTTTCTTCATCGAAGACGCAGGAGCGCGCGATGCTTTGCTGGTCTGATGGGATGGCGCCGGGCGGGACATGGACCGGGGTCGGGCCACTCAAAGCCCTTTTGAAAGGTCAACCAGTTTGACGGACAGAATGTTCTTTCCGCGCCTGATGGTCTCGAGCACTCCAGCCGGCAGGGGCGCGTCCAGCCCGATGATCAGCAGCGCCCTGCCGCCCAGCTCCTCGCGGGAACATTGCATGCGGGCGATGTTGATTTGGTGGTCCCCCAACACCTGACCGACGGCGCCGATGACCCCGGGCCGGTCCACGTTGAGGATCAGGAGCATGTGTCCTTCGGGCACCACCTCGACCTGAAAGTCGTCGATCTCGATGATGCGGGGGTCCTTGCGATTGTGGAGTGTCCCGGCCAGGCGGTGGGGCGTTTTCCCGGCGTCCACCCGGACCCTGATGACGCTCGTGAAATCCCCGGCGTCGCCGCTCTTCACCTCTTTGACCTCTATCCCCCGCTCCTTGGCGATCACCGGGGCATTCACATAGTTCACGGCATCCTCCAGGATGGGGGTCAACAGGCCTTTGAGCACCGCGATCGTCAGGGGAGCCAACGTCAGCGCAGCGACCTCGCCATTGTACTCGACCGTGACCCGCTCCAGTCCCCCCTCATAGAGCTGGGCCTGGAGGAGCCCGATCTTCTCCGCCAGCGTCAGGTATGGCTGCAGCCGCGGCAGCAACTCCGGCGGAACCGAAGGGATGTTGACGGCGCCCCGCGCAATCCCTTTCGTAAAATAATCCACGATCTGCTCCGCGATTCCGACCGCCACGTTTTCCTGCGCTTCGCCGGTCGCAGCCCCGATATGGGGAGTGCAGATGAAATTCTCCAGCGTCAGCAAGGGGTGGTCCGGGCTGACCGGCTCATTCTCAAACACGTCGAAGGCAGCGGCCGCCACCCTCTTCGACTTCAACGCCTGGAACAGGTCCGCCTCGTTCACGATCCCCCCGCGCGCGCAGTTCACGATCATGACTCCTGGCTTCATCTGCTGGAGCGCGCCGGCATTGATCAGAGACCGGGTTTCGGCCGTGAGCGGGGTGTGCAGGGAGATGATGTCCGCGCGCCGGAACAGCTCGGCGAGCTCTACCACCTCAACCCCCATCTTGTGCGCCCGTTCCTCGGCCAGGTACGGGTCATAGGCGATCACGTTCATGGACATCCCCTGGGCCAGCTTCGCCAGGTAGCCGCCGATCTGTCCGATTCCCACGATGCCCAAGGTCTTGTTGTAGAGCTCGACCCCCATGAACCGTTCCTTTTCCCACGTGCGGGCTTTCATCGAGGCCGTCGCCTGCGGAATCTGGCGGGTCATCGCAAAGATCATGGCCATGGTGTGCTCGGCCGTCGTCACCGTGTTCCCGCCCGGGGTGTTCATCACGACGATCCCGCGCCGTGTGGCGGCCTGGGTATCCACATTGTCCAACCCGGACCCGGCCCGGCCGATGACTTTGAGCCGCTCTGCGGCCGCGATCAGGTCGGCCGTCACCTTCGTGGCCGAGCGAACAACAATTCCGTCGTATTGCCCGATCTCCCTGACCAGCTCCTCTTTGGAGAGCTTGGTTTTGATGTCCACGGTAAAGCCGGCCTTCTCCAGAATCTCGACGCCTTGCTTCGACAGACTATCGCTGACCAAAATCTTCATATGCGTCTTTTGCGTCAGTTGCGTCACTTGCGTCCGCTGCGTCGATGGCGTCTCTTGCGTCACGCGACGACGCGACAGACGCCGCACGCATAGACGCAAGGGACGCGCATCACGCCATGAGGAGTTCCTGAGCCTTGGCCACCCCGCTCCCCAGTTTGACGGGATGCCCCAAGCCCTTCAGCACCATTTCAATGGCGGCCAAGGTCAGGATGACATCGAAGGTGTCCATGTATCCCATGTGGGAGACCCGGAAGATCTTCCCCTTCAGATGATCCTGTCCCCCTGCAGCCGTGATCCCGTACTGCACTCTCAGGTTCTTATAGATCGCCTGCCCGTCCACCGAACCCGGCGCCGAGATCGCCGTCAACGCGTCGCTGGGAGATTCCTTGGGAAATAGCGAAAGCCCGGCGGCCTTGACTCCCTCGCGCATCGCGTGGGCCAGACGGGCGTGGCGCGCGAACACCGCGTCCAGGCCTTCGGCCTTCAGCATCCGCAGGACTTCTTGGAGACCCAGGATCATGGACACCGCCGGCGTGTAGGCCGTTTGATTGTTCGACTGCGACTCCCGCTCCTTCTTCAAGTTGAAATAGAACGCGCCGTTTTTGGCCTTGTCGGCCAGTTGCCACGCCTTGTCGCTGACGCTCACGAAGGCCAGACCGGGCGGCAGCATCATCGCCTTTTGCGAGCCGGCGACGACCACATCCAGCCCCCAGGCATCTGTCTTGAGGTCGAAGACGCCGAGGGCGGTGATGGCGTCCACCACCAGGATCGTGCCCTCGTAGGGCTTGATCACTTCCGCGAGCCTCTTCGTGTGATGGGCGACGCCGGTGGAGGTCTCGCTTGCCTGCACGTACACGGCCTTGATGGAGGGATCCTTCTTGAGGGCCTCGGCCACGGCCTGAGGGTCCACCGCATACCCCCACTCCACCTTGAGCTCCACCACCTGCACGCCGAACGTCTTGCAGATTTTGCCCCAACGCTCGCCGAACTTCCCTCCGTTCACGACCAGTGCCTTGTCGCCAGGCGACAGGAAGTTGGCCACCGCTCCTTCCATCCCTCCCGTCCCGGAGGAGGCCAGGGTCAGCACATCGTTCCCGGTCTGGAACAACCATTTGAGGTCATTCCGCACTTCACCGAACAACTGGGCGAATTCAGGAGCCCGGTGATGCATGACGGGCTTGGCCATCGCCAGCAACACCTCTGGCGGGACTGGCGTCGGTCCCGGCGCTAGCAGATACCGTTTCAACATCCCTCACTCTCCTCACGGGAAAAAATACAAAGAGAGAAGCGCCCGGTTCTTGGACCGGCAGGAATCAGCCCGCTCATTGGCCGGGTTTCCACTTGGTGTGCGCACAACCCAGGGCCCCGCCTCGCACCGGGCATCCCGTCTTGTCGATGTTCGCCGCGCCGGACGCGCGAGACCATTTTTGCTGGAGAGAAGGGCGCTACGCTATCACACGACCCCCATACTGTCAAGGCGACCAGCAGGCTATGAGAGCCGCTGATTCCGCTGGTGGCGCGTCCACGATCCGGCCAGGCCCAGGCAAGACATGACCGGTCCATTGATCGGAAGGCGAGCGTGACAGGATGCCGCAGCCCGGTTCATTCTTGACAACTGCGGAGGCGATCGTTACCCTTGCCGTCGTCTGCCATGCTCGTGTAAGTAGAGGAGAAGCGTGATGTCGGAGTGGAGGAACGTGACCCCGGGGGGGCTGGTCGGCCTTTTCCTTGGCGCCCTGCTGGTCGGATCAGGGATCCCCGGCGAAGGAACCTGCGCCAGCGCTGAGCAGGTGGAGGATCAACTCCAGGGAACGCAGGCAGTCCCGCTCACCGAACATCAGACCGACCCGAGCGCGGCCGACGGGCAGAGCCAGAGTGCGGCCGTTCAAAACGGGAGTCCTGAGGTGGCGAACCCTCCTGAGGCTCCGGCACCGGACGCTCGGGCGACGGATCTCGAGCTGCAACCGGAGGTGATGCTTGGGACTCCGGTCAAGGCTTCAGCCATGCCTTGGCGATTCGCCGAGTCGTTGACACCGTCGCGCGAGCCTGCGGCGACGCCCGCCCCGATCGACGGCGCTGCTGAAGACGCTGAACAGTCAATCTTCAACGTCCCCACCGTGCTGAATCACAAAGTCGAACGCCATATCCGATTCTTCAATGTCGCTATCCGCGACCGGTTCGAGCAGTGGCTCACCCGTTTTAATCACTACAAGCCCCTGGTCGAACGCATCCTCTCGGAATTTGACCTGCCGAGCGACCTGGTCTTCCTCTCGCTGGTCGAGAGCGGTTTCAACCCGCACGCCTATTCCCGCGCCCGCGCGACCGGCCCGTGGCAGTTCATGAGAAGCACGGCCAAGCTCTATGGTCTGCGAGTCGATGACTATGTCGACGAACGTCGGGACCCCATTAAATCCACGGTCGCCGCCGCACGCTATCTGCGCGATCTGTACGACCTGTTCGGCACCTGGCCGCTCGCGATGGCCGCGTACAACGCGGGCGAGGGCAAGGTGCTCCGCGCGCTCCAGAAAACTCAAGCCGAGAGTTTCTGGGAGATCGCCCAGACCCGACACCTTCGGCGGGAGACCAGGGAGTATGTGACGCGAATTCTGGCCGCCTCGATGATCGCGAAGAATCCCGACCGCTACGGGTTCAGCCAAGCGCAGCCGGATCTGCACGAGTTCGAGGAAGTGGTCGTCCGCCGCCCCATCCTGCTGCAAGACCTCGCGAAGGTCAGCGGGGTGTCGTCCCAGGAATTCCGGCGTTTAAACCCGGAGCTGCGCCGGGGGGTCACGCCTCCCGACGATGCGGAATATCATCTCAAGGTTCCCGTGGGCACGAAGGCGACGATCGAGCCCTTGCTGGACCGGATCCCAAGTTGGAAACTGTCGAAGCCGGCCGGCATCGGAGGGCGGGACCGGGGCGGATCGCCGGACTGGTACCGAGTGCGGGTGGGAGACAGCCTGTGGACGATCGCAAAACGCTTCCGTCTCTCGGTGCGGGACCTGCGAGCCAGAAACAACCTGACGAGCCGTCTGATCAGACCCGGCGACCTGCTCGCGATCGGGCCCTGACCACGAGAGCCCACCGTCTCGGCTACGGCTTTATTTGTTTGGCTGGGGGGGCGCTGCGCCCTCCGGTCCGCCCGGCCCGGGGTCTGCGGGGCTCTTCTTCGCCTCCAGCGCCTTGATCCGCACCGCCGCTTCGCTCGCCAAGGGCGAATTCGGGTAGCTCTTCATCAGCTCCTGATAGTGGGCCAAAGCGCCTTCGGGACGGGACTGGGCCTCCTCCATCTTCCCCAATTCAAAGAGGGCATGATCCTTATTGAGCGCCCCGGGCACATCCAGCACAGCTAAAAAGGCGGCCACCGCCTGGTCGCGATCCCCATGGAGCAGGTAGACATACCCCAGACGCTGGTAGACCAGACCCAGCATGGTCTTGTTGGCTCCATAGGTCGCGATGTACTTGTTGTAGGCCTCGATGGCGCCTCCCAGATCGTTGACCTGCACGAGCGCATTGGCCAGATGATAGAGGGTCAAATGCGCGCTCGGGCTTCGCGGGTACTGGTCGACGACCTGTCGGTAGAGGACGATCGCCTGTTTGAGGTTCTGGTCGGCCTTCACCGGCTGATCGGCCGGCCGAGTCAGGTACAGCAGCGTGGCTTGCCGATGGAGATCCATGGCCTGTTCGGCTTGGCGATGGTCGTACCACAGCACGGCGACCACCGCCGCGGTCGCCGCGAACAGCACGAGCGCCCCAGCCAAAAATCCCCTGCGATGTTGCTGAACGAGAACCAGGAAGCGTTCCATCCCGCTCAGGAGATGGGCTTCATCCGCTGGGGTGCCTCTTGCGGGGATCTTGATGCGGTACGGCACGCGACCCGTGACGCTCCACAGATACGGGTGACCACGACCCGCCCGACAGGACCGGCGGCTCCGCGCTTATACAAGGTTGACCATCTGTTGTCAATCCAATCATACCATTCATAGAGCGGGGACCTGTGACCCCCGTTCACGTTGACAGGGCACGCAGCGGGGTATTAGGTATGTGAGGCCCGTCATCGCAATCCGGGCGAGAGGCAGGATGTTCGAGGATCGTCTTCGTGAGCTTGAAGAGCAGCACCTGCTTCGCCGGCTGCGGCTCGTCGAATCGGAGCCCGGACCGGTCGCGACGGTCGAGGGACGGCGGGTCATCGTGATGGCCTCGAATAATTATCTGGGACTCGCCACACACCCGCTGCTGAAACGAGCGGCCATCGAGGCCACCACGCGGTACGGCGTCGGCTCCGGCGCCTCGCGGTTGGTGTCCGGGACCTTACCCCCGCACCAGGACCTCGAAGCAGCCCTCGCCAGGTTTAAGGCGACCGAAGCCGCCCTCGTGTTCGGCTCCGGGTATCTGGCCAACGTCGGTCTTATTCCGTCGCTGATCGGGTCGGGTGGGTTGATCCTGGCCGACCGGCTGTGCCACGCCAGTCTCATCGACGGCTGCCGCCTGAGCGGCGCCGACCTGCGCGTGTTCCGCCATCGAGACCTCGCGCAGCTCGACTCGCTGCTTGCCAGACGCTCCCCGCGCCGCGACACGCTGATCGTGACCGACGGAGTGTTCAGCATGGATGGCGATCTGGCGCCACTTCCGGAGTTGGTCGCGCTCGCGGAGCGGTATGCCGCGCGGCTGGTGGTGGACGACGCGCATGGCACCGGCGTGATGGGCCTTCATGGACGCGGCACGCTGGAACACTTCGGGGTGGAGTCCCGCATCCCGTTCCATATGGGGACGCTCGGCAAAGCACTGGGCACCAGCGGAGCGTACGTGGCGGGGCCGCAGAGTCTGATCCGTTATCTCGTGAACACGGCCCGATCATTCATCTACACCACCGCCCCGCCCCCCGGGACCGCGGCCGCCTCGGTGGCGGCGCTCGAGCTGCTCCAGGCGGAGCCTGAGCGACGGGCTCGGTTGTGGGACAACCGCAACCATTTCCAAACGGGACTGAAGGCGCTGGGGTTCCGTCTGGCCGAGAGCCAAAGCCCGATCATTCCCGTGCTCATCGGAGAGCCACGGCAGGCGCTCACGTTGGCCGAGCGGTTGCTTGAGCTTGGCGTCTACGCACCGGCCATCCGTCCTCCCACGGTCCCCAAAGAGACCAGCCGGATCAGAACCACGGTCACCTCCGAGCATACCCGCGAGCAGCTCGACGCCGTCCTGGCCGCGTTCCGGAACGCCGGTCAAGAACTGGGCCTCATCTAATGGGGCAACGTTGCTCACTCCTGCATGACGAGGACACCGGCACCCTTGATGCGGCCCGCCTTCAACGCCTGAAGCGCCCGATTGGCCTCCTCCAGCCGGAAGGGCTCCACGCGGGGCCGGATGGGAATCTCGGCCGCCACCTTCAAGAGCTCCTTCGCATCCTCCCGCGTGTTCGCCGTCACGCTGCGGACCGAGCGCTCGCCGAACAGGTCACGCGTATAGTCTAACGCCGGGACCGCGCTCATGTGAATGCCGGCCAGAGCCAACGTGCCTCCTCGCTCGAGCGCCTGCAGGGCCGGGGGAACGATCTCGCCGGCCGGAGCAAAGAGAATCGCGCCATGGAGCTTGACCGGCGGCGCGTCGGTGGCGCCGCCCACCCACGCCGCGCCCAGTTCTCGCGCGAGCGCTCGGTGGGAGGCCTCCCGCGTGAAGACATACACTTCGCACCCCCAGTGCCGGGCCACCTGAATGGCGATGTGGGCCGACCCGCCGAAGCCGTACAGGCCCAGGCGCTCGCCGGGGCGGACAGCGCTGAGCTTGAGCGCCCTGTAGCCGATGATGCCTGCACACAGCAACGGGGTCGCTTCCTGATCTCCGAAGACCGCCGGCACGCGATACGCGAACGATTCGGGGACCACCGCATACTCCGCGTACCCGCCGTCCACGTGGAGCCCGGTGAATTGCGCCGACTCGCACAGATTCTCGCGCCCGCTCCGACAGAACCCGCAAGACCCGCACACCCCTCGGAGCCATGCGATACCGACCCGATCCCCTTTGGCGACCAGCGTCACTCCGGGGCCGACCGCATCTACTCGGCCCACCACCTGATGCCCCGGCACGATCGGGAGCCTCACGGCCTCGAGCTCGCCCTCCACGGTATGCAGATCAGTGCGGCAGACGCCGCAGGCCTGCACCCGCACCCGCACCTCGCCGGCGCCGGGCGGCGGCACCGGGCGCTGTTCCAAGGACAACGGGGCGTTCTCAACCGGCCCGCACCGCGTCAGGACCATCGCTCGCATATCGCCTTACAACCTTCCGCTCCCCGAGGAGCCGGCAGGAATCGCCCGATGATGCGTCCTCACCCCGGCTGGGACCACCGCGGTTTCCGAATTGGACCCGGAGATAGCCCATCCTGAAGACCTGTGGTATAGTGGCTCACACATCTCAAAATCAAAGCATTATGCCACGGAAGAAACTGAAGTACTCATTCCCGCGACGATTGTCGGCCTGATTCGAGCGAGACGTACGGGCGAGACGGACCAGAAAGGAGTCAGGTATGGACATGACCCAACTGCTGTCGTTCGGCGTCCAGCAAGGGGCCTCGGATTGCCACCTCAGTTCGGGCGAGCCCCCCATGCTGCGGATCAGTGGAGAATTGAAAAAGCTGGACCACCCGGTCTTGTCGAGGGATGAAGTCCACAACATGATCTTCGACATGATGAATGACGTTCAGCGAAAGGTCTTTCAAGAGCACCACGAGTGCGACTTCTCCTTTGAAATGGGAGACATCGCACGCTTCCGCGTGAATGTGTTCGTGCAGCGCCGAGGCGAGGGGGCCGTCTTTCGGACCATCCCCACGAAGATCATTCCGCTCGAGCAACTGGGAATGCCTCCCGTGCTGAGACAGCTCTGCGACAAGGAGAAGGGCCTCGTTCTGGTGACCGGGCCGACGGGATGCGGAAAATCCACCACGCTGGCCGCCATGCTCGATTACCTGAACGAAACCTTCGAAGGTCATATCCTCACCATTGAGGACCCGATCGAGTTCGTGCACAAATCCAAAAAATGCCTCATCAACCAGCGGGAGTTGGGGGCCCATACCCATTCATTTGCCAATGCCTTGAAGTCAGCCCTGCGTGAGGACCCGGACTTTATCCTGGTCGGCGAGATGCGCGACCTGGAGACGATCCAACTGGCCCTGACGGCGGCCGAGACCGGGCACCTGGTCTTTGGAACCCTGCATACCTCCAGCGCCCCAAAGACCGTGGACCGTGTCATCGACGTGTTCCCACCGAACCAGCAGTCCCAGATCCGGGCCCAATTAGCCGAATCCATCGAAGGAGTCATTACCCAGACCCTGATCAAGAGAAAAGGCGGCGGCCGGGTGGCTGCCCTGGAGATCATGATCGGCACCACTGCGGTGCGCAACCTCATCCGCGAGACGAAGCTTCACCAGATCCCGGGCATCATGCAGGCGAGCAAAAAGGACGGGATGCAGACGATGGATATGGCCTTAGTCGATCTGGTCACGCGGGGACTCGTGGCCAGAGGGGAGGCCCAATCCCGGAGCATGACCCCCAATCTGTTCGGCCCTCCTACATCCAAAGTGGCCGGCGCCGGCGCGACGGCTGTCGGTATGACCTCCTAGGGGAAAAGAAACACCGAGTGACCCGATCTCGACCTGCTATCACGGTCGAAGGAAATCGATGGACATTCGCTACCTACTCAGAGTGATGGTGGAACGGGAAGCCTCGGACATCTACCTGACGGTGGACCTCCCCCCGATCTACCGCATTCAGGGGATCACCCACCCCATCGGGGACACTGCGTTCACGAATGAACAGCTCGAGAAGCTGGCCAATGACATCATGCGGGACAAGCAGCGGAAGGAGTTCGAAGAGAAGATGGAGATGAACCTGGCTCTGTACTACCCGGAGCTAGGCCGCTTCCGCGTCAACATCTTTCGCCAGCGGGGCAATGTCGGGTTTGCCATCCGCCAGATCAAAGTTGAAATCGTGCCCATCGACAAGCTCGGCCTGCCTCCCATCGTCAAGGACATCGCGATGACCAAGAGAGGCCTCGTCCTGTTCGTCGGGGCCACGGGGGCAGGGAAATCCACCTCATTGGCGGCCATAATCGACCATCGGAACGCGAACGCTCCCGGACATATCGTCAGCGTCGAGGATCCGATCGAGTTCGTCCACCGCCATAAAAAATCCGTGATCACCCAACGCGAGATCGGGTTCGACACCCATACCTACGAGGCGGCGCTGAAAAACACCTTGCGTCAAGCTCCCGATGTGATCCTCATCGGGGAGATCCGCGACGCCGAGACCATGGAAGCGGCGATCACCTTTGCCGAAACCGGCCACCTCTGCCTGTCCACCCTTCACGCCAATAACGCGAACCAGGCGATCGAGCGGATCATGAACTTCTTTCCTTCCGAGCGCCATACCCAGATTTACCTGCAGCTCTCCATGAATCTTCGAGCCATCATCTCGCAACGTCTCATCCCGAGCGTGGACGGCAGACGCGTCGCCGCCTTGGAAATTCTCATGGATACCCCTCGCGCCAAGGATCTCATCAAGAAAGGTTCCATCGATGAGCTCAAAGACGCGATGGAGCAGGGGGTGCAGGAAGGCTGCCAGACCTTCGATTATGTCCTGTTCAATCTATACAAGGCGGGGATGATCACCCTCGATCAAGCCCTGATCAATGCGGACAGTACCAACAACCTGCGCCTGAAGATCAAGCTGGCAGGCATGAAGGGCGAAGAGACATTGGCCAAGCCTCTGAGAAGAAAGGAGGAGCAAGCAGGCGGCTTTCAGATTAAAGGCACGACGCCGGGCAGCCCGGCGCGCAAACTCTAACTCGCCACGTTCCTACACTCAGCACTCAATCAGTGAATGCCTTGGTCCCAGGCCGCCGCTTCACTTGTGGGGCGCCGTCCTCTCATCCTCCGTGGGCCGTTCCAGGCCAGCCGCGCCCGTGTCCCACAGGGCGCCTACTCGAACCGCGGTCTCGCTCATGGTTGCACCCCCGCGGTCTGCTTTCCGTCTTTTGAGACATCCATCGCGCAGCGAACACCGAGGGTGCGGTCCCGGTAATCCGGCTCGGCCGAAACTCGGGCCGTGGTCCGGATGCCGACCGGAGGTTCGTTCCAGGACCCTCCCCGAATCACCCGTCGCTCCCCTTCCTTCGGACCGGTGGGGTTTTTCTCAGGGCTCTTCTGGTAATACTCCCGGTCGTACCAGTCGGCGACCCATTCAGCCGCATTGCCGGCCATGTGAAAGAGGCCATACGGACTTTTGCCTCCCTCCTTGGTTCCATGCCGAACGCTCATGCCCTCAACACCGCTGTTGACCGGAGCCAGGGTAATAGCATTGCTCACCCACATGCCGCGATTGTAGTTCGCGATATCGACAAACGGCTGCATGTGCCCCCAGGGATACCGTCGGCCGTCGGTCCCGCGGGCGGCCTTCTCCCACTCGGCCTCCGTGGGCAGCCGTTTTCCCGCCCACTTGCAATAGGCCTCGGCGTCATACCAGTTCAATCCCACCGCGGGCCGGTCTGGTGCCATCGACACCGAATCCTCATCCCAGGTGGGAGGGGGGCTGTGTCCGGTGGCTTGCAAGAACTTGGCGTACAGCCCGATCGTCACCTCGAATTGGTCAATCGCGTAGGCGGGCAACGACACCGTGTGCACGGGACGTTCGTTCCCAAGTCCGTCATTACTGCCCATCGTAAACGGGCCCTCGGGGATCAGCACCATCGGCGCGCTATCCTTCCCCACCGGCGCGGCTGATCCAGCCGGCGGCTGATCCGCTCCCACAGTCAGAACGGTGGACACCACCAATCCGCCGAGCAGGCCGAGGTTCTTCACCCGTGTCATCGCAGAAGATCAACCAGACAATGGCGTCCCCAACGGGATTTGAACCCGTGTTGCCGGCTTGAAAGGCCGGCGTCCTAGGCCAGGCTAGACGATGGGGACGAACATCGACATGTTGTGCTGGCTTGAAGCGTGACGGAAGCGGGATTCTAACAGAGGGGTGATTGGGAGTCAAACCGAGGGTGAGGCTCGGTGCGAGATTTTACGTAGGGAGTCCGGGTAGAGGGCCCTCGCCATTAGCCCGGATTATCCATGAACGCTTCTGCTGCAATCGCCCATTCGCTGCTGCGACCAGCCTGCCCGCGCTCTGGACAGCGGCCAGGCGGGCGGGCTCGCCGCTCAGTCCCTCACCGTGCTGTTTCAAGTACGCCTCGGTCCCTCGCGGCTCCGCGCGCCCGTCTCGCGACGCGACTGCGCGATTTCGCGACGAACCGTCATGGATATTCCGGGCTAGAGTGGGCTCGGAGGGCTCATGCCCGACTCTGAGGGCGGAGGCGGGTCTTCTTCACTGTCCCAACAGGACCCCCAGGTCATCACGCTGGAGGGGTTGATCTGTCAGAGCCTGGTAGGCGTCGCTGACCGTGCCGACTGCGGACACCTGCATGAGGAACGGGGTCCGCCAGTCACCGTCAGCGACATGCTGCTCTTCCGGGACGAGGACTCGATGCATATGTGCCTCATGGGCCGCCTCCACCTTGAGAGGGATCCCACCGACGGTCCCGATGTGACCGTCACGGGTCACGGTCCCGGTAATCACCCGATCGGGTGGAATGAAATCGCCTTTGGCAAGAGCCACCACTGTGATTCCCACCATGGCTGACAGACTCTCCCCGTAGACCGTCACGCCGGGAGACGGAACCGCCACGAACACAGTCCAGGAGTCGCTATTCAGGTGAGCGGCCCTAGCCGTACGGTCGATGGCGAGTAGGACCGCCGCTTGAGACGTGTACGAGAAGCGCCCCGGCTCGGTTTCAAAGGTGATCTCGATCCCCCGCCGATCGTTCCGTTGGACGAACGTCACGACGATCTCGGCCACCACGCCGACGGGATTCTGGTCTTGGTCCAGGGTTGTGCCAAGAATCCGAATCAGTTGTTCTCGCCATGGAAGGTCCGGCCGGATGTGTTTGGCCTCGGCCGTTGGGGCAGCGATCGCCGCCGCCAGAACGATCCACCCAGCAGTCTTCAGCATGCGGATGACCAGGCTCCGGCTTCCACCGCAGCCGCTGCCTCCCGATGAGAGCTTGCCATCTCGTCCCATGGTTCTAGACCCTTGAGGCTGGTCAAGAGGGTGCCAGTCAGACTCCATAAAAATAGTATATACGAACATAACCCGTTGAAAAGACGACTCGGGCATCCGGTTTCGGGTCCAAGAAATCATTTGAGTCGGGTTTGTCGAGTATATTATGATGGAGAAAGGCCATTTCGAGCAGCTCTGTCCTGGTCTGAACAGCATCAGCTGGTCGGTCTGTTTAGTTCTCAACGAACGCAACACGTTGGTTTCGAAGACGTCGGGTGCGGACCTCGCCCATCGGTTCGGTGGGCAGCCTCGGCTCGGCGTCACCTACCACCTGCGAGCATGCCGCCATGACGACTGACTCCGCGACGGGTGCCGCGCCTTCATCCGAAGCGCAACGGAGCGATGCCCACCCCGCTCTGGGGCGATTGACGCTCGCCCTGATCACGACCATGCTCCGAAGCAGTTATTACGCCCCGGGGCATCCTGAGGCCAAGAAAGGCCTCACGGACCTGCACTCAGAATTCGTCCTGCTCATGGGAGACCGGGCCGAACTAACGTATATGGTCACGATAGCCGGGGACGATCGGGCCATTACCATCGACGGGTACGATGCTGCGCCACTGCCCCTGGAGCGCGTGATGAAGCAGGACGCGACGTCTCTCTTCGTCCCGAAGTTTCTCGAATTTTTCGACCGGTGGAACCTCTTGAGCTTTTCCCTCAAGGCCACGATCAGCCCGGAGGAATTTCACACGTTTGTCGTCCTGATGAGTCAGCCACCGGAAGCCGGCCAAGGAACCAGCGACGCAGCCAAGCGCCTGACGCAGGCGTTCCTGGATCAGCACATCATCCATGTCTCCACCGTGTTCAACGACGACATCGTGGGCAAGGAGCGGCGCCTCCCCTGGCGGCTGAAGATGGCGTTGAGTCGGTTGCGGCGCGATCTCCGGATGCTGCCGCTCTACAAGGGCGCCACGCCGGAGGAGATCCAGCGGATCAAGACGCAGATCATCGATGATGTCATCCGCCCGGTGCGCCAGGCCGGGTTTGTCAAGGATTTCTTGATCAACTGTGACCTCGTCGCCGCAGACGTGGACTTGATGGATGAGCGCCAGCTCCAGCAGGCAATTTTGAGCAGTCTGCCTGAAGAGAGGCTCGTGCAGACCACCTGGGACCTCGTCAAAGACCTGGAGCAGCCGCAGACGACGCCCGGCCAGACGCCGGCCGAAGGGACTTCCGTGGAAATGACCCGGCGGATGGACGTGCTGCGCCAGATCGCCGGCCACGTGTGCCGCAAGGGTAGCACCCCCGGCCATGACCTGCTGGAATCACTGTTCAAGCACCAAGCGCTGTCCCTGGAGGAGCTGCCGCCCGAGATCCGGCAGGCGGTGGAGACGCGCAGACTGGCGGACAGCGTGCTGGCTCGTGAAGACGAGCACGTGGCGGGCCTTCGCCGACTCACGGCAGATGGGGGCGGGAGGGAGCTCGTAGAAACCGTGCAGCGCGTCCTGCCGGAGCTGCTGCGCCGGGGCGCCTACGGAACGGTCGCCAAAATCCTGCGAGCCACGAACGAACAGCGGCAGGTCCCAGAGGCTCCGACGGCGCTCGAGGAACTCGCCCGGCAGCTCTCCCAGCTCCTGGCATCGAAAGACACGATCGAGAAGCTCCTGGCGGATCTCCTCTCCTCGGACAAGGACCGGCGCACGCAGGTGGTGGAGATTTTGGCGGCCGCCGGTGAGCCGGCCGTCGCAGGCCTGATCAAGGCGTACGCCAACGGCGACAACCAATCAGTCAGACTGAGCGTCTTTGACGCGATGAAACGAATCGGGCCCAGCGCGCTGGACCCGTTTCTCGCGCGCCTGGCGACCATCGAGCGCAATGCGCAGCTCATTGGCCATATTCTCGCGGCGGTGGGTGATCACGGTGAGGTGGCGCTGGCGCGTTCGCTCACCCGGTTCCTTCACCACGGCAACGCGCATGTTCGCGAGGCCGCGTTGCGGGCTCTCGTGAAGCTGCAAGGCCCTGCCGCCGAGAGTTCCCTCCTCCGCGCCCTGCGAGATCAGGAGGCTTCGGTTCGACAGTCGGCGCTCGGCCACCTCGCGCGCATCACGAGCTCGCACTCGGAATCCCTGGAAGCGTATGGCCGCGCCCTGCGAGCCGACGACCCGACCACACCTCGAGAGAACGACACGACGCTCATTCAGGTCTGTCAAGCCTTGGCCCGCTTCGCGAGCCTTCCGGCGGAGAACCAGAGCCGAGCGGAGGCAATCCTGCTTCAGGCCCTCCAACCCGTCAAGCCGAAGGGTGTCCTGAGCTGGGTCAATAAGCCATCCCAGCGACACAACGAGGGGGTGCGAGCCGCGATCTGCGACGCGCTAGCCGCCGTCGGAGGGCCGGCTGCGATTGGCCCCATGCGCGAGATCGAGAAAACCGACGCAGCCCCCGTGGCGGCAAAGGCCGCCGCCGCCGCCGACCAGATCGAGCGGCGCCGTGGCGAGAGACGGTGAGCTGCGCGCGGTGCGTCCCTCGCCTCCTTTGTCTCTTGCCTACTCCACGTAGTCCTCGTCGTCGGGTCTCTTCAGACGGATGATCCGCTTCACGAGGCGGATGCCGCTGGTTCGGGCGTCGGCCAGTATGCGTTGGCGCGTCTGGGCCGGCAACGCTTCCGGTGGAGAGACCCCGGCCAGTTCGCGCGGAAAATGCTTGACGAAGAGCGCCGCCAATTGAGCGGTCGCCCAAGAGATCGGTGAGGCATGTATCCCGCGGCGGCGGATCTGGTAGAGCGTGGGGAAGCTGGCATCCCACCGGATCAACATGCGCTGGTCGTCTTTCAGGCCTTGAACCAGCACCGCGGCGGCGAAGCGCGCGTTCTGCAGCACGCCGCGGCGGATCAACTTGGCCACCAGGCGCGGGGACGGGGTCTTCGGAAAGCGCTTCGCCACCAGGCCGCGTGACTTCACGAGTTTGCCCTCCCGGTGCCAGCGGCGCAGCCGCTCGATGTCGTTCCCGCCGATCTTCACATCGAGCTCGCGCATGCCCAGGAAGTGGGGGAGCGTGCCGACTTCATCCTGCGCAGCCAACACAACGGCGACTCGGCCGATGGGAGGGGGGAAGCGAAACACCTCCCGCTCCCCAAACCGCTTGCCGAAACGGAAGCGGCCATTCCGGTAGATGCGCGGCCGCGCCACGGCTTCGTCAAATGACGCTTCATGGGACCACTGTGACACGGGGTCGTCGCTCTTGGTGTCCTCATAGAGCCGCACCTGGACGGCCTCGATGGCGTTGAGGATCTCCGCGCTGCGGGCCACTAACAGGTTCGTGAGGCCCGGAGCTGCGCCGGCATTGATCACCGCGGTGCGCTGTTTCTCCCGGAAGCGCCGGTCGAAGCGGAGCTGCTCGGCCTTGAACGGGTGGCGCGTCAGGTGCGAGGAGGTATCGAGATAGTGGGAGCGCAGGCGAAGGGCGGCGCGCAGGATGATCTCGTTGAAGACGGCCGGGGCGGCATTGACGATCAGGTGGTGGCCCCTGGCAGCCTTGACGATCCCCCACAGGTTACGGGCGTTCACCTGCCGGACAGGGATCTGAGACTTCTCACCGAGGAAACGATGGGCGCGATCGGGATCCTTATCGCCACACGAGACCTGGTGGCCCTGGCGTGCGAGGAGGTGCGCGAGCAGCGAGCCGGTGGCCCCGGCTCCGAGGACGAAGATCCGCATGGGACGGCAACTCTACCATAAGCGCTCGGAGATTCAAGACCGTTAGCCCCGCCTCGGCATGATCTCGGAGAACTCGCCGATCGGCTCCTTCCCGGAAAAAATACCGCCGACCTTGAACCGTTTATCCCATCCCAGGTAGAGCGGCCTCTCGCTGCGCAGGATCTCGTAGATTTGCGAAAACTGCCATGGCCGGAAGGTCAGATGCACGCCGTGCGTGGCGCTGTAAGACGAGCGCGGAAGCGGGCTTCTCTCGTCGTAGAACGCCAGGATACCGAGGTTTTTCTTCTTGGGTCCGTACAACCGGATCACCGCCGGGGCGTATTTGACGCGGGCTCGCGAGGCGGCCGCCGAGTAGGTGACCGCGTAGGTGACGATCGTCCAAACCATGGGCATGCTGTACCTCCCTTCTCGCGCGACGAGCCGTCTCTCCGCACTTCGCTTACCGAGAAGTCAAAGAGAAGTCAAGTGATGGGTCGAGGTCACGCCGTGTTCGTTGCAGATTATGACAGAAATCAAAAAGTATGTATTTGCTTGGCGCAGCGCGGATGTTTGGTATACTGGTCACCGACGATCAGGGAGGTCTCTCGTGTCCGGCGACTCACCGTTCGTGATTTTTAGCCTCCTGCCCTACCTGTGCGGGATCCTCGGGCTGCTCCTGCTCTGGCAGTACCATCAAAAGCAAGTCCTCGCCGGTCGCATCCAGGCCATTGATATATTCGATCGCTCCGGCATCCGGATGTACGTCTTCGCCACGCCGGATGACGGCCTGATCTGCAACGCATGCTGGGAGGCCAACGGCATGGTCTACCTGCCCAGCCAGGTAGCGAACAAGGACTTCGTCCCTCGTAGCGGCCCATGCGCCAACTCGGGCCGGTGCACGATCGTGATGGCGGGGATGTATGGCGCCTGGCTCGAGGCGAGAAACGTGGTCAATCGGCTCCGGGCAGCCGGGACACCGGGTTCTCTGAAGCTATCGGTTCAGGAGCTGTCGGAGTTGCTCAAAGGAAACTGGGAACAGAGTGTGAGCGCCGCCACGGACCGCCTGGCCGTGCTCATGCTCGCGGCCTTGAGCGGCGAGAAAAAGAATCCCGACGCCGCGATCAACGCCTACCAGTTGGCCATTCGCGAGGCCAAGGAGGTTCATGCTCTCCCGCTCGTGGTGCCGGCCTTCCTCCGATTGGCGGAAGTCCTGATGAATGTCGAGCGGGCGGATGAGGCCGTGGCGGTCGTCCAGGAATTTGAAGAGCGCTATCCGCGGGAAGGCAGGACCCGGCCCTATGATCCGACGGAGACCCAGCGCGGGCTCATGGCGATCAAGAAATCCCGACTCAAGACCGTCTCCATCGGGCGCAAGGGCTAAGCGGCGCGGCTCCCTTCCTCCGATCCCCTTTCCAATCACCTTTTCTCTTCCACAAGGCGAACAGCAGAAGGGCCCCTCACACCCGCACTTCGGACCACCGCGAGCCGCACACGGTCGTCCCCCGCGTAGCAGACAAACCGTTTGCCGCGTAGAAAGCCGATGAGGGTGAGGCCGAATTCCCAGGCGAGCCGGACGGCCAGGCTCGAGGGGGCCGAAATGCAGGCGACGATCGAGATGCCGGCGACCAGGGCTTTCTGGACAATTTCAAAGCTCCCGCGGCCGCTCACGAGCATGAGAGAGTCCTTGAGGGGCAGGCGCTGCTCCATCAGGGCCCAGCCGATCAGCTTATCCACGGCGTTGTGGCGTCCCACGTCCTCCCGCAGCGCGATCAGCTTGCCCATGGGGTCAAAGAGGCCTGCCGCATGAGGTCCCCCGGTCCGACCGAACAGGGTCTGGGCCGACCGAAGCGTCTCAGGTAGGAGGCAGAGGACATCGGGAGCGACGCGAAGGTCGGGATGGGGACGTGCGATGCCGCGGACCCGCACCGCGTCGATCGAAGCTTTCCCGCACAGCCCGCAACTGGACGTCGCGGCAAAGTGGCGTTTGAGGCGGGCGTCGTCGATCTTCAGGCCGGGGCGCAGATCGACGCGAACGACGTTGGACTTATGGCCCCGCGTAGCGACCTGCCGCAGGCTTGCGATCTGGTCCTCCCCGGTGATCACGCCTTCCGTCAACAGAAACCCCGCGGCCAATTCGAGGTCGTGTCCCGGTGTGCGCATCGTCACGCTGATCGGCCGGTTGCCGAGGCGGATCTCGAGCGGCTCCTCTCCGACGAGGTAGTCGTCAACCCGAGAAACCGCGCCAGCCTGCCACTCAGTCACCCTGGTCAAGTCTATTGGACGTGGAGGCAACCCTGCGACCGGACGTGAAGGCGGACGGACGGACGCGGGCGCAGGTCGGGTGTGTTTCTTGGGACCAGCGGCGTCACGTTGTTTGCTCGAGTATCGATGAGCCATTGATGTGAAGGGTCCTCAACTTTCCCCTCACCTTAGTCCTCTCCCATCACCCGTTGCATTTTGTGGAGCAACGGGTACCCGGGAGAGGGAGGGTTAGGGGCAGGCCGGAATGATCTCGACCGTCGCGTTGTAATCCGGCACGCCGCTGGGATCGAGCCGCCCCGCCGGAATGAGCGCGTTTGCTTCCGGCCAGTAGACCTGCACAGACCCCGGTTTCACGCGGGCCATGACGACGCGGCCGCGATACTGCCCGACCTCGTTGCGCAGGACGACGACATCGCCGGCCTCCAGTCGCAGGCGGGCGGCGTCCTCGGCGGCCATCAGGACGCTGTTGCGGGCGGCGCCGATCAACGGATCCACCTCGGCGCCGACCATGCTATTGAATTGCTTGCCCCGCCTGGTGGTGAGAAACAATCGCCCTGCCGGGATCGTCTCCTCCGGCAGGTCGATCGGGGTGAAATGGCCTTTGTGGTCGGGCGTCCCGAACCGATTCGCCAGCAGGCGAGGTCCGCCGTACTGGATCTGGTCACCCTTCTTGCGGAGCCCGGCGATCCCCTTGTAGGTCGGGCAGACCCGGTCAATCTCATTCCGAATGTCCTGCGTGTCGCGCCACGGGAATACCTTTGGCGCGCGCGCCGTATCGAGCGCGCGCGCCACCAGCACGGGAATTTCCCATTCGTCCCGCGCCTCGCCAGGCCGCGGCCCCGGAATCTCCGGACTATAGATGATCCGGCGCTCGCTGCTCGTCTCGGTGCCGCCCCCGCGTTGCTCGTAGCGCGTGCGCGAGGGCAGCAAGACCACCAGGTCGGCCGGATCCTCGAGCATGGTGGAGCTGACGACGATGTCCTGATGAATCCGCAGGCCGATCCGGCTCAAAGCCAGGCGCACGCGGTCCGGCTCGGGCAGGGTTTCCAAAAAATTGCCGCCACTCTGCCAGAGAACGTCGAACTCGCCCCGTTCGGCGGCCAGGATCATGTGGGCGGCCCCCAGTCCTTTCCACGAGGGTGGCTGAAAGCCCCAGAATTCCGGCGTGCCGAGCCGCGCGGCGTTCAATTCGTTGGCGGGGTGATCAGCCGTGTAGGCGCCGGGCATGGCGCCCATTTCGGCGCCGCCCTGTACCCCGCTGTGTCCGCGGATCGGCATGAGCCCGGTGTGCGGCCGGCCCACGTTGCCGCGGGCCAACTGGAGATTGACGATCGCCTTGACGTTGTCCGAGCCATAGCGGTGCTGGGTGACGCCCATGCTCCACACGACGATCGCGTGGCGGGCCCGGCCGAAGGCCTCCGCGAAGCGAAACATGTCGCCGCGCGTGACGCCCGCCCCGCGTTCGAGACTTTCCCAGGATAAGGCACGGGCCTTCGTTTCGAGCTCGTCCCAGCCGGCAGTCCGGCTGGTAATGAACCCCCGATCGGTCCAGTTGTTCTCGACCAGATGCTTGAGCACTCCGTAGAAGAACGGAATGTCGCCGCCGACATGAATGTGAAAGAAGGCGTCGGCCAGCTTCGTCCCGAATAGCGCGCTCTCGGCCACCGAGGGAATCCAATACCGCTCCATGCCCGGCTCGACGAAGGGATTGACCACGAAGATCTTGGTGCCGGCTTTCTTCGCATAGTAGAGGTACTTGAGCGTCACCGGCTGGTTGTTCGCGGGGTTGGTGCCCACGAAGACGAGGAGGTCGCTGCCGATCCAATCCGTGTACGAACAGGTAGTCGCCGAACAGCCCACGGTTTCTTTCAACGCCGCCGTACTCGGGGCATGGCAGACGCGCGCGCTCGTATCCACGTGGTTGGTGCCGATGAAGCGGGCCACCTTCTGATGGGCGTAGTAGGCTTCGTTGGTCAGGCCGCGGGCCGTGAGAAACCAGCCGATACGATGGGGATCGGCTTGGTGGATCCGCTCGGCGATGAGCCGGATCGCTTCCTCCCAGGAGACCCGCCGGAAGCCCGGCTCCCCGCGACGCCGGACCATCGGGACGCACAGGCGCCCGAGCTTCCGGAGGGCTTTCCCCTTCATGCGGCGCAGCGGCGCGATATCCTCGAGCCGATGCCAGTCCATGGCCGGCATCGTGTTCAGTCGCAGTAATTGCAACCGCACCCAGCACAGGTGGATGTCCTTCATCGTCCAGTCGCGCATCCCTGTCGTGCCGAGCGAGCACCCGTCACAACAGCCATCACGCAGAATCCGGTAGGCGTACCTGAGGTTGTCCCGGTTGTCCCAGACCGCGGCGAGAATATCTTTGAAATTGTTCGGATGCTGCTGATCGAGCCCGAAGGGCACCCAGCTCACCCGGTGAGATTGTTTCGCCGAAGCGCGAGGGTCATCCATGCTGCCGCGATCTCCTACTTACGGCTGCCATTGTAACATCCCCGAACCAGCCGACCTAACCATGTCGAAGGTCGGAATAAGAATGGAACAACCCTGGCTCGGTCTCCCGCAGTTCGTCGAGGAACCAGTTTTCCCGTTCTCCTGTTCCGCTTCTGCGGGCGCACGCCAACCGGTCGGCGATGCGGTTGCCGACCCCTTCACAGAGCGCGCGGTAGGTGGTGAACTTGCCCCCGTAGATCGTGATGAGGTTCGGCACCACCTCGTCCACAACCGCTTCTCGCGACAAACTTGAGACATCCTCCTTCAGCCGCCGCTTGTAGAACGGCGAGGCAAAGGGATTCTCACGCCAGATGCCCGGGGCCGATTGTCCAGCCGTTGCTGGCGCTGATGCGCGGAGGGGGAAGGTCCTGATGCCGCAAAAGAATTCATCGATGTGTCGCTCGGGCTCCGCGAGGTCCAGGTTCACCGCTGCCACCTGGAGCAGATAGTCCCGATCGCCGGCGGGGCACTCCCATTCCTCCGGCGTGCCTTTGAGCACGGATTCCGTCGTGCCGAGGAGCCATTTCCCCTCCCAGGGGATGAAAAAGACCACCCGCCCGTCCTCGTGCTGCAACAGCGTGGCCGCACAGTCTTCGGGACGGGCGGGGACGGCCTCGGGTCGAAAAAGAAGATGCGAGCCCACATTCAGGAGGCAGGGCACCCGAGGGGTCACGCCCCATCGTAACAGGTTCGCATTGCACCAGGACCCCGCGGCATTCACGATGACCCTGGTGGTCACCTCCTGTGGTCCCCTGGACGAGGCCAGCTTCACGCAAAATCCCTTTTCATCCTTGATGACATCCTCCACTCGGGTCTCTTCCTGGTAAGTGGCTCCCAGGCGAGTGGCTGCCCGCACGGCGAGCCTGACGATCACGTCGTCTCGCATCTGCGCGTCGTAAAACAGGAAGGCTGACCGCATCTCCCGAGCGATGCGTTCCGGTCTGAGGTAGGGCGCCATGTGCGCCAGTTCCGCGGGGGTGAGACGGCGTGCACTCGGCAATCCGCTCACACGGTCGAGCAGGTCATAGAGGGTGAGGCCCGTCCGGACGAGCCAGGGAGGCCGTCCACCTCGGAAGTTGGGGAGCACGAAGGGGATCGGCCGCACAATCCCCGGAAGGTTCCGTAACAGGATCGCGCGCTCCCTCAGGGCTTCCCGGACCAGCCCCCATTGCGACGGATGCTCAAGGTACCGGAGGCCACCGTGGACGAGCTTGGTGGTCCGACTGGAGGTCCCTGACGCGAGCCGGTTCTGTTCAACCAGATGGATTCCCTTGACATGGCGGGTGGCCAGATCATGCAAGAGCCCGGCGCCGTGAATGCCTCCGCCCACGATGAGCACGTTGAGATCCATCTGGAACTCCAGACCCGCAGAAATGAAAACACAGACGGAAGGGCATTACAAAGGATTTCAGAAAGCGTGAGGGAACCGCAACGGGTTCGCGTGGGGGGAAATTGGTGAGCCGCCTGGGATTCGAACTGAGCCCGGACTATTCAGGGCTGCCTGCTGCGACAGCCGATGCTCTTGTGGGGTGCCCATTGCT
>JAHFEU010000190.1 GCA_023248295.1 Nitrospirota bacterium | reverse complement strand
CTGGATCTGGACCTGTAACTCAGCAGGTGAAGTGTCCTGGGACTGCGCGTGGACCACAGACGGAATGATCAACGCCGCGGTCAGGACAACCATCACGGCGAGGATTGCTCTTCTCATGATCTGACTCCTTTCGTGACGAGGCTTTGGTTCCACGTCGGTTCGCGAACGGCCACTCTGAAAGAACCTGCCTATTTCATGCAAGCGCTGCAAGGCTTGTCGCCGCAGCGCTGGCTATGATCCTCTCCCTCAGGATCACTGGCCTCTAATCTCAACGGCGATCACGGCCCAATCCGTGGCCCTGTTCAGCGTCCCATTTACCGGGACCGTGGACGGCGTTGCAATGAGCTGATCCTCGATCGCCAGGCCTGCTGCGTCCCCATCGCTCAATCCAGCCGGCGCAGGCGGTTGATAAACCACGGCCCGCTGGGTGAATCCTGATCCGGCCGTATGCCTCCGGAGGCGAATGGCCACCGCCCCGTACGCGATCGAGTTGGCGGCTGTGATCTGAACGGGCACGGAATAGTCAGCCGTGTCCACGCTTCTGTCGGATGACTTGGCACACGCGCCGCCCACCCCGTTCGTATTTGCCGTGACCGAGCTCCCTACCCCGCTCCAGAATGAATACCGCGACACGGCGATGACGGCGTTCTTCAGTGTGGAGCTGGAGGCCAGGGTGGCGGTGACGGGGCCATCACCCGTGGGCGTCCCCGTCCCCATGAAGAGGTCGACGCGCGTCTGTTGGCGGAAGCCGCACTGCGAGTCCATGCGAGCCCAGGTGAGCCCCAAGCCCGTGACTGAGAGGACATCTATGTCCGGCTTGGTGGAGATCGCCGCGAGGTAAAGATCCCCGGGCACGGACGTCAGATTGCGGGAGGTTTGGACCTGGGTGCTTGCGCTGGAGCCGCCGGTCTGGGTCTCCATATGACTGACGGACGGCAGCGCCATCGTGATCCGCCAGACTCCGCGGCCCTGCGTGCCGATGTATAGATTCAGCCGGCCGCTGGGCTCATGGTCGAAATAGGCGAACCAGGGTCGCGGGAGGTGCGGGATACCCGAGTTGCCGGAGTTGAAAGGATCGGTCACCACGCCCCAGGTCTGCCCTCCGTCAGTACTGAGAAAGACGCCGGAGTCGCGTCCGCCGGCGACGATGATATTGCCATTTTCAGGATCGAAGGCGAGCAGGGTCGGCTGCGGATATCCGGTAAATCCGGTAAAGTTTGAAGGGCCCCGCTGGGTCATGTACTGGAACACGGCGCTACCCCCCTGGCTCCCCGTCATCAGGGTGTCCAGGTTGGCATCGGTCGCCCACGTGTTGCCGCCGTTATTCGAAAAAACCATCTGCGGGCCGCCAGCCCCGGCGGCCCGGATGTTCGATGCATAGAGCTGGTTCGGATTCTTCGGATCTACCGCGAAGATCCCTATCCAGTTCGCTGGACCAAAGATCCCGGGGCCGAGCACTTGCTGCCAGGTGCCATTCGTCGCGGGGCCGGTATAGCTCCACAACTGATCGGCGTTGTTGCCCATATTTCGCTCATTACAGATGCCTGCCTGGACGTAGAAGGTGGGGGTCCCGCCGGCGACCGCGACCTTGACCCCGCAGGCGTTGGGTGGGCTGGTGGCAGTTCCTATGGGCGGATTGAGGGCGGTTCCGAGTGGGACCCACACCACCGGGTTGGCCGTGATGTTGGTGGTGATGAACACGCCGGCAGTGGTGACGAGCACATACTGGTTATTGGCGAACCTAGCGATGGCATCGATCGGTCTGAAGCCGGGCAAGATGCCGGCTGGCGTGTTGATCTGGCCACCGCCGGTCATGCCCCGGTTGCGAAGAAAGAGCCGAGTCGCCCCGTTGAAGCAACACACCGTGTACACCACACGGTTGGCATCTGCGGCGATATCAAACACGTCGCAGCAATCCTTGTTGCTCCAGGTTGGGTTCCCCGAGGGGGCGTTGGTCGCGGCGAAGGAGCCGTTGTCTTGCACGCCGAAGTACAGATCCTCGACCGTGGGCCCGGTTTGATCGACGCCGTCCATCGCGAACAACCACAGGGCTCTCGGCGTGGTAGCCGGCTGCTCCCAGAAGGGGTTTTGGCAGCTCAACAGGAAGTTGGGGGGAATGAGGTTGACGTAGACTCCGCCATCGGAGGAAAAGATGCGCGGGCAGGCATCAGTCGCCGCTGGGTCGAACGCGATGTCGCCCGCGTCATCGTGCGCCCCCGCCGACCGGGTGAACGGTCCGGCCCAACCCGTCGGAGGCGGTGAAGCCGGTGTCGTGCGGCCTGCTGGACAGCGGGTTCCTGGAAGCGTCACCCCGTTCAGAGAAGTGAGGCATGAACCTCGGAACAGGCCCACGTCACCAAACCACAGATCGAAGACATCTTGGCGGATCTGTCCGAAGCCAATTTGGGTGACGATATCCGATCGCTGGTTCGTCGCGGCAAAGGGGATCCGGCCCTGGCGTGCGGAATCCGGCGTGCCGAGGTTGGTCCACGACGCACCGCCGTTATCAGACTCGTAGAGGTTGTTGTTCATTGCGGCCACGAACAGGACGTTGGGCTCATCCGGCGAGACCGCAATGGAGCACCGGCCGGCCGGCAAATTGGTCGAGCCGCCCGTCCAATTCATGCCGCCATCGGTGGATCGGCGGTGCCGATCGTCCCCGCAAATGTCGATGATGCCCATCGGGTTCGCCAGGCTGGGCCGCTGGTAGACTACATCCCAGACATCGTCAGCGGCATTCCCGGGAGTCGGATCAACAAACATCCAGGTCGTCCCGAAATCGGTGCTGATGGCCACGCCGCAATTCGTGCCGATCGCCACATTCTGGGGGGCATCCGGCCGGATGCCGATTCCGAACGCAGAGGGTTCATTGGGCCTGGCCGAGGGTAGCCCGGGCGTGTCGGCACGACAGGTGAAGGTCGCTGGCGGGGTGGCGGTCACCGGGTGGATCCAGGTGTTACCGCCATCCGTGCTGACATTGATGCCAGCCAGGCTGTTGACGCGCCCATCGTAGAAGGAAGTCGCGTAGACGATCTGCGTGTTAGTTGGATCCACCTCCACGTCCCAGGTGGCCACGGGGAGATGCCGATTCAGGCGTTGCCAGGTCAACCCTTGGTCGTTTGTCACATACAGGCCTCCCCACTCGGTGGCCGCATAGAACCGCAGGATGTTACCGGCCACGCTGGCGAGTCCATTCACTCGGCCGCCTGAGGCTCCATCGGGATCCGGGCCCGATGGGTTACTGGGGTCTGGATTCCCCGTCGAGTCCAGGTCCGAGGAGGTCGGCCCAATGTCTACCCACTGCGAGATCTGGGCGACAGCCACCGTGACGGGCGACAGCAGCCACACCGGGACGATCACGGCTGCGATGAGGGTCATGAGGAGTGCGCGCAAAAGGCCTGGAACGGTTGGGCGGGTCTTAGAAGGGCAGCGGGTATCCATGGGAAAAACCTCCTCCCCAGACCGTCAGCAGCCTGACCTCACCGAGAGCCAGGTCGCTTCCCGGTTCAGGAGCTCTTCATGGTGCGATCGGTGTCCCTAGTCGCTCAACGTTGCGGCACGGTCGGCTACTGCACGGAATTCGCCACGCAGGTTGGACCCTCAAAGGTGGCCATCTCGCTGGCCGCCCAGCTAGCCCCCTGACGGGTTAGCACAAGCCAGAAATGATAGCC
>JAHFEU010000115.1 GCA_023248295.1 Nitrospirota bacterium | reverse complement strand
GCCGGTTTGAACGGCGGCGTGACGACCGTTCGCTCCTTCTTGGCGCTGTACATGATCAGTTCCGACTTGGGGATGTTCTTCAGGTCGAACAACTCGAAGAACCGGTACACCAGCGACACCGGGCGGTCACCGACCTCGCGCGTGACCAGCAAGGTCTCTTCCGTGAAGCGAACCTCCCTGGGATGGACGCAATAGGCCTCGATTGCCTCCTTCTGGAGCCGAGCCGCCAGCCAGGCCATCTCGGGACGGTAATCCTGCGCTTCATCGGACACCACGATCGCGACGCAGCCGGTCCGTTCGCACAGGTGATGGCGGAGCATCCGGGCGAAGCCCTGGAGCATTCCGTCCGGGCCACCGACGATCTCAGGATCGCCATACGCTCTTGCCAACGCCCCGGTCAACCCGATGCCCCCGGGCACGGAATCCAATTCGGTGATCACCATACCGTTTCCGGAGGGGGGATCCTCGGTCAGAATGATATCCGGACGGATGACGGCGGGCAGCAAGTCCCGAAACCGTTTCATCCGGCTAAACGAGACCAGCGAGTCCGGTTTCCCTTGGTCCAGGTAGGCTGCTACCCAGGCCGGCTCTGCGCCGCGTGCGCTCTCCAGATACAGGCGATTGAGGGCCCGGTAGAAGGCCAGCAGGTGTTGCCCCAACGAACGGAAGAAGGCCGCTTGGTCGGTGGAGAGGAGGAAAGGGCGAGGAGCGATTCGCCAGGATGCGCCCTCCTCCTGGGTCCGTGGGCTGTCGGAGGAGTCATGGCGCGACCCCCCGTACAGTCCATCCCGGACGAGGGCGTCGTGAACGAACACACACCGATGGGCGTCAGTGTCGTCCTTCGTCAGGCTCGCAAGATCGCGTGCGAGTGCCACCGGACCTCCCTTCAGGCTGTTGCTCCGTCTCCGGGTGCGGACGGCGGTGATCGTAACACGGCCCCTCGCGTCCGTTCAAGGGTATCACGGGGAGGATGAGAGCCTTGGGACGAGGGGCAATCGCTCATCCGGTACGGAGGCGCTGCGATGGGCGATGACGTGCTTGCGCGCCATCGAGCCCGAGCTGCATCCGATGTGCTTCACAAATAGTGAGCTTTCTTGCCTGGAGTGCAGGCTCAGCGTATCATGGGTCAGTATGAAACCTGAGATTCAGACATGGCGTTCCCAACTGGTTCAGATCACCCCGTTGCCCCAACTGGTGCCCGGTCGCGTGTGTCTGAGTTGCGATGTGTGTTGCCGGTTCCCCGAGCCGGACAGTTCCCTCCGCCCGTACTTCACCGCCGAGGAAATCCGCCGGGCGATTGACCGGGGTGTGGCTTCAGCGCAATTTGCTGATCTCAACGGCTGTCAGGTCAGCGTCGTGCCGAGCCCTGTCAGCGACAGTTACCTCTGCCCGGCCTTCGATCCCGTCACCTCGCACTGCCGAATTTATGACGTCCGGCCGCTGGACTGCCAGATCTATCCCCTCGTGGTGATGTGGAACGTCGACCGGACGCAGGTCGGGCTGGGATGGGACTCCAAGTGCCCGTTCCTGCGAGGAGGACACGGAGACGAGGTGGGCGTCGCGGCCTATGCAGACCGCATCGCCAGACTACTCGAGCAGGAGGACACGCTGGAGACCTTTGCGAAGAATCCGCGGTTGATCGGCCGTTTTCAGGATGATGTGGTGCTCTTGCGGCCCCTGCCGAGCCTCACTGAACGATTGGGCGCACGGCGTCAGGCGTTGGGCATCGGACGTCAGGCGAACAGCCAGGCCGAAGGACTTGCGTCCAGAGCATCTATCGCCCTTCGACAGGCTCAGGGCGACCCTGAGTTGAATCGAAGGGTCGCGACAGACGCGCCGACGCAACAGACGTCCCTGATCCTTCATCCATTGACGCTCCCGGACCGGCCTCGCTTTGCACGAGCGGTCGCCTCAGTAGAGTCGCCGCTGGCCGCCTATGCCTTCGCCCCCCATTTCGTCTGGAGGGCGTTGTTCTCGTATTCGTGGACCGACATCGACGGGCATCTGTGTCTGTTCGCGGAGTATCCAGACGGCGTGTATATGCCGCTCCCGCCGCTGCCTCTCGCGGCAGGCGCGAGACAAGATGCTTCCCCATCGCCTATGACACCTCGCCCATCTCCTGCCGCGCTTGCCGCATGTTTCGCCTTCCTGCGTGAGCGAAACACAGGCTCGGCAGTCACCCGGATCGAGAATGTGCCCGAGGACCTTGCGCCCACGCTCCGGGCGCTCGGGTATCGCGTCGTGCCGAAGGACTCGGACTACCTGTACCGGAGCCGCGACCTGGCTACGCTGGCGGGCGATCGCTACAAGTCCCAGCGTGCGGCCTGCAATCGCTTTGAGCGAGACTCTCGGTACCGGTATGAGCCGTACCAGGATGCTCATCGAGAGGCCGGTCTTGCCCTGTTCGAGGAGTGGGCCGCACAAAAGGAGACCGCGGGGCTGGATGCCGGCGCGCGGCACATGCTCAGGGACTCGGCGTCGGCCCATCGGGAAGCGCTGACGCATCACCGGGCCCTCGGGCTGGCCGGGCACGTGGTCTGGGTGGATGAGGCCATCCGGGCCTATACGTTCGGCTACGAGCGTTCATCCTCTGTCTTGTGCATCCTGCTCGAGGTGGCGGATCGCCGTATTCCGGGGCTGGCCCAGTTCCTCTTCCGTGAGTCTTGCCGCGAGGCGGCTGGCCGTGGCTTCGAGTTCATCAACACCATGGATGATTCGGGGATCCCGAGTCTGGCCCAGTCGAAGAGAGCCTATCACCCGGTCCGGATGCTCCCGAACTATATCGCAACGTAGCTATCGAGACTCATTGCTGATGGGGCGCCACCAGACAGGTCGCATCACGCCATGATCGACAAACTGAGACTGAAGTCTTTTCGGGAGTGGCGGATAGGCACGAAGCTGATCCTGTACACCATTCCGCTCATTGCCGTCATGACAGTGCTTGTGGCCCTGGTCCAGCATGAACGGAACAGGGGCGCGCTCCAAGAAAAGCTCATCCAGCGGGCTCGGAGCCTTCACATCCAGATCATGGCGGACCGCCAATACTATGCCTCTGTGATCGTCCCTCGCGTAGCGGAGCTCGGAGGAACCCTGGGATCAGATTACAAGCAGGTCCCTGGACGCTTTCCGCTTCCAGCGACCTTTGTGCACGAAGTGTCGGCCTTCACCAACAAGCTGAGCGAGGGCTATTCAGTGAACCTCATCAGCCCTTGGCCGATTAACAAGGCCAAGGGGCCACGAGATCGGTTCCAACAAGAGGCGTTTACCTATCTGGAATCGCATCCCACCGGGCAGTTCTTCCGAACCGACACGATGGAAGGCCGGGCCGTCATGCGGGTTCTCATGGCCGATCGCGCCTCAAGCCAGTCCTGCGTGGAGTGTCATAATGCGCATCCCCAGAGTCCGAAGCACGATTTTAAACTCGGCGAATTGATGGGTGGTCTGGAGATTGTGATGCCGATGGATCAGTATGTCGAGGAGAGGCAGGCGGATCTCTTCATGACCGTGGTAGGCGGGATCGTCCTCTGCGCATTGCTGGTGGGGATTGTGGTGATTGGAAGCAATCGGACGGTCACCCGACCGCTGGGCCGACTGGCCAGTAAGATGCGGATGTTCGCCGAATCGGGCCGGGGAACGTCACTGGAGAGTCTCCCCCCTGACCGCGGCGATGAAGTGGCCCAGCTCGACCAGGCCTTCCACCGGATGGTCGAGGTGATCGTCCGCGATGAAAAGGACCTCCGGGACCTCAACGCGTCTCTTGAGCAACGGGTTCTGGAACGGACCGAGGCACTTCGGTCGATGGAAGAGCAGTTCCGCCAGGCACAGAAGATCGAGGCGATCGGTCGGCTCGCTGGAGGGGTCGCCCACGACTTCAATAATTTGATGACGGTCGTCACGGGCTATAGCGAACTCATTCTGACTCGCCTTGGCCCCGATGATCCCTTGCGGAAGGAGATCGCGGAAATTAAGAAAGCGGGCGATCGAGCCACCACGCTCACTGGTCAACTGTTGGCCTTCAGCCGAAAGCAGGTGCTCGCGCCAAAGGTATTGGACCTCAACTCGGTCGTGGCCAATATCAACGGCATGCTGCGACGACTGCTGGCCGAGGACATCGAGCTGCACACCGTGGTGACTCCAGTGGTTGGCCGGGTGAAGGCCGATCCGGGGCAGCTCGAGCAGGTCATCGTGAATCTGGTCGTCAACGCGCGGGACGCCATGCCCAGTGGAGGCCGCCTGACCATCGAGACCAAGAACGTCGAGCTGGATAAGGTCTATGCTCAATCACATGTGTCAGTCAAGCCAGGTGCCTATGTGATGCTGGCGATCACTGACGGCGGCTCCGGGATGGATGTGACGACGCAGGCCCGGATCTTCGAGCCATTCTTTACCACCAAGGAGCCGGGCAAGGGGACGGGGTTGGGGCTTTCCACCGTCTACGGAGTGGTCAAGCAGAGTGGCGGCTATATTTGGGTGTACAGCGAGGTGGGGCAGGGCACAACGTTCAAGATTTACTTGCCGCGGGTTGAGGACGACTTGGAAGCTCGGGATGCAGGCCCAGCTCCGGCTGAGACACTCCAGGGTTCGGAAACGATTCTGCTGGCTGAAGACGAGGACATGGTACGCATGCTGGCCCGCAGAATCCTGCAGGCACATGGATACACAGTGCTGGAGGCCCGGGACGGCACCGAATGCCTGCGGATTTGCCAGGCGCACACGGGCACGATCCACCTGCTGATGACCGATGTGGTGATGCCGGGCCTCAGTGGACGGGAGGTCGCCAAACGCGTGGCGCCGCTGCGCCCGGACATGAAGGTGCTCTACCTTTCAGGGTACGCGGACAGTGCGGTGGTCCACCACGGCATAGTGGATGCCGGGAGCGCGTTTCTCCAAAAGCCCTTCTCGCCGGGTACCTTAGCCCACAAGGTGCGCGAGGTCCTCGATGCACCCCTGAAAACATAGCGAGGCCCGCTCTGGAATCATGACTTGTGAGGAGCATGAGCGGCGGCTTATAATGTGCCGCGTCAGGTCAGTGCCGCACAGGTTGCGCCGGAACGGACGGATGCGCGGCCGGAGAAGATCTGGTGAGCCAATCGGCGGGTAGCATGCCGGTGAAAGGGCGAGAGCTGGAGATTGACCGGTTTCGGCTCCAGGAGGAGCCGTATTACGCTGAGGTGAACGGCGAGATCGGCCTCTTCACGATCGCCGCGCGCAGGCAGATGCCGGTGATGGTGAAGGGACCGACCGGCTGCGGGAAAACCCGCTTCGTGCAGCACATGGCCTATCGCCTGGAGCGCCCGCTCATCACCGTGGCGTGTCATGAGGATCTGACCGCCTCCGATCTCGTCGGGCGTTACCTCCTGAAGGGGGCAGAAACGGTCTGGGTGGATGGGCCGCTCACGCTCGGCGTCAAGCACGGCGCGATCGTCTATCTGGACGAGATCGTCGAAGCGCGGAAGGACACCACCGTCATCATCCATCCGCTGAGCGACGACCGGCGCATCCTGCCGATCGAAAAGAAGGGCCAGGTGATCCAGGCGGTGGACGAGTTCATGCTGGTGATCTCGTACAACCCCGGCTATCAGAGCGTGCTGAAGGACCTCAAGCAGAGCACCAAGCAACGCTTCCTGGCGATCGAGTTCACCTACCCGCCGCAGGACATCGAGGCGCGGGTCATCGAGCATGAAGCACGCGTCGATAAAGAGACCGCCCAACGCTTGGTCAGGCTGGGCCAGAAGGTCCGGAATCTCCGGAACCACGGCCTGGAAGAGGGAGTCAGCACGCGGCTCCTGATTTACGCCGGCGAACTGATGGGGCAGGGGGTCGCCCCGGCCCGCGCCTGCGAGGCGGCCGTGACGCGGCCGATCACCGACGATCCGGACATGCAGCGGAGCATCGCGGAACTGGTCAACGCAATCTTTTGAAGAAATGAAAAAGTCACAATGCAAAATGAAAAATGGAAAACCTGGAAAGCAGGGTACAGAATGAACGATTCAAAATGCCACATGCAAAGTCCCAAAGTGTGGAAAGGACCTCAATTTTGCCTTGTACATTTGACCTTGATCATTGCGCTCTTCTTGAGCGCTGGTTGCAGCTATCTCTTTTATCCGAGAGCCGATGAGTTTCTGGACAAAGCGAAAGGCGCGACCGGCGTGGAGACGATGCTCAATCTGACCACCATGCTGGAAGCCAGCGCCAAGGCGGCTCACGGCGGCCAGGGTTATGACGCTCCCCTCAACGATCTCCACAATCAGTTCCATGCGCTGGAGGGTGCCTTCTGCCAGGTGACCAAGGAGCAGGCTTCGACTCCCGCCTACACGAAAGCGGTCGTCATCAATAAGGAGATGTGGGCGATCTTCAGGCAGCTCTGGAAGCACCGCAGCGACCAGCCGGGGCGGGACGTCGCCCTCGATCTCTTTGCGAAGCGGGTGCAGGAGCTCCGGGAGGCGCTCGGGGCGGTGAAGGGCTAACTCCCGTCGCTGCACGCTCCTTCCCTTTCAACCACGGAACGGTCTTCACTCAACCTGGTGCATGCCGTGTGTTCGTTTGCGAACGTGAGGCAGTCTGAGTAGGATGCTCTCATGCGTGTGGTGATTCTCGGAGCCGGTTATGGCGGGATTCGGCTCGCGATCGAACTGGAGCGGCGACTGCATGGAGGCCATTGGAGGGGCCAGGTCGTCCTGGTGGATCAGTTCCCGCTGCACCAACTGGTCACCGAAATGCACCAGGTGGCGGCCGGATCGGTGCTGTCCGACTTCGCCACGATTCCGCTCGCCAAGATCCTGGGCGGGAAACGGGTCGCCTTCCGCCAGGCCACGGTCAACGGGTTCGATCTCCCGCGGCATAAGGTCCGGACGACTCAAGGTGAGCTCATCTACGACGTGCTGGTGGTCGGCTTGGGCGGAGAGGTGGATTATTTCGATGTTCCGACGCCACGCATCCCGGGTCTCCGGCAGCACGCGGTAGGCATCCAGACGATGCAGCAGGCCAATACTGCCCAGGCCCGACTCCAGGAGGCGGTCTACCGGTACTCCAAGGAGGCGACCAAAGGCGCCAAGCCGCTGACGGTGGTGATCGGGGGTGGCGGGATGACCGGCGTGGAGATGGCCGGCCAGCTGGCGGATGAGGCGGTCAACTGGTCCAGGGAGTACAGTTTGCCCACCGGGTCCATTCGGATTCTGCTGATCGAGGCCCAGGAGCGACTCCTGCCCGGGCTGCATCCGCGGATCGCGGAGTATGCAACCTCGGTGCTTCAGAAAAAGGGTGTGACGATCAGGCTGAAGACGATGATCGCCACCGTAGAACAGGACCGGCTGGTGCTGGCATCAGGGGAAGAAGTCCCGATGGGGATGCTGATCTGGGCCGGCGGGGTGCGCGGCCCATCCGTGCTGGCCGATGCGGGACTCAAGCTGGATCCGAAAGGGCGGATCAGCGTGAACGGGTATCTGCAGGCGGATGGGAACCCGGACATCTATGCGATCGGCGACTGCGCCTTGGTGCTCCACCCGCAGACCGGCCAGCCCTGTCCGCCGTCGGCGCGGCTGGCGGTGGACGAGGCGGTCTGGCTCTCCCGCTACCTGACCCAGCAGTGGAGCTTCCCGTTTGTTCCGCACACGACCGGCGCCGTGATCTCGCTGGGCCGAGGGACGGCGGTCGCGGTGGTGGGCCGATTGAGGTTCTTCGGTCGCCTCGCCTATTGGCTCAAGTCGCTGATCACGATGAAGTATCTTTACTCCATCGGCGGCCTGCGACTCCTCCTCTATCAACTCCGGATCGGCATTGTGGGGAAAATTTAGCTCGCGTGGTATCCAGGCCTTCGTCAGGCAGGCGCGTGGCCATAGTCCTTGACGGTCCTGAGGGAGCTCTCGTGACCGTCTCCGTTCTTCCCCGGGCCGCGCGCACCGAATATGCCGGCGTGCAGGGGGACGCCATGAAGTTTCGGGTGGCTGCGCCGCCGGTCGAGGGGGCCGCCAACGAGGCGCTCTGCGCCTTCCTGGCCGAACGGTTTGGAATACCCAGGAGCGCGGTGGCGGTCCGAACGGGACACGGGTCGCGTCGCAAACGGGTCTTGCTGAAAGGCGTCTCAGCCAAGCGTGTCCGTGCCGTTCTCGCGGAATCTTAGTTTTTCGTTAAGGATGTTCAAAAAGGCCTCCCAGCAAGGCCGCAGCAAGCGAGGAGGTGAAGCGTACCGGGGACCCGTTGGCCTACTTGATGCAACGGGTGGATTGTACGTTGAGCCTCCGAGCGACGCGAGAACGACGCTGGAGGGCTTTTTCAACATCCTGACTAAATCAGGAAGCAGGCGGGGAAATCGGCCAGGAGACACTGCAGCCGGATCGAGATTCGCTCCAGTCTCTTCAGCGCCCCCGACATCGGCGCCGTCACGTCCAGCGTGCTCAGCCATCGGTCGTCCAGCTTCATCCTGGCCAGCGAGAGTGGCGAGGTGCCCGGAATCCTCGTGGTCCATTCTGCCGCCAGTGAGACGAAGGGACGCAGGCTCGCTGCTTCGTCCGCCAACTCCACTCGGGTCGCCTCGAACCGATACGGCTC
>JAHFEU010000189.1 GCA_023248295.1 Nitrospirota bacterium | reverse complement strand
CGCTGAGCCAGTTCTGCACCAACCCGGCCCAGTCCATGTGGAGCCGCTACCTCTCGTGGATCAGCATGCGTGAATAAGCTTGGAACGAGCGGGCTCCACCAGATCTGTGGCGGGCATGACCTGAAGGGTCGTGAGACGGAACTGGCCGCAGTGCCTCCTCCTTTCGGCTGCGCTCCCTCTCAATGAGTCCAGCTTGGGTCCTGGCTGCTGGCATGGCTGCGGTCGACTGGCCTTGTCCTCCGTTGAGCTGGCTGGTGCGTGTCCGAGCCTGTCCTCCTCTTGGTCCTATCCTCTACAACCGTCCCGCCTCGGTCTTCGCTAGCTCCATCACCATTTTTCTCTGCGGGTTCTGCCTAGTTCCCGGCTCGATCCTTTAATCCCAGCCGCCACGGCGTCTGCCGGAGATGCACCGGGCCTCTCTGAACCCTTCTTCGTGTGTGGAGAGCCCCTCACGGAGAAAGCCTGTCTCCGGTGCATGGCCCTGCAGACATGCCCGCCGCCTCCATGTTCGACGCCGAAAGCCTTTATAAAAGGTTTATACCCGACCCCGAGTTTCCCAATCCCTTCTTTATGCGCGCAGAGCTATGGTTTGAAAGGGTCGCGGAGAAACAGCAGGTAACACTCACGGACACGGGCAAACGGCCATGCTACCCGCCAAGATCAGTAACCCGGTAGAAGCGACAAGAAACGGCTTCGCAGGAACGATACAACAGCTCACCTTCACGTGCGCCCTTTTGCTTGCGGGCCTGGCTCTTGGGCCGATCGAGGTGAAAGCCCAGGCCATGGCCGACTACACGGCCTATCCCAGCTTCCTCAACAAAACGGTTTCGCCGAATGTCCTCTTCATCGTGGACCTGGGGAACCAGACTATCCCCGCAGCCTATTCAGGGCCCAACCACCAGTACCACATTTCGTTTAAAAGCGGTACGGCGACAGCTGGGCAATATGCTTCGAACGTGACATTTAATAGCACGACTGGCGTTGATTTAGTCGCCGTCAATATCTCCGGCGTGGCCATCACGGCGGCCACCACAGCGGCGCCAAGCGACACATTCGATTCCACCAAGAGCTACTATGGGCTGTTCGATTCATTGCGCTGCTACGGGACCAATTCAAACAGTTTTATCTATGGCTCGGTCAAGGCCACTGTTTCTGACGCCTGCGCCAGTGGAAAATGGGATGGTAACTTCCTGAACTGGATGGGGATGCGGAAGAAAGATGTGGCCTACCAAGCTCTCGTCGGCGGGACTTCGTTGCCTGCTTCATCGAATACCGATGGGACTGCCAATAGTCTGGCCAGCGAGCCGACCACTGGAGAGAACGGAACGAATAACACATGCAACAACAACTCCAACCCCTGTTGGCGGTACGTCAAGTTCGTGCCGGCTGCGGTACTCGTCGGCCGGGTGCCCACGACCCTGCCCAACCCGGCAGTGGCCGGGACCAATGTAGGGGATGGTACTGCTGCCAACGCCGGGCGATTCTTCGGGTCAGGCGAAGGTCAGCTCTATGTGAACGACGATGCCAGTGCAACCCCGTTCGATACCGCCAACAGCAATAAGTACAACCTCAAAGTGGATTTGACGACGGAACCGGACGTGCCATCCGGCACCGGTAATATCTCGGACAATTGCGTGACGGGCGATCCGAACTTCGCCGGTCACCTCGTGTGTTATAGGAGGGATCACTCGCTGGGGCTGTTCCAAAAACTGCGGATGGACAACATGCATGTTGGGGTCATGTTCGTCAACGCGGGGAGTGGGCAGGCTAGCAAGATGCAATTCAACTTTGACGACAACTTCAATTCGTCAAGCATTACGCAGATCCGCAACGAGCATATCCAGACCCATTCGCCCCTTTCAGAAGCCCTCTATGAGGGCCTCTGCCTGTTTCGCAAGTCGCAAGGCCCTTGCTACAACAACAGCGGGTCCTCCTCGACCGGATACACCACGGCGACCGGGGTGGCCGGGGACCCGTTCTTTTTCAGGAGCATGAACCAGATGGTGACCTGCTGCAAGAGCTTCGTCCTGATGATCAGCCCGGGTATTGGCGAAGCTGACGGCAACTCGCCGGACCTACAGCAACCATTCGGCAACCTGTTTACGGGGGCGAACATCGGAGTCGTCACTAGTGGCCCGGCTAGCGACCGCTTGGACGACATCGCCTTTTACGGCCAGACCCACGACATTCGCGACCAGACGGCTGCCTCCCCCGTCGGCGTGACGGGGACCCAGACGGTCGCCTTCTATGCGGTGAACTCCATGGGTGGGGTGGCAGGGTCCACGCTGTTGGCCTCGGCTGCCAAGTATGGAGGGTTTGAGGATCGGAACAACAACGGCACGGTGGACTTGACCGGTCAGACCTGCGCCTATCCCGTCGGCTCCAACCTTGGGACTGGCGCGAGCGCGAGCAGCGCCGAGTGGGATGGGGACCAAGATTGCGTGCCGGACACCTATTTTGATGCGTCGGAAGGAGGCGATCTGGAGGCGCAAATCAATGCGGCCATCACCAGCATCCTGAAGCGGTCGGCTTCCGGCACCTCAGTGTCGGTGTTGGCCACTTCCTCCACCGGGGAGGGCGCGCTCTACCAGGCCTTCTTCTACCCGAACAGGTTGGAGGGGCTCAACGAAATCAAGTGGACGGGCTACACCCAGGGCCTGTTCCTGGATGCGTTTGGCAACCTTCGGGAGGACACCGACGCCGACGGACGACTGGTCCTGCAAAACGACGCTATCATCAAGACGCGGTATGATTCGACCGTGAGCGAGGTCAAGGTCGATCGGTATGCCGACGCCAACGGGGACGGGAAGGCGGACACCACCACCCCCTTCGAGACGGTCGGGCTCAAGGAGGTCCGGGGCATCTGGGAAGCGGGGAAGCAACTGGCCTTGACGGCCGCATCGGCCCGCAATCTCCTGACCTGGGTGGATACCGACAACGACGGCGTCGTGGATGCCGGGGAGCAGCTCCCCTTCACGACAGCCAATGCTGCGACCCTCGGACCCTATTTACGGGCCGGGGCGGCCCCCTTCACCTCAAACAATATCATCAACTTCATCCGCGGCGAGCAGGTGGCCGGTCTGCGCGACCGGCAGCTTACCATCGGAGCCGGGCTGCAGGTCTGGAAGCTGGGGGACCCCATTGATTCCACGCCGACCGTGGTGGGGGCGCCCAAGGACCGATTTGACCTGATCTACGGAGATGCCAGCTATACCTCCTTCTTCCAGCAGTACCGGAGCCGGCGGCAGGTGGCCTACGTGGGGGCCAACGACGGGATGCTGCACGCCTTCAATGTCGGGTTCTATCACCGGGGGGATGATCCTGCCACTACGCTGGAGGTCGAACACGGCTGGTTCACCCGGACGGCGACCGACAACAGCGGTGGGCCGGTTTTGGGCCAGGAGCTCTGGGGCTTCATCCCCTACCAGCTCCTGCCGCAACTGCAATGGCTCGCGCGGACGGACTACACCCATGTGTACTATGTGGACTTGAAGCCGAAGGTGATCGATGCGCGTATCTTCACGGCGGACGCCGACCACCCGAACGGGTGGGGGACGGTCCTGATCGGCGGGTTTCGGATGGGGGGCAGCTGCGGGGCCTGCACGGCCGGCACCGGCGCGCCGCCGATGACCGTCACGGCCGATTTCGGCAGTGGAATACAGACCCGCACCTTCTACA
>JAHFEU010000114.1 GCA_023248295.1 Nitrospirota bacterium | reverse complement strand
GTGATAGACCGGGGCGTAACTGGCGTCGGGGATGACCGCCTTGGTATCGTGCAGCTTGCCGTCGGGACCCCACATTTTCCCGGAGTCGCGAATCACCGGCGGCATGGAGGCATCGATAATGACGTCACTGGGGACATGCAAGTTGGTGATCCCTTTATCGGAGTTCACCATCGCCAGCGGAGGCCGCTTCTTGTACACCGCCTGAATGTCGGCTTCGATGGCGGTGCGTTGATCGTCCGGCAAAGTCTTGATCTTGGCGTAGAGGTCACCGAGGCCGTTGTCGGGATCGACGCCCAGCTTTTGGAGCACGGCTCCGTGTTTGTCGAACACGTCCTTGAAAAACACCGACACCGCATGACCGAAGATCTTGGGGTCCGAGACCTTCATCATAGTAGCTTTAAGGTGAATCGAGAACAACACGCCCTGCTTTTTGGCCTCCTCGATCTGCGCCTCTAGGAATTCGCGCAAGGCGCGGCGGCTCATGAAGGTGGCGTCGATGACTTCGCCGGCCTGAAGAGAGAGTTTGGGTTTGAGCACCGTGGTCTTGCCGTCCTGACCGACGAACTCGATGCGCGCGTCAGTGGCCTCGGTGAGTGTGACCGATTTCTCGTTGGAATAGAAATCTCCGCCGTTCATATGGGTGACATGGGTCTTTGAGCCCGGGTTCCATGGCCCCATTTTGTGCGGGTGTTTTTTGGCGTGTTGTTTGACCGAGAGCGGCGCCCGGCGATCCGAGTTGCCTTCACGTAACACCGGGTTGACGGCGCTCCCTTTAATCTTGTCGTAGCGCGCCTTGATCTCCTTCCCCGCGTCGGTCTTGGGATCCTCGGGATAATCGGGGAGCTTGTAGCCCTGACTCTGCAATTCCTTGATGGCCGCTTTTAGTTGGGGGATCGAGGCGCTGATGTTGGGCAGCTTGATGATATTGGCTTCCGGGGTCTTGGCGAGCTCCCCCAATTCGGCCAGATCGTCCGATTGTTTTTGTTGCGCCGTCAGATGTTCGGGAAAGGCGGCGATAATTCGCCCTGCCAGAGAGATATCCCTCATTTCGACGGACACGCCGGCCGCCTTTGTAAAAGCGCTGACGATCGGAAGAAACGAGTAGGTGGCCAGTGCCGGCGCTTCATCGGTCTTTGTATAGAGAATTCTGGATGCCTTTGTTGTCATGGTTCGTCCTCTACTCGCACCTTGCTAGTTCAGCGCATTCAATGCCGAGCCGGCCTTGAACCAGGCAATTTGCTGTTCGGTCATACTGTGATTCGCTTGGATCTGAATGGGCCTCCCGTCGACCTTATGGATGATCACCGGCACAGGCATGTTTGGCGCCAATAGCTGTAAGCCGATCACACTGATCCGATCTAACTGTTCGATTTTGTCATAGTCGGTCGGGTTCACAAAGGTAAGCGGGAGAACGCCCTGCTTTTTTAAGTTCGTCTCGTGGATCCGGGCAAAGCTCTTGGCGAGGACGACTTTGACACCCAGATACCTGGGCGACATGGCGGCATGCTCCCGACTGCTGCCCTCGCCGTAGTTCTCGTCGCCCACCACCACCGACCCGATTCCCTTCGCCTTGTACCGTCTCGCGATCTGGGCGATGGTCAGCCCTGTCTCTCTTGTCAGCACATCGGTCCCCTTGCCAATCTCGGGCGAGAATGCGTTGGCGGCACCCAGGAACATGTTGTCGCTGATTTTATCCAGGTGGCCTCTATATTTGAGCCACGGCCCGGCCGGCGAGATATGGTCGGTCGTGGTCTTCCCCTTCGTCTTGATCAGCAGCGGCAGCCTGTCGAAATCCCTGCCGTCCCACCGGGGGAACGGCTGCAGCAACTGGAGCCGTTCACTGTTGGGCAGAATCTCCACGACCACCGCATCGCCATGCTCTGCCGGCTCGACATAGCCTTCTTCACCTCTCGCAAACCCCTTGGCCGGCAGCTCTTCACCCTGGGGCGGCTCGAACTTCAGGGCCTTTCCCTCCGCTGTCCTCAGCGTCTCGTGCACCGGATCGAACATGAGACTGCCCGCAAAGGCGTACGCGGTCACGACCTCCGGACTGGTCAGAAACGAGAGCGTCTCGTTCATCCCGTCGTTGCGGCCCGGGAAGTTCCGGTTGAACGAACTCACGATCGAATCGGCCCGTCCCTTGACCGCATCCGCCCGCTTCCACTGCCCGATGCATGGTCCACACGCGTTCGCCAACACGGTGCCACCCATTTCCTCGAAGGTCTGGAGGAAGCCGTCCCGTTTCATGGTGTGATAGATCCGTTCCGATCCCGGCGTGACCAGGAACGGAGTCTTGGCCTTGAGCCCCGCCTTCAGCCCCTGCCGCGCGATATGCGCCGCCCGGCTGATGTCTTCATAGGAGGAGTTCGTGCAGCTCCCGATCAAGGCCGCTTTGAGCTGGACCGGATAGCCCTTCTCCTTCGCTTCAGCCGGCATCTTGGAGACCGGCCGGGCCAGGTCCGGTGTGTGGGGCCCCACCACGTGTGGCTCGAGCGTCGACAGGTCGAGCTCAACGATCTGATCGAAATACTTCTCCGGCGACCGCAGCACCTCCGGGTCGGCCACGAGCAACTCGCGGTGCGCCTCGGCCAGCGCGGCGATGTCCTGCCGATCCGTGAGATTCAGGTAGGCCACCATCTTGCGATCGAACGGGAAGACCGAGGTCGTGGCGCCCAGCTCGGCGCCCATGTTGGTGATCGTGCCTTTGCCGGTGCAACTGATGGTGTCGGCGCCGGGCCCGAAGTACTCCACGATCTTGTTGGTCCCGCCCTTCACCGTCAACAGGCCGCAGACGTACAGGATGACGTCCTTGGGAGAGGCCCACCCGCTCAGCTTGCCGGTCAGCCTGACGCCGATCAGCTTGGGGTGCAACACTTCCCAGGGCAACCCCGCCATCACCTCGCCGGCGTCCGCGCCCCCCACGCCGATCGCCAGCATCCCCAGCCCGCCGCCGTTCGGCGTATGCGAGTCGGTGCCGATGATCAGCCCGCCCGGGAACGCGTAGTTTTCCAGCACGACCTGATGAATGATGCCGGCCCCCGGCTTCCAGAATCCGATCCCGTATTTTTTCGCCGACGACGCGAGGAAGTTATAGACTTCCTGATTCTCATCGATCGCGCGAAGCAGATCCTTTTCGGCGCCCGTCTGCGCTCGAATCAGGTGGTCGCAATGGATCGTGCTGGGCACCGCCACCTTCTTCTTCCCGGCCTGCATGAACTGCAGCATCGCCATCTGTGCGGTCGCGTCCTGCATGGCGACGCGGTCGGGGCGCAGCGACAGCATGGCCTTCCCCCGTTCCCAGACCTGTGTGTCGAGATTATCGGCATGCGCGACCAGGATCTTCTCGGTCAGTGTGAGCGGGCGCCCGAATGTCTTCCGCGCTTTTGCCAGCTTCTCCGGCATCGAGGCGTACAGCTTCTTGGCTATGTCCAGCGACATGGTGTCTTCTCCATTTTCCCTAGTCGTGTCCGCCGTCGGTTCTCATGTGCTCTCGTCGTTCGTGGTTCGGCAGGCTCACCACCCTGAGCCCGTCGAAGGGTATCTCGCAAACAACGTTGCTCGTATCTGGCATCTCGTATCTCGTGAAGACTCAGACGAGATACGCTTCACGAGGCGCCCTTCACGTCCTTTCGATCACGCTTCACGCTTCACGAGAGACGCTTCCCTCATTTGAGAGGCGGGACTTCTCTTCGTTTGGGAGCCGCGTAACTCACGAGATAGTCGAAGAGACGGATGAGGCGGCTTTCCTGGCGTTTTTGATCCACCCAATGCCCGATCAACCCGATGGTGCGGGAGAGGATAAAAAAGCCGTTGAGGCTCTCCACCGGGAAACCGATGTCCACGAGCACCGCGGCCATGGTGCCGTCCACGTTCAAAATCAGATTGTCTTTCTTCACCGAGGTCACCTTCTCGACGGCCAGCGCGAAGTCCAGGTGGGGCGTCGGGATGCCCAGCCCCTTGACGTAGGACACCAGTTCCTTGACGCGCTTGTCCGGATTCCGAAGGCTCTTGACCCGGTGACCGATGCCGGGCACCGGCCCGACCTCCTTCTTCATGTAGGACAGGAAGTCGTCCACCGTCATCTGCGTGTCCACGGCATGCTTGAAATACCGGCCGGCGTCGGTCACGGCCCCGCCGAAGCGAGGACCGATCATGATCAAGCCGGCAGCCACGGCTTGGGACATTCCGATGCCGGCGCAGGCCGCGATGATCGTGGCCAAGGCGCCGCTCACGCACGGGCCGTGGTCGGCCGAGAGCATCATGATCCGCTTGATAATCTCGGCCTCCTGTTTCGTGATCAATCGCTTGTCCCAGAGCAATGCGATCACGTGGGGAATCTCGTACCCCTTGTTGATCAGCTCGGAAGCCGCATACCCGTCATAGAGCGGTTCGTCGCCGCGGTCGTCGCTGATCGTGGTCTTGACCAACGGGGCCACCAGCACGTCGCCGGCCTTCATCCCGTCTTCCACGCTCTTGGGGAGCTTCGGCAGGTCGGCGGAACTGAGCTCCGGGACCGGGCGAACCCGACCGCTCGTGAGCAGTTCGTCATACACCTGTTTGATGGCCGGGCCCAAGGCCCCGAAGGTATCCGGGACGAGGGCGCCGGCCTTCTTGAGCGCGTCCGATTTCGACCGGGCCGAGCCTTCTCCCTTCAGCCCCTCTTTCGCCCCGGCATGGCCGAATTTCATGCCCTTCGGCAAGCTTTCCTGGCAGAATCCGGACACGACGGCCAGCAGCTTGATCCGGCGTTTTGCGGCCCCGTACCACTCGGCCGCCCGCTCCTCCAGATCACCACCCATTTCGCCGACGATCACCACCGCTTTGGTCTGGGGATCCTGCTCGAACTTCTCAAGATAGGTCACGTAGTCGGTGCCGGGATGCGCATCCCCGCCGATTCCGATCGCGGTCGTGACGCCGTCGGCAAACTGGGAGCAGATCCAGATGATCTCGTTGGACAGCCCGCCGGACTTGGTGATGACCCCGAAGGAGCCTTCCCGGTACAGCTTGCACGCCACCAGATTGTCGAACGCCCCCCCGATCACACCCAGCCGGCACTGGCCGGCCGAGATGATTCCGATGGAGGAAGGTCCGTTGAAGATCTTGCCGAGTTTGATCGCGTGCCGACCCAGGTACTTCGCGTCCCTCTCCGGCACCCCCTCCGTGATCATCGAGACGACCTGGATTCTCGGATCATTGAGCGCTTCTATTCCGGCCGCGGCGGCCCGGTCGGCGCCGATATAGACGAGGCTGGTGTTGATCTGCGGGTGGTTGACTGTGGCCTCAGCCACGTTCTTGTAGACCGGGATGGTCACCAGGCCGCTCCCGTATGGGACCTCGTTCGTCTTCCCGGCGTCCGGCGGATAGACAAAGGCGTCCACGTTCAGCGGACGCTTGACCATGTAGCAGAACTCCGCCATGCGGCGCGCGGCATTCAAGCCGGCTGCCCCGCCCTGAATGAGGACCTGCGTATCCTTGTTCGCTACAACGCTCATGCTTCCTCCGCCCGGGAGCCAATGGCTTATAGCTTATGGCCGGAACGGTCAGGCCATACGCGATTCGCTATACGCCATCAGCTCTTTTTCTGCAGGGCCATATCCACGATATCGGTGAGCGGGGTGTGGCGGTCAAACACCTGGATGTCGAAGCCTTCCCCGCGGAGGGCCCGCATGGCTTCAAGCCCCTCTTGTTCCCGTGGCCCGCCTCGACGGACCCAGATTTTCGCGCCGGCCAGCTTCCCCTCAGCTTTGGCTTTCCGAAAGCCGGCGATGATGCCGCCAAACGTTTTCTTCACATCGGTGAAGTTAGCGATGGCACCGCCCACGATGATGTTCTTGATCCCGGGCAGGGAGCAGACCTTTTCGGTGAGGACCTCCACCGCCCAATCGGGAGGATCCCCGGAATATTCCGCATAATTGGCCAGCTTGCCGCCTCTGGCCACCACCGCGTCGGAATAGTAGACGCTCGCCCCGCCTCCGGCCGGCAGCATCGCAGTATCCCCGCCGGGAATCTCGATGAACTTCACGGACCCCTTGATCTTGGCATCGACCGCCATCACGTCCAACTCATTCTTGGTGTAGGCCCGGCCGAACTCGGCCGCGAACTGGAAGGTCCAATCGGGGTGTCGGAACCTGGCGTCCGCGTCCAGTAAGGTCACTGCATCGACCGCGACCAGCTCGCCGTCGCCCTCACGCGCCACGACCGGGTTCACTTCCAGATATTGCGCATCTTCGTTATCGAAGCAGGCGAACAACCTGCCCAAGAAGGCGGCCACCTTCGTGGCCATGGCCTTGGAGAATCCGGCCTCCCTCGCTAACTGCTCCAGCGTGTCGGGAGCAGGGGTGTGTCCAACCTCCACCTTCAGCTTCTTCACCCGATCCCAGTTCGCCTCCACCTCGACCCCGCCGCAGTTGGCCACCAGAATCTCAGCGCCCTCCCGAGCGGACTTCACCGCCGCGTAATACTCATCCTTGTGCGGAATCATCTCCGAGACGATCACCTGTGAAACGGTGATGCTGCCGACCTCGCGGCCCAGCATCTCGCGGATCGCCGCCGTCGCCCCGGCGAGATCCAGGCCCACCTTCACCAGTCCCAGCTTCAAGCGCGAGCCCAACGCCTCGTGAGCCTTCGCGACCAGCTTGGAGTCCCTGAGCCAGGTCTGCGCATCGCTCAGCTTGGTCAACTCCTCCACCGAGCTCACGACGACATAGTGGGGAACAGCAATCCCCCATTTCTTCATCAGCCCCATCCCGGGGCCTTCGAGCACCTTTGCCATGCGTCACTCCTCCGTTGCGACCCTTATCGGCTTGGGAAAGCAAGGAGTTTAACCGATTCAACGGAAATCCTCAACACACCAAAAGGCCCAACCTGACAAGACAAAAGACCTACCCGGGCCAACAGCGAGGGCCAGATGTAACCACCTGAGAAATAAGAGGGGAGCCTCCTCTATCGCCCGTCCGCCGGTTCCATCCCCAGCGCCTGCAAGAGGCGAGGCCCCGGCATCTGCCCCCGAGCCCTGGAGAAACTGCGCTTCCAGATCGAGTCGAGGTCTTGATAGTAGGCCAGGTAGGGAATCCCGTGGAGGACCTCGGGAGCCTGGCCCCGGCGGCGCAAGGTCTCAGGGTGCCGGAAGTCCTCGATCCTGGCGATCCCGCCGTTCGCCGTCTCAAACCAGCCACCGTTCCTGACATCGAAGACCCACCAGCCGGCCTCAGACTGGACGAACGACAGAAACACCTGTCCCTTCGCGCCGGAAGGCCTGGCGGCGCCCCAGCGGCCGTCGTTCCCGGTATAGGTGGTCAACGCCGTAAACACTTCCGCCAGTTGCCCGTCGTTGCCGTAATGCCGAAGGACGATATGAGCGATGTGGTCGTCGATGAGGGGGAGCCCCGGTGGAAGCGGCCGGACGGTCTCTCTGGCCCAGTCCATGAGCCGGAGCACGCGCCGCCCAGGGTCGGCCTCCCCGCCGGCCGCCGCTGCGGCCAGCCGTGCGAACTCGAGGTGCCGCAGATAGAACCTGGCCGCTTTCTCCCAGAGCGGGATCCGATGGATAATGACGCCGTGGCTTGTCCCCTCCCGGCTCTCCGATGGGAGGGTGCCGACCATCGCGATCAACAGGAGCACCACCCCGCACCCGGAGAGGAACCTGCTCACGAACTTCTTCATCTCGTCCTCTCGGTTGAGCTCCGAGGCTCCTGGGGGTCACCCAGGTCCTGCCGCCTCGCCCGGCTCGGACCGGCGTCGTGTCTGGCCGGGGAGGCGGTTCACTTTCGCTGACAAGTCGGGCAGTAAAAGGAGCTGCGCTCGCCCGCGAGCCGGCGGATCCTCGTGCCGCATCCGGTCGGGCAGGGCTGCCCGGCCTTGTCGTACACCAGATGCCGCTCCTGATACCGGCCTCTGCTCCCGTCCGGGGCCATGAAATCCCGGACGCTGGAGCCACCCGCGCGGATGGCCTCGGTCAACACCGCCTGCATCGTCTCGTAGAGCCGCCTGACGGTCCGATCACGCAGCCGGCTGGCAGTCCGGTACGGATGCAGGCGAGCGCGATACAAGATTTCGTTCGCGTAAATGTTGCCGATCCCGGCGATCACTTGCTGATGCATCAACAAGGCCTTCACACGGCCCCGGCGCCTTTTGACGACTTGCCGAAACCCCTCCCAGGTGACGGCGAGTGGATCGCAGCCAAACCGCTTCGCGCGGAACCGCTCCAGCCCGGTGCGGTCCAGCAAATGCACTCGACCGAATCGTCTCGGGTTCCAATACCGGAGGTCCGGCTCCCGGCCTCCGTCCAGGACCAACACGAGGTGGGTGTGCTTCCGGTATCCCGGATGCGGCTCGCGGAACAGCAACAAGCCGGTCATCCCGAGCTCCACGACGAGATACCGGGTCTCATCGGTTCGGGAGAAGGCCAGCAGGATGCTTTTCCCATGGCGCTCGACCGTCGTGATCAACGTCCCCCGGTACCAATCCAGCGTGGCCAGGCCCTGCCGGACAATATCGGGGCGTCCCACCCAGCAATCCTTCAGGGTCGCGCCCACGATGCGTGCGCGAAGCTGGCGGGCGACGATT
>JAHFEU010000188.1 GCA_023248295.1 Nitrospirota bacterium | reverse complement strand
CACCGGCACGAACACGGAGCAGAGGACGAGCACGATCGCGATCACGGGCCCGGTCACTTCCTCCATCGCCCTCTTGGCTGCTTCCTTGGAGGAACAACATTCCTCCACCATGTGGCGCTGGACGTTTTCCACGACCACGATCGCATCATCCACCACCATCCCGATGGCCAGGACCATGCCGAAGAGGGTCAGGGTGTTGATGGAGAACCCCAGCGCCTGCATGCCGGCAAAGGTGCCGATGAGGGAAACCGGGACCGCCACGCCTGGAATGAGCGTCGTACGCCAGCTTTGCAGAAAGAGATAGACGACTAAGATGACCAAGACCATGGCCGCGGCCAAGGTCTTGACGACCTCCTGGATCGAGACCTCGATGAATCTGGTCGTGTCATAGGGAATGTCATAAGACACACCGGGAGGAAAACTCTTGGCCACCTCGGCCATCTCTTTGCGGACTCGTTTCACGGTGTCGAGGGCATTGGCTCCCGGGGACAGGAAGGTCAAGAGAAATACGTTGGGCTTGCCGTTCCACCGTCCTTCCAGGGTGTAGGATTGAGCGCCCAACTCGACCTTGGCGACATCTTTGAGTCTTACCATGGAGCCGTTCGGAAGGGCCCTCACGATCATGTCCTCGAAGTCCTTCACTTCCGTCAAGCGGCCGAGCGTAATCACCGGGATCGTGAGCTCGGTGCCTTTGGGCGCTGGCTCCCGCCCGACCGTCCCGGCCGGAAAATCTCGATTCTGCTCGCGGACGACGTTCGCAATATCGGTCGGCGTGAGACTCAATTGCGCCATCCGGATCGGGTCCAGGATCAGACGCATGGAGTAGTTCTGCTGCCCGAACACGTAGGCGTCGCCCATGCCTTTGAGCCGCTTGATGTTGTCGACCACGCGGAGGATGGCATAGTTGGAGAGAAAGACGGTGTCATGTCGGGGATCGCTGGAACTCAGGGCCACGACCGCCAGCAGATCCGGGGACACTTTTTTCACCGAGATGCCTTGGCGAATAACCTCGTTCGGGATCTGCGGTTCCGCCAGCTTTTCGCGGTTCTGGGTCTGGACCTGCGCGATATCCACGTCCGTCCCGATCTCGAACGTGAGCCTGATGGTCATGTGGCCATCGTTGGTACTGGTGGAGTCGTAGTAGAGGAGATTGTCAATGCCGGGGAGCTGCACTTCGATGGGGCGCGCCACCGAGTCCGCGATCACCTCCGCGCTCGCGCCGGGATAGTCGGCCTCGATCTGGACGACCGGCGGGGTAATGTCCGGAAACTGAGCGATTGGAAGGGCCTCCAAGGACACCAGGCCGACCACCACAATGATGATGGAGAGGACCGACGCGAAGATGGGGCGATCGATGAAAAAGCGCGGACTCACTTCGTCTGCTCCGTCTTGGTGTCCGTTGGGTGGATCGCAGGAGCGGCCTCGGCTACCGTATAGGGAACCGGTTTGACCGGGACCCCGGGGATGATTCGTTGGAAGCCGTCCACCACCACCTGTTCGCCCGCGTGCAGCCCTTCCTCGATGAGCCACTGGTTGCCCTGCCAACTGCTGGCCTGGATACCGCGGACTTCCACCTGATCGCCGTCACCAATCACATAGACGACCGGTCCCTTCGGTCCCTGCTGCACCGCTCGTTGGGGAATCAGGATCGCTTCGGTTTTCACCGTGCCTTTGAAGCGAACCGTCACGAACTGCCCTGGAACCAGAACCCGGTCAGGATTCGGGAAGGTGACCCGCGCTGCCCTGGATCCCGTCTCGGTGCGCATGCTCACATCGAGTAAATCCAAGATTCCCTCGTGGGGGTAGGTCGTCCCGTCCAAGAAGGTGATGATCCCTCGTAGCCGGTAGACGCCCGGGTGTTGGATCCTCTTCGCGGCAATGTCCCGTTGTCGTTTCAGGAGGAAGCTTTCCGGAGCGCTCACGGTCACATACATGGGATCCACCTGATGGATAATCGTGAGCAGATCGGTCTGGGCCGCGACCAATCGCCCTTCGTAGACTCGAGTCCGCTCGATCATCCCGTCGATGGGAGCAATGATCAGCGTGTTATCGAAATCGAACTTCGCCTTGACCAGATCCGCCTTCGCCCCCTCGAGTGCCGCCTTCGCCGCTAAGTCCTCCGCCACCGCATCGTCCACATCCTTCTGGCTGACGGCCTGCTCGGCCAGAAGCGGCTTCACGCGAGCGAGATTCTGCTTGGCCTGCACCAGCCGTGCCTCGGCCTGGGCCACCTTCGCTTTGGCACTGAGCAGGGCCGCCTGGAACGGGACCGGATCGATCTGATAGAGCCGGTCGCCTTTCTTGACATCACGACCTTCAGCGAAGGACCGCTCCTTAATGATTCCTGTCACCTGTGACCGGATCTCGACCGGACGTGACGACTCGGTTTGACCGATGAACTCCGGTTCGTCCGGCACACTCTGTGTCGTGACCGTGATCACTGACACTTCCGGGATTGGACGAGCGGGCGTGGAAGCGGCTTCTTGCTTGCAGCCTGGCAGCCCGGCCACCGCGACACAGGCGAGGATGCCTGCCGCAAGTCTTGGCCTTGAGGCGTTAGTCAGCATGTTGGTTTCCTCTGGGCGAATGCCGGCCCCTCGCCCACACAGGGCACACGCAGCGCATGGGGCCATGGGTTTTGCGTGATCGAACCATGGCACATCGCCGGTACCTATTTCAACCTGGTCGGGTTACTTCCGGGGCGTGGCTCGGAAGGCCGCTGCAAACTCGTCGGCGAATTGCTCAATGCTCGTCCTTCCGAGATGATCCGGCGTCATGGGTTGGGTCGGGCGAATCAGGCCCTCATTGAGACTTCGATCCATTTCAATCAGCAAACGCGCAGCATCCGGTGACATGCCGGCGCCGACCATCGCCTCTTCCACCTTCTCATAAGCGAACTGCACGTACTTCAAATCAGGCTTCCCGATCGCCTTCCCAAGAGCGCTCGTGGCTTCCTGCATCGTGACAGCCTTGGCACCGACGAACTCAAAGGCCGCATGTCCCCACCGGGAATCTTGAGTTGGGACCCCTCCGTTATCTTGGTAGGCCTCCTTGATCGAGGATCGCTAGAGCCGCAGGGGCTTGATCGGCGAGAGGACCGCCGCCGGGTTCTTCTTCCAGATCGCCTCATCTGCATCCACGTACAGTTCCACTTCATTGCCGTCCGGATCATGAAGATACAAGCTCTGGCTCACCGTGTGGTCGCTCATGCCGCTGATAGGGACACCGGCCTGCTCCAATTCCTTCTTCGCTGCACGGAGTTCCCCCAGGCTATCTCCTATCTTGATCCCGATGTGATAGAGCCCCAGCCGACGCCCCGCCGGCGGCTCCGAAGCCTCTCCCACCTCGATCAGCAACAACTCATGATGGGTGCGGCCTGACGTGAGCGCAGCCGCCGCCCCGTCGAAGACTCGCCCGATCTCCTTGAACCCGAGCAGATCCCGGTAGAAGGCCAGCGATCGCCCCAGATCCTTCACATAAAAGACCACATGGCCGAGGTAGCGCGCTTTCATCGTCGCGTCTCCACGAGCCGTTGCAGATGTGCATGCATCTCGGCAGCCGGCAGGCGTTTCCGGTCGCCATGTCCGGGCAGCACCCATTCAAAGCGATAGGTCAACAGTCGTGTGAGCGAGTCGAGGAGCCGCGGTCTGTTCCAGACCAACTGCTCGGGCGCCCCGAGTGTGTCT
>JAHFEU010000113.1 GCA_023248295.1 Nitrospirota bacterium | reverse complement strand
GTACACGGACGTGTACCTCTCCTTGGGGGATCTCTACGCCGAGGATTTGAAGGATCAGAAGAAATCGATCGACGCGTATCAGCGCTACCTTGAAACCGGCGGAACCGAAAATCGGGTGAGAGAGTATCTGAACAAGGCAGGGGCGGCGCCGCCTGTCACTCTGCAATAACAATGAACTCCAGGCTGCTCAAAAAGGCGCTTCTTGCACCCGCCCACCCCAGGCGCGCCGAGACGCGCCCCTTCCCGAAGCGCGGCCGCAGGGAAGCTCGGAGCCCGAGGCGTACCGGGGACCCGTTGCCCTTCTTGATGCAACGGGTGGACGGTACGTTGAGGGGTTCGACGGGGACCCATTGCGTGGCTTCGTGCAATGGGTGGGGAGAACGCCGCTGGAGGGCTTTTTCAGCAGCCTGCCGGCGGTTAGTCCTGGGCCCCGCCCTTCAAATACCCCAGCCCGATCTTGATGGCGCGCCGCGTCACCTCCGCCCAACGAGTCTCGGGATATTCTGCGAGCACCGCTGCGGCCCTCGGGTCCTGGATATCCAAATCGATGACCTTGATCACTCCATCTTGAATCTTGACGTCAGCCATCGGTCTCCCTCGCACGGTCATCCTGCCACATCGGCACGCGGCCCCGCTCGCAACATGCCGTCACGGAGCGGTTGTGCGCTCCGCGGCTGCGTTGACAGCTTCGGGAACGCATGTTAGCATGAAAATCACAACGTTGTGGAGGTTCATAGATGACCAGCGTCGGGAGGGTTTCCCGCGCACGGGAGAGTCACGGATGTCTCCGAGCTAGCATGAGAGAAGATCGGACAAGAAGGTGTGATGGGGCAAGAAGGAGGTGCTGCATGATCTCGATGAGAACCGCTCTGATGCAGCTGATGGGCAGTGGGCTAGCCGTCACGATGGTGGTGGCAATGACCGCCTGCGGGGGACCGCCAACCTGGGTCAAGAAGGGATCAGGACCGTACAACGACAAAGATGCCAGGGTGTTCTATGGGGTCGGTTCGATCATCGGGATCAAGAATGAACCGCTGGCATGGGATGCGGCGGAGAATCGGGCGCGAGCTGAGCTGGCCAAAAATTTCGAGACCTACACGGCGTATCTGATGCGGGACTACGCGGCCTCCACCAGCGCAGGCGATTTCACGAAGTCGACCGAGGAGCAGAATGTAGAGCGAGCGATTAAAACCTTTACCGCCGTGACCCTGAACGGCGTGAGGCCCGTGGATCGTTACAAGGACGAAAACACCGGCACCTATTACGTGTTGGCGAGAATGTCTCTGAAAGACATGCAGGATGCGATCGAGCAGTCCAAAGAATTGAACAGCCAGGTCCGAGACTTCGTTCGCAAGAACAGCGAACGGCTCTTCGATCGCCTCGACAAAGAAGAACAGCAGCGGGCTCCGAATAAACAATAAGAGCACACAAAGTCAGGCGCACCCTGGCGCGGGGGGGACGGTGATGCAGACTCTTGGGGGGCGGGGGGAGAGCGTGGTTCGTACTGTATCACTGGTGGCGTGTGCGCTGGTGCTGCTGGGTGGCTGCTCGAGCGGCACGAAGGTCACCCGGGTGGACGCAGGAGTGGTCACGGACCTCAGCGGGCGCTGGAACGACACCGATTCGAGAATGGTGGCCGAAACGATGGTCAAGGAGGCGCTCGGCAGTCCTTGGCTGGAGAACTACGTCCGGGCCAAGAGCCGACAGCCTGTGGTGGTGGTCGGGACGATCCTGAACCGGAGTTCCGAGCATATTAACGTGCAGACCTTCGTGACGGATCTCTCGCGAGAGCTCACGAATTCTCAGAAAGTGACCTTCGTCGCCGGGAAGGGGGAGCGGGAGGAAGTCCGCGAGGAACGGCGCGAGCAGGCCGCGCATGCCCGCGAGGAGACCCAGAAGGCGCCGGGGAAGGAAATCGGGGCCGATTACATGTTGAAAGGGAACATCTCCTCGATCCTGGATGAGTCTGAGGGGGTGAAGGCGGTCTTTTACCAGGTGGACCTTGAGCTGATCGATCTGGAGAACAACGTGAAGTCTTGGTTTGGCCAGAAGAAGATCAAGAAAGTCGTCGAACGCAAACGCATGCTCTTTTAAATCCCGCGCACTCTGTTGAGCCTGTCCACCTCATTCTTCTCACACTGGGTGATCCCGCTCCGTTTGACGGTTGTCCCGGCGTCCCTGCTGCTTACCGCGCCGATCCTCGCCGCGGTGGAAGGATGCGGCTCCACCACCAGCCGCTACCTCCTCGTGGAAGAGAGTCTTCGCGTCGGGGATACCAAACGCGCCGATCTGATCCTTGAACAGGCCGAACATGAGTATGGAGCGAAGAGCCGGGTCTTGTACAAGATGGACCGAGGCATGACGCTCCACTTGGCAGGGCGGTACCAGGAGAGCAACGCGCTGCTGGAACAGGCGGAGGAAGAGGTGGAACAACTCTACACCCGCCGGATCCGTACCGAAACCAAGGCGTTTCTGCTCAACGATACGGAACTGCCCTATGAAGGTGAGCCGTATGAGCAAGTGATGCTGAACGTGCTGAAGTCGATCAACTATGCGGTGCTTGGAAGCTGGAATGAAGCGCTGGTGGAGGCGCGTCGGATCGACCACCGGCTGAACGTCCTCTCCGACCGGATCGCGGAGAAAGTCGGGTATCGAGATGATGCGTTCGCCCGGTACCTCACCGGGATTCTCTACGAGGTGGCCGGGGATGTGAACAATGCCTTCATCGCATACCGGAAAGCGTATGAGGCCTATCGCGCTGACGCCTCCTGGTTGCGCACACCGGTCCCTCAGATGCTCCGGGAAGACCTATTGCGGGCGACTGACGCCCTGCATCTGACCGAGGAGCACGAAGAGTACCAACGGGCGTTCGCCGACCTCTCCTGGCGGACCCTCTCGGACACCCAACGCCTCGCCCATGTGGTCGTGATCAGCTATAATGGGGGAGCGCCGCGGAAGGAAGATCAGTTCATTGATCTTCCCATCAGCCTCGATGCGCTGAACCTGGTCTTCTTGACCAAACGGGCCGGCGGTTCCAATAATCCGGAAAGCCGGGCAGCGGAGAGTCTCCTGTACGGTCTCAACGGGCATGTCGTGCGCGTGGCGCTGCCGCGTCTGGTGCCGCAGAAGACTCAGGCAGCGGCCGGAGAGGTGAGGTTGACCGGCATGAGTGAGGCGTTCAGCGCCAGGACCGAACTGGTTCAGAACCTGACCGCCCTCGCCGAGAAGAACCTCGCTGAACGGTTTCCTGCGATCGCGGTCAAAGCGGTGGCGAGAGCGGCGGTGAAGCAGACCCTGGCGATGGGCGTCGGCCGGGGCGCGCAGGCGGCAGCCGGGAAGGACGTTGGCCCATTGGTGGGAGTGCTCGCCGGCGCCTTGGCGAGGTCTTTGGCCATCGCCACGGAAGAAGCGGACAAACGGAGTTGGCGCACGCTGCCGGATGAAGTCCAGCTCGCGCGCCTCTGGGTGCCGCCGGGCGATTACGAACTTCGGATTCGCTCCGTCGACCGGGGCGGCAGCCTGATGGGGCGGGAATCCGTCCAGGCCGTGACGGTACACGCCGGCGAGAGCCGGTTCTACACGGTCCGGGTCCTGCCGTGATACAACGGGTGCAGATGCTGCGAACGCGTGCGATCCAGATCCTGCTGCTTGGCGTCGTGGCCGGTTTCCTCAACGGGTGTGTCCGGTTCGGGCACAGCCCGGACCCGTCTTGGATCGAGGGCGTCAGCCGGGAATATCCGCCCGATCAATACCTCCTGGGCGTCGGACAAGCCGAGTCGCGCCCTGCCGCCGCCGAGCGTGCTTATGCCGCGGTCGCCAAAATCTTCAAAGCGCAAATCAACGCCCAGTCCCGGGATTGGGAATCCTACATGGTGTTGGAGAACCGGGGGAAGGCCAGCGCGGAACGCCGCGTCACGCTCGATCAGCTTACCAGCGTGTCCACCGACAAAGTCCTGGAAAATGTCCGAATCATGGACACCTGGTTCGAGGCCCGCAGCGGCCAACATTACGCGATGGCCGGGATGGACAGAGCGCAAGCCGCGACCGCAGTGCTCGAACGGATCGCTGAATTGGATGGAACCGTTGAAACCCAGCTCAAAGAGTCCCGTCAGACCCAGGACAAGCTGGCGCGTGTGAGAAACCTCAGACGGGCGGTGAAGAACCTCGTGGTACGGGAAGTCTACAATGCCGACCTGCGGGTGATCAGAACGACCGGCCGTGGACTCGATCCGGCCTATCGCGTCGGCGAGTTGACGGCCGAGTTGGAACAGTTGTTGACGTCGAGCCTGGTGATCGGCGTTGAAGTCGCGGGTGACCAGACGGAAGCCGTCCGGCGTGCGGTGATCGAAGGGCTGGTGCGCGAGGGGTTGCCGGTGACGGCCCGACGGGTTGGCTCCGAGGCCGCGCCGGGCGGCGTGGACAGCGGGAAGGTGACCGAGCTGCTCGTGAAGGGAAGGGTGCGGCTGTGGGATGTGGATGTGCCGGACCCTCAGTTCAAGTATGTCAGGTGGTGCAGCGATTTTGTGATCGTGGACATCGGAACCCAGCGAATGGTCGGCGCGGTCTCACGTGGCGGGCGTGAAGGTCACCTGACCGCCGGAGAGGCCGTGGCGAAAGCGCTCAGGGTCATGCAGCAGGAGTTGACCTCTGACCTCGCCAGGACCCTGGCCGGCTATGTTTACGGCGACATGGACCCACCTGCCAGCGTTCCTCCGGCCGCCTGCCCACGCGTGGGCGGGCAGGCAGGCTAGGCAATTGACTACACGATCTCTGTGAGGCTCATCCCATGCGGCAATCTATGCGGAAAGGCGTGAAACACCGATCCTCATCCAAACGGCCTGCAAAAGTGCGCGCTCCGCGAGTCGGCTCCTCTGCGAAGCACCCTCGAGGCAGCCGAACTCCCAGCCGGCTCGCGAAAGCGAATGTGGTGGAACGGATTCAGCGAGAGACCCGGGAGGTGAACGGGGGCAGTCTGCTGACCATGCTTCGGAGACAAGGGTATGAAGAACTGCCGCTGGAGGAGATCCAGGATCGGTTGTCGAAGCTGAGGACTGCGCTCGGCGAATTCATCGTTTCCGGACGGGGGTGACCGATGCCATTTTATTACTTTGATACGTCGGGGCTGGTCAAGCGGTACAGCCGTGAACGCGGAACCAGAAAAGTGAACGCCTTGCTGGCGAAACGCGGCAAGACCGCGATCATTGGAACCACCTCGATCGCGGAATTCTACTCGGTCTTCGCTCTCAAGGCCCGGGAGGGGGAACTCACCAGGGACGATTGGTATTCAGTCATCTACAAGTTTGAAGCAGAATCAGACCGCGGACTGTTTCACTTCGTGTCTCCATCCGGCCGTACGTTCGTGACGACGAAGCGGCTCATTCTCGAGTACCCGTTTCTGCGTGCCTCCCAGGCCATCAATCTGGCGCTGGCGATGGAGTTGAAGCCGCTCAGACTGTCCCTGGTGAGCTCGGATCGTCAATTGCTCGAATTGTGCCGGCCTCACGGGATTACGCCGATCAACCCGGAGGACGGCTGAGCTGAACCTCGACCTTAACCTGTCTCCACTAGCGGCACTGAAAGTCGCCGTTCAGGCCTTCAATTGTCTTCCCCCACTCTTCAGCGCCGGCGTGAAGCCGTCGCGCTTGTTGAGCGCGTCCGCTCTCGACCGAGGCGGGACCCTGATCCGCCAGCAGCTCCAGCGCATCACGGAGAGAGTGCCGGGCCAGCCGCATGGTTCCGCAGACTCCTGACGAGGCGGGGGGCTGTCCGCCCGCCCGCTGAAACAGGGCCAGCGCGCGGTAGGCGTGCTCCTGGGCTCTGAAGAGCGCTTCGGCGCCCCGGTAGAACCGGATGACCGCCTGGTTCTGTTGGCGTGCAGCCAATTGGGACGCCATCAACGCCGCCTTTCCGCTGCTCATGGCGGCCCCATCCGCGTCGCCATTGGCGATCGCCTCTTCAGCCCGGTTCTGGAGCCGTTCCATCTCAGCCTCGTCGCCGATGGTTTGAGCGGGCACCCCTCCGCTGGCGGACCAGGCAAGGATCCCTGCGAAGACCCCGATGAGACCCGTGCGCAATGGTTTCCCAGGCGAGCGTGCGTTCACGTGATCGTGGAGTGCTACTGGATATATTCCCAGGTGTCGATTTGCTTGAGGCTGTAGTTCACCGCCTCCTTCAACTTTTTCACCTTGGGATCGGGATCGGTGGCGCTGTGGGTGTACAACGACTGCTGCAGGGTGCGGAGCGGTTCGTAGGCTTGCTTGTCCGGTAGCTTGCCCAGGGCCCACACGACCTCGGTCTTGACCGTGAGATCGTCGGTGTGCAGTGCCTCGAGCAACGGCGGGATGATGGAATAGTCACTGTGCAGCGCGCCTAAGAGGCCGAGCCCTTTCGCCGCCGCGGCCCGGAGATCTGGCTGGCCGGTTTTCAGGGCGTCGATCAGCGCCGGCATGCTCTCCTTCTGACCGATGTTCCCCAGCGCGACCGCGGCCGCCGTCGCGATCTCGATGTCGGGGTCCTTCAGCGAGACCACCAGACGTGGAGCCGCCTCGGCTGCGAAGATCTCTCCGAGCTGGGAGATGATCTTTGCCTTGCGCGCCGGCGCGGTTGTCGGATCATCAAGAGCCTTGAGCAAACGCTCCTGTTGTCCCCATTCGGCGGTCACCAGCGCTGGGAAATAATACTGCTCCAGCCGTTCCTTCAGCTTAGCCATCGCGTAGACGCCCGGGTCGCCGGCTTTGGCTTGCGCCGCGGCTTGGATGGCGTCCTGAAAGTCCGTTCGAACCTCCTTGTTCCATCCCATCTTCTTCCCGTCGAGCAGATAGGTCAGCTGACAGGCAGGGCCTTGCCACACGCGCGAGGGGGAATCGGGCAGATCCGCGTCGCCACCCGACGCGCTGGTGCCCTCCCACACCTTTCGCTGCTCGCATTTGACTCGGAACACGACGTCATGCGGTTGAGCCGGATCGGTCAGGACCGTATAGCCGAGGTCCCGCAGACGTCGGGTCACCACTTCGACCAGCGGCCCCGGATCGATCGTGCCCGCGTCGGTGATGGCCACCGTCTCGACCAGCACGCGCTGAGCCTTCTTCAGGAGGTCCTTCTGCTCTTGGGAGAGAACTTCCCGGCGGGCGGAACTGTCGGTCCCGATCAGACTGACAAGGAGCAGCGTCAAAAACCAGGTCCCCTTTTTCATTGTCGTCTCCTGCGATGTCAGGGGGATCACGCCAGCAGATCTGATGCCAGGATCACTGTACCCAAGGTCCGGGCACCTGTGCAAGTTGAAGGAGACCGGGGCCATCGGTATAATCGCGGCATGTTAGTAGGGAAACAGATCGCGCTGCTCGGGGCCGGCAATATGACCGAGGCGCTGGTCTGCGGCATGTTGCAGGCCGGCGTGGCGCGAGCCGACCAGATCCAGGCCACCGATCTTCTTTTGGAGCGACGAGCCCATCTCCAGAGTCGATTCAAGATCAAGGTCGGCAGTGAGAATCAGGAAGCGGCAAGATCCTGCCAGATCCTGATCTTGTCCGTTGAACCTCAAGTTCTCGATGAGGTCTTGGATCAGATCAGGCCGGCTCTGCCGGTGGAGGCCCTCATCATCTCGGTGGCCGCCGGGTACCCGATCTCTCGCGTGGCGGCTCACCTGAAGCCGGAGTCTCGAATCGTGCGCGCAATGCCCAATACCCCCTCCAGCGTGTTGGCAGGAGTCTCCGCGCTGGCCTTCAGTACTCGCGTCTCGGATGACGACAGACGGGTGGCGCGAACCATTTTTGAGTCGGTGGGAAAAGTTGTCGAGGTGGAAGAGCGGCTGATGGACGCCGTGACCGGCCTCAGCGGGAGCGGCCCGGCCTATGTCTACGTGATGATCGAGGCGCTCGCCGATGGGGGGGTGAAGATGGGGCTCTCGCGCCCGGTGGCCGAGGTCCTGGCGGCCCAGACCGTCCTCGGGGCAGCTCGGATGATGCTCGAAAGCGGAGAGCACCCCGGGCGCTTGAAGGACCGCGTCGCGTCGCCAGGCGGCACCACGATTGCCGGGATTCACAAGCTGGAGGAAGGCCGCCTGAGGGCCACCCTGATGGACGCGGTGGAGGCAGCGACGAAGCGGTCGCAGGAATTGGGGCAGGGTGAATAGAAGGACCCTCGGGACAGTGGATGCCGCTCTCGTGCGTGCTCGCTTAGCTGCTGTAGCTATCGGAAGAACCGCTGCGGCTCCCCCCATCCCCCACATCGGAACGTGGGGGTTCTCCGATCCGCCTCTGCCTGTTTTCGCAGCCAGAGGCGGTCGGGCCTCGCTGGTTCTTCCGCGACGCACATCAGCACAGCGAACCCGCAATGCCCGCTCTTCCACTGTCCCGAGGGTCCTTCTACCTCGTTTGTAGCTAAGAGGAGGTCATCGTGGTCTATTGGGTCAAAGTGGTCTTCACCGACAATCAGGAACTGCTCGTCAGGGATGCGATCCGGCACACCATCAGTGAAGACATGGAGGTGCTGGAGGTGGACTCCGCCAAAGAAGTCATCATCATTCCGATGAAACAGATCAAGTACATCTCCTGCGACGCCACGGTCTTTGCGCAGAAGAGCAGTGACAGCAAAG
>JAHFEU010000187.1 GCA_023248295.1 Nitrospirota bacterium | reverse complement strand
TTCGGACGCTGTCCGCTCAGGAGCGGGCGTATAACCCGATCGGGTACCATCTCGGCACTGTCTGGCCGCACGATAATTCCATCATCGCCGCCGGCTTTCGCCGATACGGTCATGATCGTGAGGCGCTGCGCATCTTCCAAGGACTGTTCGAGGCCGCGTTCCATTTTCGAGACCATCAACTGCCGGAACTCTTCTGCGGCTTCAGCCGCGAGAAGTACCAGATCCCTGTCTCCTATCCGGTAGCATGCCACCCCCAAGCCTGGGCAGTCGGCGCCATGCCCTTTCTGCTTCAAACGCTGCTGGGATTGGTTCCGGAGGCATTCGAGCGGCGGCTCAGAATCGTTCGCCCGATCCTGCCGGATTTTCTCGACCGGCTGCAGCTCCGCCGGCTCCGGGTTGGTCGCGCCAGACTTGATCTCGGATTCCAGCGAGGCCCGAGAGGAATCGAGGTTGAGGTGCTGAAGGTGGATGGCGATCTCAGTGTTGTGGTTGAAGGGGCGCTGGAATAGAAGAGGGAAGGCATTCTTATGGAGGCCATGACGATGACGCTCGGTCTGGTGGCGGGCGCGCTGACGACCATCGCCTTTCTCCCGCAGGTGATGAAAACCTGGAAGTCCAAATCGGCAGAAGATCTTTCGCTGGGGATGCTGGCCTCCTTCAGCACAGGTGTCCTGCTCTGGCTGATCTACGGGATGCTCATTGACTCGTTACCGATCATCATCGCGAATGCTGTCACCCTACTGCTGGCCTCAACGAATCTGGCGTTGAAGCTCAAGTACGGCTGATCGCCGACAGTACTCCCTCCCGCCGGCGAAACAACCTGCTTGACTAGTACGGAGCGACGAAAAATCCGTAGGCTTCCTCCCCCGATCTTCGTGGCATCCAACCGGCCTTCATCGATCCAGCGAGAGATCGTCCACTTGCTGACCTTCAGTAATTGCGCAGCTTCTTTCACGCGCAGGAGCGGCTGATCCATCACCGCCCTCCTCCACCACTTGGCGGTGGACAGGAGCGTCTTCGAAACCGCTCCTCCCCGGATGCAGGAAGGACAACGGCCTCCCCAATAACCGGGTCCACCATTCACGACCACATTCAACTACGTCACAGCATATTGCGTGGGTCGGCAGCGGAGGTCACAGGTCAGGCGCCTGCGCTGCCGGATGGTCCGGGCCAGAAGGGCACCTGGACTCGGACGACATCTTCAGTGAGTGAAATAGTTCGGGCCGAACACCCGGAGATTGCGGCCAACAGTTTCGATGAAGCTCCCGCCTACAACCCCTGCTGTTGCGGAACAGACCTCATTGTCTCTGTGGTGTGAAGGCGACGTGCGTCCCGCCCGAACTATCCCCGCGCAGGGATCGGCGGCGCGCGAGCGTGAAGGGACGACTGGTTCTCGAAAGCAATGAAGCGCGGAGGAGAGGAGATCGCGTGAGACCGAGCAGCCCACACCATCCCCGCGGCGCCCTGAGAGACGGGCCCGACATCGGACGTCGCCTGGCAGGCCCAGGAGCAGAGGGATGAATGCGACTCAGTTCCAGAATGTGGGTGGTGACCGCCCGACGGCGCAGCATGCGCAAGGAGGCAGCCAGCTGTCGTGAGCGCCAAGGTGAGAAGGTGAGATAGACTCCGGCAATGCCGAGTGCGATGCCAACCAAGGATTCTTTGAAAGAGAGTCTGTTCATGGTCGAGTAATCTTCAGCCTCTGTATCCTTTACGCCGTTCCAAGAAATCTGTCTACCGACGTGTGCTCATGGATGCTACACAAACCAAACTACCGTGAGATGCCGGCGATACTCTAGACCGCACCCATCCTGCTTCCTACTCTAAATAGTTGGTGAGAAATTGTTCCAGCTCCATGAATACCTGCATCCGATCCTGCTCGCGACTCAGGGCCTGATCGGCCAAGGGGAGTTCGATATAACGATAGGCCGTGACCTTGGCCATCTTCAATGCCTCGGCCATGTCGCGGCCGTGGGACACCGACACCACCCGATCCATGGCGCCATGCATCAGCAGGAGCGGCGTGCGGATGTCCTGCGCATGGTACAGAGGTGAGGTGTCCTGCAGTCGATCGCGATCACTCCACCAGGAACCGGTGCGCGACTCCACCACCTGCTTTTGATTCAGATACCAGCGGCTGGCGGCCACGATCTGCAGCAAGTCCGTCACGCCGCCCAGGCTGGCGGCGCAGCGATAGAGCTCCGGCGTCTTCACCGCGCCCATCAACGCTGCATACCCGCCATAGCCTGCGCCGACGATACAGATGCGGTTCGCGTTCGCGAGGCCGGTTTGGATCGCCCAATGCACGCTGTCGGTCAAATCGTCCTGCATCTCGAGACCCCAGCGCTGGAATCCGGCCCGTGCAAACTCATCTCCGTACCCGTCCGAGCCGCGAAAGTCGACTTGCAGCACCGCCCACCCGCGACTCGCGAACCACTGCGTCCAATAGTTGAACGCATCGCGTTCGTGCGATGCCGGCCCCCCGTGCGGAAACAGAATCAGGGGAAGTTGTCGAGGGTCTCGATCTTTCGGGATGGTCAGAAAACCATGCAACTCTTTCCCGTCGCGTGCCGTCAGCGTGATCGATTGCGGAACCGCCAGACCGGCCGCGTCAAGATCGGGGTAGGCCTGACCGAGCGCTACCATGCGCCCATCGCGTTCGTCGAACAGATAAAATTGCGGAGGATGAGCCGGGCCGGCTGAGCGCACCACATGCAGTCGCCCATCGTCACTGCTGCTATGAATGACGTTCGCGCGCCCTGGTATCGTCCGATCGATGCGGGCCTGGAGCCGCTGGGCGTCGAAATCCCAGAACAAGACCCGCTGATCACCCGCGCTGTACCGGACGCCGACGACTTTCCGGCGCCCCGGCGCATACACCAATTCGCCGGCCAGATCGAACTTCTGGTCGGAGGCCACGAGAAGACGATCCGCCGAGCGATCAACGATGTTGAGCTTGAAGATCGCGGCCTTTCCCCGATGTTGATCCCTCACATAGAGCCACGCGGGATCGGCATCGAACGCCAGCGGCACCAGGCCTGTTTCCTTTGCCAGGTCATATTCGGCAAAGTCGCGCCACGTGCTGGACTCCGGCGGCTTGACGATCACACGCACCGTGGTCTCAAATTGGCCCGCCCCGGCCCGCACCTGGCCTTCGCGATCGGCAATCCATCGCAGGACATTGCGCGAGCCCGGCTGCAGTCCCGGATTCGCCTGCACCAGCTGCCGCTCGCCGGAATAGACGTCCAGTTTGTAGACATCCGGAGCCAGCGGTCGCTCGAGGTCAAGCGCGATGAGAACATGCCTGGGATCGCCCGGAATGGTTCCCACGATACGATCCTGGAACTGGGGGAAATGTTTCTTTCCAAAGGTCGAGAGGAAGGGAGCCTGCTTGAAAAGATTGGGGTTCTGCTGCGTCCCGTCCCGATTGACCGCCAGCAGTCGAGTTTCCTGCGAGTCGATCCCCTCGCGCGCATCCGCGAGCCGGATACTGACCAGCAACCGTTCGTCGTTCACCCACTGAAACCACGCAATGATAAATTCCAGATTGTCCATCGTCACGACGCGGTGCACATCCTGCCCGGTGACGGTTTGGGTATCCAGGCAGGTCTTCCCCTCGTGATTGCGGAGGACCGCCAGATGTTTGCCCGATGGAGAGAGTTGAATCGATGAGATGCGCGGAAGAGCGGCGAAGGACTCAGTGGG
>JAHFEU010000112.1 GCA_023248295.1 Nitrospirota bacterium | reverse complement strand
GCTGGATGTTTTCATCACACGCAAGCTTGGGGCGCCGGATAACCCGGAATACGCCATCGGTGCGGTCACCGAGACCGGTTCGGTCTTTCTCAATCCTGAGGCTCGGGGTGTCCTTGACGCCGTTTCCTTCTCCTCAGAGGCTCTCAACAAGATGATTCGGGCGCAGCAGGATGAGATCGCCCGACGTCAAGTCTTATACCGGCAGGGCCGGCCGCTGCCGCCGCTCACCAAGCGAACAGTGTTGCTGGTAGATGATGGTATCGCAACGGGCGCCACGTTCCTTGCGTCAGCCAAGGCCTTGAAGGGATTGGGCGTCCAACGGCTGGTCGGAGCCATTCCGGTGGGACCACGGGACACTCTTAGTTTAGTCAGACGGCAGGTTGATGAGCTGGTTGTGTTGATGACGCCCGAGCCGCTCTTTGCAGTCGGCAATTATTACATCGATTTCGCGCAGGTGGAGGACGCTGCCGTGATCCGCTACCTGGCGGCAGCGGCTTCTGCTTTGCGCCGAAGCAATCTGCCGTCACACGCCTAACCCGGATTCGGCTCACCACCATTGGAAGGAGCACGTGATGAAGAAAAAACCTCCTTTCCGTGCCGGACAGGCGGCCCGCAAAGACCGCACCGTTCAGGAATACGAGCACGACCCCTATAAAGCTCGAGGAAAACCGAAGGAGCCGACGGCCTGCCTCCAATGTGGAGCGGTGTTCCATAAAGGCCGGTGGACCTGGGGCGCGAAACCGCCTCAGGCCCATGAAGCATTGTGCCCGGCCTGCCACCGGATTCATGACAAGTATCCCCAAGGAATTCTGACGATCACCGGGCCCTTCCTTATTGACCACAAAGAGGAAATCCTGGGTGTCGTCCGCAACACCGAGGCGAAGGAGAAAGCGGAGCACCCCCTTTCTCGGATCATGAGCATCGAGCAGCAAGGCGGGGGGCTGGTTGTCGCCACGACCGACACGCATCTGTCCCGTCGAATCGGCGAAACGCTGCATCATGCCTATGAAGGCAACTGCTCATTCCATTACGACGAAGGCGAGCAATTTATCCGGGTGAAATGGGAGCGATAAGCGATGGAGGTGACGTATGAAGGTTCAGGACATCATGGCTCGCGATGTGCAATGCTGTGGTCCCCACACCAACCTCGCAGCGGCGGCCCAAATGATGTGGGACAGCGACTGCGGAGTGCTGCCCGTACTGAATGTAGAAGGAAAGGTAGTCGGCGTGATCACGGACCGCGACATTTGCATGGCGGTGGCCACAAGGAACAAACCTGCATCGGCCATTACCGTGTGGGAGACCGTCTCCGGAAAAGCGTGGACCTGCCGGGATACCGATGACATTCACACAGCGCTCGGTATCATGAAACGAGAAAAAGTCCGCCGGCTCCCGGTCGTGGATGGGGATGGCGTGCTCCAAGGATTGCTCTCGATGAACGATCTGGTCATGCATGCCGAAGACACCAAGGCGAAGCAGGCGCCGGAACTGTCTTATGCAGACGTCATGCACACGCTCAAGGCCATCAGTCAGCACCGGGTGCTGGTCGGCATATGAATGATACAGTTCTGAGTTATGAGTCCTGAGGTAGGAGTGTTCAGGTCTCACGACTCAGCACTGCACCGCTTGAGGTGGGTATGTATCGCCGCGTGATGGCCTTTGATTTCGACGGGACCCTTGCCGTGGACGGCGTCGTGCCTCCCGAGCTGGAGCGCGCATTGGAGCAATGCCGCGCCAGGGGGTATGCGTTGTTTCTTGTCACCGGACGGCGTTTCGACACGGTCTCGCTGGGCCACCTCGGAGAGTTGTTCACCGGTATCGTCTGGGAAAACGGCGCCGTGCTCTCGCACCCCGCCAGCGGCGAGATCTATCTTCCATTTGGTCAGCTCGACCCTCACCTCTTGAAGCTATTAGAAGAGGCCGAAGTCCCGTTCGAGCGAGGCTTGGCCATTGCGGCCACATGGGCGCCCCACGATCAAAGAGTTTGGCAGGCCCTGAGCACCCATGGAGGCGGTGCGTCGGTCGAATACAACAAGGGTGCCGTCATGGTGATCCCACCTGGAGCGGCGAAAGGGGCCGGGCTTGAGCGTCTCCTCACGCTCTGCGGATTCTCGGCTCGCAATCTGGCCGCATTCGGGGATGCGGAGAATGATCTCTCGATGCTGACCATGGCTGAGGTCGCGATTGCCGTGAGTGATGCAGTGCCCGCTGTCCGAGAAATGGCGGACCTGGTCGCTGCGGCGCCTGGCCCCCAGGGTGTGCTTGAGATCCTGGAACGCTACCCCTTGGCTGGCCAATTCCTGGACGTACCTCTCCGGCGCGAACGGGTGATTTCACTCGGGCAGGAGGAATCCGGCCGCATGGTGACCCTGCCAGCCGCCCGTCTGGCCGGACGGAACCTTGGTGTTTTCGGGGACTCAGGCACCGGCAAGTCCTGGATGGTTGGCCTGTTGGCCGAAGGACTTCATCATGAGGACTACCAAGTGCTGCTCGTGGACCCGGAAGGGGATTTTCGCGGATTGCGGGCGCTCCCACGATTCGTGGCCATGGAGGGTGACCGATCATCCCTGCCCTCGCCGTCAGTGGTCATGTCATTGCTGGAGGCAGGGGGAGTCTCGGCGGTGCTGGATCTCAGCCGGTACCCGGTGACCCTACGCAGCGGCTATGTAGCCGAGCTGATGCGCGCGCTTCGCCCCGTTCGGGAGCGAAAGTACCGACCACACTGGATCGTCCTGGATGAAGCCCAACAGTTCCTCTTCGCTGGAGCCGAAGTCACGGCCACCATGCTTCCTCTGCTGGAGGAAGGTGGCTGGGCCTTCGTGTCCTACCGGCCTGACCGGCTGGATCCGGCGGTGCTTCGCCTCATCCATCACTGTTTGCTGACCCGCCTGAGCGACCCGGAAACGGCTCGTGGAGTACAGGAGCACTGTCGGGACTGCGGACTCGATGAGGCGAACCTGGGAGACATCCGGGCGGGTTGCGTCCTTCTCTGCGGCGGCCCAGTCGTCCGCCTACGACCAGCCATCCGCCGAATCCCGCACGTTCGGCACTTGTACAAATACTTGGAGACCCCGCTTCCGCCGGGCAAGCGATTCTGGTTTCGGGATGCGCAGGGAGGCGTGGGGGCAGAAGCCGCCAGCCTCTTCGAGTTCTTGCATCTCATTCCGGCCCTGCCGAGTGAGAGTTTGGAATATCACGATCGCCGTCAGGACTTCGTCCGATGGGCGGAGGAGACCCTGGGCGATGCAGGCCTTGCCGCACGCCTCCGCAAGATCTCCAATCGGCAGCTCAACGGAGAGGAGCTCAGGGAGGCGTTGAAAAAGACGGTGGGCTTTCATTACGAGGACCTCAATGCGTTGCGTTAACCCGTCACGTTGTCTTCCCCTGATGATGATTTCCGTCGCGCTGACCATTTTCGGCGTCGATGCCCTACCTGAAACCCTGACCGCCCAGGAGCAGCGCGTTGAGATCATTATCCGAGACTACACGTTCATGCTGACCCAGCCTTCCCCGGTGCGGCTGCACACTTCCACTGCCATCATCCTTCGCAACCAGGATATTGTCCGTCATGGATTCACTTCTCCGATGATGGCCGGGCTTCTGCTGCACGGAGAAGGCGAAGGAATTGCAGCCTACGGAAAGGGAGTGGAAGGCTTCTACGTGGACCCGGGCAAGACCCTGGTGATCCGATTCACGACGGTCCGCACCGGGAGTTACTCCTTCCGCTGTGACCTGCACCCGCAGATGAAAGGGGAGTTATACCTGTTGGAGATTCCGGCAGCTTAGGTCCAACATCGGCCTTGCAGGGGACGAGTGTTCGATGCGCGTCGTCGTCGCAGTGGATTGGTCGGAGCAGGCCTTCAACGCCGTTCAGCAGGTGACTCTCCTTTATACACCGAAGGAACTCACGCTGGTGCACGCGGTTGATCTCGGTTTCCTGGAGTCCCCCGCGGTCGCTCAGGCCATGGACGTTCGAGGCTACGACGAGTTCCGTCGAGGGATGCTCGAGGCCGGCCAGCAGGTCCTCGACCGGACCTCCGCCCTCGTGCCATCCGACGTAGCCTCGGTCAGGCGAGTCTGCGAAATCGGCTCTCCCGCCGACGTGATCTTGGGTGCGGCCCGCTCCGCCTCCGCCGACTTGGTGGTGGTGGGGGCCCGCGGGAGAGGACGGGTGGCGGAGTTGGTTCTCGGGAGCGTCTCTCACCGCGTCCTCACGCACGCCCCCTGTTCGACGCTCGTCGTCAAAGGCTTGCTCGGCGAACTGCGGCGCGTGCTGCTGGCTGTTGAGGGCCCCGAGGACTCGGGACGACTCAGGGCCTGGTTCCGCATGCATCCCTTCAACAAACCGGTCGAGGTCTCGGTAATCAGCGTGGTCCCCACGCCTCATTATGGAGACCCCGCCGTGATTCCGTCGTTTGGACTCTGGGACGAGGCCGCGTTGAAATTGTCTCAAGAGCTTGTGGACGGTGTGGTCGCGGAGCTGAACGGAGCGCGCTACACGGCGACAGGTCGGGCGCTCAAGGGAGACCCCGCAGAGGTGATCGGGCGGGAGGCCGCTGGATTCGATCTGCTGGTGGTCGGTTCCCATGGACGCAAGCGGCTGGATCGGTTTTTACTCGGGAGCGTTTCGCACGCAGTTGTCCACCGGACAGCCTGCCCAGCACTGGTCATCCGCTAGTCATGACGGGATGCGGTGCTGCCGGGGCTTGGCTCGTCCATGGTGAAAGAAGACTGGCCGGGGTTCGGTCGGACGTCGTGCAAGCAACGGGGAGAAGAGCGCGATGGATAGCCTGGTTCTCATGGGAATACTGGCCGTGGTCATCGGTGTGATTGGTCTTGTGGTGCTCTATGCAGGACGAAAGCCCAAACAGAAAGGAGACTCTGTTGAACAGCCCGGCAGCAAATAAATTGATCGTGGCTGCAGCCCTCCTGGTATTCCTCCCCACTCTCTCAGTCGCCTTCGCGAAAGATGAGAATGACGAGAAGGCTTCGAGCAGGAAACTTGTGACGGTCCCTGCCGGGCAAGTCATTGACAAAGACTTCTTTGCCTTTGGCGAGGTCGTCGAGATTTCCGGAACCATTAATGGTGACCTCTATGCCGTGGCCGGACAAATCCTGGTGGATGGCACGGTCAAGGGCGATCTCCTCGCCGTTGGCGGGACGGTCACGATCTCCGGAACAGTAGCCCAAGACGCTCGCCTTGCCGGGGGGCAAATCACGATCAGCGGCGACATGGGTAGGAATCTCACCGTGGGCGGGGGCAATATTGAATTGACGCCATCCGCCTCGATTCATGGGGGAGTGGTCGCCGGTGGAGGGAATATACAGCTCGCGGCCCCAGTGAGCCATGATGTGAAGATCGCTGCGGGCAATCTCACGATTTCGAACCGCATCGGTGGCGACGTTGATGCAATAGTTGGAAGGGTTCGCCTCACGTCCAAGGCGGCCGTGACCGGAAACCTCACCTACCAAAGTCCAGCGTTCGCCTCGGTTGATGACCTGGCGAAGATTTCCGGGTCCGTCACGCGAAAGGAATTTCCAAGGGACAGTCTGCCATCAGCCAAAGCGATCCTTGGACTGCTGGCCGGCCTGAAGCTGCTTCTACTCGCCATGAGCTTTGTGTCCACCTTGGTTCTGGGATTCCTTTTGATGCATTTCTACCCGAACTCCACACAGAAAGCTGTGGATCAGTTGCGGCAGCGGCCTATGGCTTCGCTCGGGCTGGGCCTCCTCGCCCTGATCGGGCCTCCGCTCCTTGCGGGATTGCTCGCGCTTACTATAGTTGGACTCCCCCTCGCTCTTGTGGCGCTGGCGTGGTATTTCGTAGTCCTGTACCTCTCAAGAGTCGTGGTCATCGCTTGGGCTGGCCAAGCAATCTTCCAACGGCTGGGCAAGGCTGATCGCAAACGGTGGGCGTTTGTGGTCGGCTTGGTTGCGTATTTTCTTCTGGCGCTGATCCCGGTGCTGGGTGGACTGGTGACGCTCATCGTCATCCTGTTCGGGCTGGGAGCTCTCCTGTTCACGAAGAAAGAGACCTACGTCGCAGCGCGGGGTCAGGCAATGATCTGAACTCCGCGTCACCTGAGGATGACTGCGGCCAGGCCCCAGTGCCTATCCGGACTTTGCTCACTTCCTGGCGCAACAAGACATCGACAGTATTTCCCTCAACCTTGAGGCGGTCTTCAAGACGACCAAGATGGTCCTGGAGAGGAAGCCGGCGCTGGCCCGGTAGGAAGATGGACGAGGGGGCCTATTGTGTCGTTTGAGGAGATCTTTTTTGGTTTTCTGATCGCCCTCGCGGCCGGAGCCTTGATCGGTCTTGAGCGTGAGCAATCCAGGCCTCTCGACAAGAGACATCGTCTCGGAGGGGTGAGGACGTTTCCCCTCATTGGGCTGGCTGGGGCACTGTCAGCTCTGGCCGCCCACACGATGGGAGCATGGCCGATCTTCGGAGCCTTGCTGGTCCTCGGCGCATTCCTCGCGGTCTCCTACCAGCAGGAATGGAAGACTGATCCCGCTCCAGGGGTCACGACGGAAGTGGCCGCCCTGATCACCTTCCTGCTCGGCGTCACGGCCCTTCTCCCAGGTCTCCCTCTCGCCATCGGTCAGCGCTACCTCCTCATCGTCGCCAGCGCCGGCGTCGTGATGGCTCTTCTCTCGTTTAAGGAACCGCTCCATCATGTGGTGAAGCAGGTCTCCAGGGACGACATTTACGCGACCGCAAAGTTTGTCATCATGGCTCTCGTCGTCTTGCCGCTACTTCCGAACCGGACATTTGGCCCGTTCAACGTCCTCAATCCCTTCGACATCGGTCTGATGACTGTTCTGATCGCCGGCATCAGCTTTCTCGGCTATATCGCGACACGCATTGCCGGACCCACGAAGGGTTTGGCACTCACTGGTATCCTGGGCGGCGTGGTGTCCTCAACGGCTGTGACCATAAGCCTGGCGACGCAGGTTCGGGAGTCGCAGGCGGCGGTCGGGCCAGCGGCTGTCGCGATTCTGACGGCTGCTGGGACCATGTTCGCGCGTGTGCTCGTCATTGTCGGGATTGTCGATATCCCGTTGCTCCCTGTCCTGCTTTGGCCCCTCGGCATTATGATGGCGGTCGTTTATGCAACCGCATTAGCACTCTACGTGCGGTCACCGCGAGCACTCGCCGGTGCTGAGCCTGTATCCTATCGGAACCCGTTCGAACTGGGTGCGGCACTGAAGTTCGGCTTGTTCTACGCAGTCGTGATCTTCGTGGCGAAGGCCGCGCATGCCATGCTGGGTGACCCGGGGCTTTTTGCCTCAAGTCTACTGGCCGGCACGACTGATGTAGATCCGATTACCCTGTCCATGGCTAGGTTCCATCGGGATGGGCTCAGCGCAGCCATCGCGGCAGTCGCAATCGTCCTTGCCACGATGACCAACACGATGGTGAAGGCCGCGATTGCGACCTGGCTGGGCGGACGGCAACTGGCCATCCCGGTGTCCACCGGCATGGCAGCGGCACTGTGCGCTGGCGGCTTTATCCTCATCCTGCTGTGAGGGACATGGAATGAGCCGGGAAAATACCGAACGCGCCCGGCTCAGAGGAGCCTGCCCACAATATGAGCGCATGCGTGAGGGTCAATCATGAGACAATGGGGGGCGAGGCGATCCAGTGAATGCCCCACGGGAGGTGAGGGGTGGCTCAGGAGGACCGAGCGGGGTTAGCCGTCAACAAGGGCATGTGCTATGCGCTGTTCGCCTATGATGTCGGCCGAGCGGTTGACCTTGACGAGGCCGAGCGTCGGATTACCACGATCACGGAACGCATCCGGATCCGGCACAAGCATCGATCGCCCTCCTACTTCGACTATAGCCCCGCTCCGCTGCGCGTCGCCGAAGAAGTGGAACCACTGACCATTGGCCCATGCCGAACCACGGCCACCGCGGACTTGCTGGTCTACGATTTCGGGGCCGTTTCCGTCACCTACAGTATCCCCCTCGAAGGAGATTTCCCGGGTCTCCTCGCCCTCAGCCAAGCCCTTTATGAAAACGAGTTCCTGCTGGCCGATTCACGACGTCGGGTCGAAGATCTCCTCGTAGCCATCGAAGGCACTGTTGAACGGCCGCACATTGCCGACTCCGTGGAAGACTATGTCATCTTCCAGATCGATGCGTCGATGCCGCCGCTGTCTGTCGATGGCGCCATTGCCCCCCACGCCCAAGCTATCGTCCAAGTGCTGCGATCCGAGTCTCAGCCTCTCGCGGAGCAGGAGGTCCGAGATGCGATGGCCCATCGCATCTCCTTCGGCCTGGATGATGCGACCATCATCGACTGGAATGCGGCCATGATCTTTGGGCAGGAGATGGACGATGTGCGGGCCGTGTTGGAGTTCGCCAACGTCGAGCTGTTGGAGATGCGCTTCTTGGATCGGCAATTGGACGATGCGCTGGATCAGGCCTATGAGGCCCTGTCCAAGCGCAGGTGGGACCGCCTCGCGCTGCCCGGTTCTCTCAGGACCGACCTGCGCCGGATAGCCCGTTTACAGGTCGATAGCGCCATCTTGTTCGAACTGGTGACCAACACGCTCAAGCTGTTCGGCGACCAATACCTGGCGCGCGTTCATCGCCTGGCATCCCAGCGGTTCCATCTCGAGTCGTGGGACGTTAGCATCGCGCGGAAGCTCCAGACAT
>JAHFEU010000111.1:6690-8702 GCA_023248295.1 Nitrospirota bacterium | reverse complement strand
CCTGCGCTTCACGAGCGACGAGATACGGTCGTTCAGATACGCTTCACGCTTGCGCGCCGAAGCGCTCCAGCGCGCAGGCACGAGCGACGCTTCACGTCCTTTCGATCACTCCTCACGCCTCACGCCTAACGCCTCACGGCATTTCACTGCCCAAGATACCAGCCAATCCCATACCGTTCCAGCAAACTCGTGATTAGGGTCAGCGAGTTGGCATAGATCAAGACGCCCACCACGACGAGAAAAACACCGCTGACGGCCGACACCCCCCACAGGTAGGCCCGGAACTGCTTGAAGGAGGCCAGAAAGCGGTCCACGCCGAGCGCAGTGGCAAACAGCGGGATCCCAAGGCCCAGCGAGTAGGAGGTCAGGAGCGTCACCCCGCTCATCAAGGAGTCGGTCGTGCTGGCATAGAGCAATATGGTGCCCAACACCGGCCCCACGCACGGCGTCCAGCCCGCCGCGAAGGCCACGCCGATGAGGAACGACCCGAGATAGCCGGCGGGACGGCTCCTGAAGTGCAGCCGCTTCTCGGTCTGGAGAAAGTTCAGGTTCAGGATGCCGAGCAGGTACAGCCCGAAGATCACGATCAGCACGCCGCCGAATCTCCTGATGTGATCCTGATACGTGATCAACATCTGGCCGATCAGGCTGGCTGACGCGCCGAACGAGATGAACACACACGAAAACCCGACGATGAAGAGCAGCGAGTTGACCACGATCGCTCTCCTGAACCGGTGCCGCTCGGCGGCATCCGCGAGCTGGTCCAGCGACAGACCCGTGATATACGAGATGTAGGAGGGGACGAGGGGAAGGACGCAGGGGGAGACGAAGGAGAGCAACCCGGCCATGAAGGCGGCAAACAGGGAGATATTGTGCAGCGACTCAACCATGGTCACCGCGCCTTGAGCAGCGTTCGGATGAGCTGCCGCGCCTCCGGGCTGTGCCAGTCCCTCGCCCCGAAAATGCGATGCATGATGATCCCCCGGCGATCCACGAGGAACGTCATCGGCAGGGTTCTGGCTCCGTACGTGATCCCGACCCGAAAATCCGAATCGTGGAGGATCGGAAACGTGATGCCCAGCGATTCCTTGAACGGACGGGTGACCGCCGCACCCTGAGCATCGGTTGACACCGCCAGAATTTGAAAATCCTTCCGGTCGAACTCACGATAGAGCGACTCCATGGCGGGCATTTCCACGCGGCACGGACCGCACCAGGTCGCCCAGAAGTTGATCAACACCACCCCGCCATGGTAATCCGACAACGAGACCGCCTGGCCTTCCAGGTTCCAGAGCTCGAAGTCCGGCGCGGCGGAACCGACCGTGAGAACCGACCGACCCACGATCGGGGGCGCCTCAGCCGATGGGATCACATCGGACTCGGTGGATCCCCGATCACATCCCACCCCGGCCGCCACGAGCAGGGCCAGCAGACCCGCCCGAATCCGCCCCCGCATGACCATGACGTCACCCGGCCGGAGGAGCCGCCCGTGCGGACTTGACACCGGATTTCAGCAGTCCGGTGATGGTGTGAAGATTATCCAGGATGGTCCAGTCCTTGGGGCCGATGACTTTCTCCCGCAGGACGCCCTGTTGATCGATGATATAGGTCTCGGGGACTCCCATGAGCTTATACCGCTTGTCGGTCTGTCCCCACGAATCGATCAAGATGGGAAAGGTGAGGTTGAGGCTTTTCACGAACGGCGGGATATCCTTCTTCGTCGTCACCCGGTCGATGCTGATCGCCAGCACGACCAGCCCGTCCTGTTCGAAATTCTTGTACAGGACCTCCATGGAGGGCATTTCTTCGCGGCACGGCTTGCACCAGGTCGCCCAAAAATTCAGGAACACCACCTTCCCGCGGAAATCCGACAGGCGGATGTCCTTCTCCACCAGATCGGGCAGCTCGAAGTCCGGCGCGATCTTCCCGACCGTGAGCGGCTCATACTTGGAGCTCTGCATCCAGACCAGGCCGAAGGCCAGGGCCAGGATGGCCACGGAGGCGAGCGCGAT
>JAHFEU010000111.1:3734-6590 GCA_023248295.1 Nitrospirota bacterium | reverse complement strand
CGCCCTTCCCATCCCCTGGTCATGCGCGCATGGATGTACGCGCCGTAAATGAGCCAGACGATCAACGACCAGGTCTCCTTCGGATCCCAGCTCCAGTAGCCGCCCCACGCGTAATTGGCCCACATGGCTCCCAGGATGACGCCGAACGCCAGCAGGGGGAATCCCACCATGATCGCCTTGTACCCCAGCTCGTCGATCGTCTCCAGGTCCGGAAACGCCGCAAACACGCTGGACCGGCTGCCCCGCCGTTCGGCCCGCTCCTTCAGCAGATACATGACCCCCAGCCCCCCGGCCATCGCAAAGGCGGCGTAGCTGGTCAGCGTGACCGACACGTGGATGTAGATCCAATAGCTGTTCAGCGCCGGCACCAGCGGCTCCGCGGTCTGGTACCGGTACGGCAGCAACGAGGCGGCTCCCATGGCGATGAAGCCGATCCCCACCACGAAGGCCCCGATCACCTTGATGCGGTACCGGAGCTCGAGCACCACGTAGCCCAGAATGATCGCCCAGGAGACGTACGCCATGGCCTCGAACTGGTTGGACCAGGGGGCGAACGTGCCACGCAGCTCCAGGCGCTCGTAGGCCCGGGTCCCCAGCGCGAGGGTGTTGACCACCCACCCGAAGATCGTGACGATCGTGGCCACCTGGCCGATCTGCGTCGCCCAGGCGCCATCGCCGTCGGCCACCCCCGACGCGGGATGGCCGGCCGCGGCCAGTTGCATGCCGGGCCGCTTCGCCAGGATGTACCCCACGTAGAGCGTCAACGCGGCGAGGTAGAGCCAAAACGTCATATCGAACAGGAACAGCGACCGAAACATGGTTCCCTCCGGGAAGCGTGAATGGACGTGAAGTGTATCTCGTGAAGCGTATCTCGTCCGAGTCTTCACGAGATACGAGATGCGAGATACGAGCGACGAGCTGCCCGCTTCACGTGTTTAGCGTTTTGATGCGCTCCGTCAGCTTGCGAAACTCCTTCTGGAAATCAATCTGACTCTTGTGCGTGTTGCCGCCGAGGTGGACCGTCACCCCTCCCGCGCCGGGGATCACCTTGGCCCACAGCCGCCGGTGGTAAATGAAGGACGACAGCGTGATGCCCACCACGATCATGGTCGACCCCACCCACACGATGTTCACGCCGGGGTCCTTGGTGATCTGGAGGCCGGTGAATTTTTTGGGTTGGTAGCCGACCAGCTCGAACCGGTAGCGAGACCCCTGAATCTCGAACAGGTCCGGGTAATGGTAGAAGATCCACGGGGTGGCCTGGACGGCCAGCGCCTGCGGGGTCTTTTGTTCCGTGATCGCCAGCCGGATCGCCGGGTTCTCGTGCTCCACCGTTTTTGAATACACCACTTTCTCCGAGGAATTGAACCCGAAATCGGCCACAAAGTCGGTCATGACCAGCTTGAGGCCCAGGTTGTCCACGGTCATCTCTTTCTTCCATTCCAGGTCCACCGTCTTCAGGATCTTCTCCGTGGCCTTGTCCTTGATATGGACGCGGGCCACCTCCACCCGGTCCCACGCATCGCCGTAGCTGGATTGATAGAACCAGATGCCCTTGTGCACCAGTGGATCGTTCACCGTGATCGTCTTCATGGTGACGGGCTGGCCCTGTTCAAGAACGGTCAGCGTGCTGTTGTACGACTTCACGGACCCGTTGTCGTTGTAGTCGATCCAGAATTTGTTCACGTGGAGGTCAAAATTGCCCTTCGGGATGTGATAGGTCTGGCCCTCCAGGCAGACGCCGAATTCCTGGAATCCCCAATAGCTGCCGATGAGCCCGCCCAACACGATCACGGTGGCGCTGAGATGGGCCACGTGGGCGCCCACGCGCCCCATCACCCCCTTGGTGGCGTACAGCGTGACCTCCTGCGGATCGTTCCTGGCCAGCACGCGATAGCCCTTCCCGACCAGCATGTTGACGATCCCTTCCGCCACGCCCGCCTTGGAGCCGGCCACCGGAATCGCGACGGTGTGCTTCATGCCTTTGATGAACGGCAGCCCGATGTTCACCTTGTCCTGCTGCATCGAGCGCCAGATCGCCGGGAACCGTTGGTGGAAGCAGGTGAGGGAGTTGATGCAGAGCAGCGCTAAGAGGCTGGTGAACCACCAGGTGTGATAGACGTCGGTGAAGCCGAGGCGCAGGAACCAACGGTACGCCTCCTCGCCATACTCCTTGACGTACACCTCGGGACGCTCGCCCTGCTGAATCACGGTCCCGATCGTGGCCGTGATCGCCAGGACGATGAACAGGAACATGGCCAGCTTGATCGAGGCGAAAAATTGGAGGAGTTCTGCCTTGACTTCTTCCCACCCGAGCCCCGGGGTAGACCCTCCAGTGGTGTCCCGCTCGGCCAAGACTTGCGGTTTGCCACTCATCCCCGCGCTGACCTCATGAGTCTTGCAACCTCTTGGGATCTCAACCTAAATCGGGCGAAAGGAACCGTGGCGTTCGGCGCCGCGCCGCGAGGCCGGCACCCGCAAAAGAGCAAAGTATCTTACAGGCCGCGTCAGAGCAGTGTCAAGCGAACGGCCTACGCATCCCGCCCTGTCGCAAGGGGGATTTGTCGTTGACAAATCAGTACTTATGGTTTACAAGAAGCTGCCCGACCTGGTGTCGGCGTAGTTCCCACCGCGCGAGAGCAAGCCAGCCATCATCGAGGCGCAAAGAACAAGAGGGACCATGAAAACGAGCCGAAATAACTTCCTGTTCACCTCTGAATCCGTCACCGAAGGGCATCCGGATAAAATCGCCGATCAGATTTCCGACGGCATCCTGGACGCCATCATCGCCAAAGACAAACATGGCCGGGTCGCCTGTGAGACGCTCCTGACCACCGGGATCGCCTTCGTCGCCGG